>CAZXVR010000011.1:0-21107 GCA_964644485.1 uncultured Candidatus Poseidoniales archaeon | reverse complement strand
GAATATTTGCTTTCGCATCCAAAATTCGCCGATGCCCTCAAGGGCCTAAGTGAAGGCCGCCTATCCATTGAAGAAGCCCTGAGCATGCTTCAACGAGGTTAGGACATGTCTGAAATCGAGTATCAAGCAGATCACGTTAAGCACAGTATTGGTGGACGCGGGGGACATATTTTCCGGCGATTTATCCACGTTGGAATGATCATCGTCCCTTGGGTATATTTTGAGCATGGAAATACGATTGCAGATCCTTTCTCACAAACGCCTGTTCAATTTGCAGCAATGATTGGAATCATTTTCTTCTTCGGGGAGTTAATCCGAATGAAATTCGGAATTCTAATCGTCGGCCAAAGAGAGTACGAAAAACATCAATTCAGTGCACTGGCTTGGGGGGGGATGTCGATTGCCATCACCATCGTCGCTTTATCGCCGTGGACTGGGACCGGCGACCAACATGCGGGTTGGCTCATCTATCCTATCATTTTCTCTCTAGCATTCGGCGACCCCAGCATGGGCGAAGCACGGCGAATGGGGCTGGATAATCAGAAGGTGTATGCGATCGGTACAATCGTTTGTGCAATATGCTGGCTCGGCTCTGGGTATTTGTTTGGTACCCCTTACTGGATGGCGATTTTCATGGCGCCACTCACCATGGCCTCAGAACTTCCTAAACTGCGATGGATCGATGACAACGCAACCATGGTTTTGATTCCTCTCGCTGCGGTGCTATTCATTGTTCCATTCTTGTGATGGCTCCTTGACTTCACGCTACGTTTACAAAGCGAATTCTAGTGGGCCAACCATGTCCGAAGAAGCGGCACCACTGACCGACGATGCTCCCAGTCAGGGTCTCTACATCTTCGCATACTTGTTTTCCATGCTCGCACTGGCCATCACTATGGTCATGTACACATGATTCTGGGATGGTTGGCTTTCCCGCGACTTGAAATGAATCCAACTCACCCCATTGGATATGTGCGGTATTGCTGGGCTACTCGGTCCAGATGGCGATGATGCTGAAATGGCCCATTCTATGGCGTCATTGCTGAATCATCGAGGCCCCGATGGAATTCGTTCTTGGTCTGAATCTTGTTCCCAAGGAGGGGTGGGATTTGGACACACGCGCCTGTCCATAGTCGACCTCGTTGGCTCTGATCAGCCACTATTTTCGGACGACGGTAGTGTATTGATTATGAATGGTGAAATCTACAATCATCAAAGTATTCGAAACCAAGAACGGGGGTTCGCCTTTCGCACCAAAGGTGATGGGGAAACCATTCTGGCTGCATACCACTCACGCTTGGATGATTTCACTTGGGTTCAGAGACTCGATGGAATTTGGGCCTTCGCTCTATGGGATGCCGATCGAGAGCGCCTCTTTCTTTGTAGAGATCGGCTGGGTGTCAAACCTCTCGTTCGAACTGTTACAGAAGAGGGGACCCTCCTCTTCGGTTCGGAAGTCAAATCTTTGAGGGCCCACCCGGCACACAAACCAACCCTTGACATGGATGCATTGGTTGCTCGAATTGCCTTTGAATATCCTCTCGATGAAACGACCTTGTTCAATGACGTTTATTCTGTTCAAGCCGGGACGATCGAAATCTGGAAATTGGGCGATAGCGGTGCAGTTCTGGATGAAAAAAAGAGTTGGGTGATGAATTCTCAGCAATCCAGCAGCGGAAACTGGGTATCGTCACAGGATGCACCTGCTCTGCTTGAATCCCTTACCAGTTCGGTTGCCGACCGCCTGATGTCTGATGTTCCACTTGGTATCATTCTGAGTGGTGGACTAGATTCTGCAATGGTTGCGGCCCTTGCGCACGAAGCCTCAGAACGCACTGGATATCCTCTACCAGCCTGTTGGACAGTTGCGGAATCTGAGGACAACCCCGATTGGGTTGCTGCAGAACGTGTGTGTAGTGCGTTGGATTTACAACATCATCAGCACATATTGGAAGAGGGGGCGTTTGAAGATTCACTTCCCAATCTAAGTTGGTTTGGAGAGGACCTTGATTTCACAGTCCTGTTTTTCCAACCATTGTTCGAAAAGATGTCCGAGTCGGTAAAAGTCGGCTTATGTGGGCAAGGAGCTGATGAACTTCACGCGGGTTATCCACGCTACAAAAATTTGCAAGAACATCGCGAACAAATCCGTTCACGATTGGATGCCTCCAATCATCCATTTGCAAGAAAATTGGTCTCGGGGACTATCGAGCAATCGGGTTGGCGTGCCAATCACAATCCGGAGAATTGCTTTTCGGATTTAGAAACTACACTGGATTACGAATTGAATCATGGTCAACTGACAAATTTCCAACTTCGCCTAGTGGATCGTCATAGTATGGCCCACGGCCTTGAGGTCCGGGTTCCATTTCTGGGTTCATCCCATCTCGCTGCTTCGAGCAGCCTCCCTCTTGGTTGGAAGTTGTCTGGTGGCGTGGAAAAAGTGGGATTGAGGGAAGCCGCAGCTCTAACCCATCTACCTACGGACATAGTCAGCAGACCGAAACTTCCAGCAGGTAGAGCGACATCCCCTACAATGATTGACAATCTATTACACGAACTCAAGGGTCACGCTGCCGAATATGCAAATGATATCCCATCCATTTCTGGGATGTTTGTGGGACAGCCGGAGATTTCATTGGGGTTGCGCCTTTTCCGCTCAATGCACCTGGTTGACGGAGGCCTTGGCCGTCACGGCAAGGACTTGATGACATTGCTGGAGGATGTGGATTGATGAAGTATCAAGGCCCGGATATCCTGTCGGATCTCGAAGAGAAAATCGAGTCAAAGCGTTCCGAATTGGAACAGTGGTTTGCAGAAAAACGAGCCGCGATGGAGATGCCAATTTACGGTTCTGTCGACATTCGAGATGCCCATTGGAAGGTTACTGTTGTCGATGCAAATCAATATCCTGCCGGATTCAACAATCTAAGAGATGGAGATATTGGAGAACATTTCCGTCATGCCATTGGGGATTTACGACACATCCACATTTGGCCGGAACATCATACCCGGAACCCGGCTTATGAGGCAAATATCGAATCACTCAGGACCATATTGGAAAATGAAGGATATGCTGTAACAATCGGAATTCTAGACGTTGAAGAAGGAACCCCTGTCTCAATTCAAGGAGCCACCCCTGACCTCATATTACTCAACAATGATCTCACGAGTGGTCCGTTACCTGATTTGGGGGTGCCGATTTTGCCGCCACCCCATATGGGGTGGTATCAACGACGTAAATCTGACCACTTCAAAGCAGCTCAACCACTTCTGGATGAAGTCGCTGAATTATTGGGGGTCGACCCATGGCTTTTGTCTACACACTGGGTGGTTTCTGAAGACAAGTGCCTTGAGAAGGAAACTTGCCGAACATTATTGGCAGCTGAAGTGGACAATTTCCTCACCCACATTCAAACGAAATATGACGAATATGGAATTGAGGGAAAACCCACGTTGTTTGTGAAAAATGACTCTGGGACATATGGGCTAGGAATCTTAGAGATTCAATCTGGAGAGGAGTTGCTGAATCTCTCCAATCGAAAGATGAATCGTCTCACCTATGGGAAAGGGGGTACTGAGGCTGAAAATTTCCTAATTCAAGAGGGGGTCCCCAGCGGCCTTTCTTGGGATTCTATGGTGATAGAGCCTGTCGCCTATTGTGCCAATGGACGCGTTGGCGGATGGTTCTACCGTGCCAATGCCAAAAAGGGCGAAATGGCCAATTTGAATTCACCTTCTTCGGTATTCCTCTCACCTCGTGAAATTGAGGATGAATCAATCCGCTCGCGCAGAAACCATTGGCACATGCTTGTTGCAGAGATTGCGATGTTGGCCATGGCAGCCGAAGCGAAGAATTAGTCTAGCCATCCTGAGTGTCTTCATCAGCCATTTCAGGTGGTGCGTCCATCCCCATGATTTCGTAGTTTGAAGGGAATAATGCGACAATCACCCCCGCTATACCGGTCGCCAGTGCCCACCAGAACATCTTGTATGCAATCGCCATTTCTAGAGCAATTGCAACCAGAAGAAGGCCTCCGAGATTGGAAATCCAAACCAATCTCTTGAAGGTGGCCAATCCGACCCCTTTCGTTGTACCAGACATCGAATCTGGTCCGAACTCTGCCCCAAACCGGACAGGGTCATCTTCTCCCATGATGCTCGCTCCCGTTCACAGTAATCAATGGTTATTAACGGTCAATCATGATAATTGCATCCGTTGGACAAGCCAATACGCACAAACGGCATCCCGTGCAAGGATCTCTCAGGACCTTGGCTTTTCGATTGACATCAATGTTTAGAATAGGACTTGCCAACGGTGTATCGTATAATTCGATGGCATCGTCATCACAGACGATTTTACATTGGTCACATCCAATGCACAGTTCTTCTTTGACGAATGCAACAGTCCCAGGTCCACCTTTGACTTTCTCTCGCGCTTCTGTACGCATAGAATTCAGCGCCAATCGGATTCTGGCTGCCTCGCCTAAGCGGCGCGCCTCCAACTCCTTTCGCGTTGTCATGAATGGTGGGGGGAACTCCCTCTTCTCAATACTTCCCTATGCAAAGAAGCTCAACCACAGTGGGTGAATAGACAGCAGCACGGCGACAATAAATCCACAGATTGTGCCCTTGGCCATATTCGGCCGGTCATATCCCAACGCGATTAGAATGAGGAAAAATCCGATGATGAAATCACAGACCATACCGATCCATGCGGCTTTCCAAGACAATGCAATCGCAACTGTACCCGTCGCCAAAGGTCCAATCATGAAGCCCGAAATCCAATCTCGGTCAATGGTGACCAACTGTCTCACGCCTGCTTCTTCGCCTCGACTTGTCTTGCTAGGAAGGACACAACATCCAGAATTTCAAAGTCGTGTTTTGGATCACCTTCAAACTTGAGACACTCGAAGTGGGATACACACTTTGGACATGATGTGAGCATGATATCCGCTCCAGTTGCACGGACCTCATCGAATCGCTGCACACGAAGTGCTCGACTGTCCTCGTTGCATGACATCATGCTGGATACACCACAGCAGAGTGCATCCTCGCCATGGTGTTCCATCTCGACGAGTTCCACACCATCGACAGCGGTTACGAGGTCACGTGGCCCGTCGTAGATTTCCATCTGGCGACCCAATCTGCAGGGGTCGTGATACGTCACTGTGACGTCTTCTTCAGCCTTCAGGTTCATGTCGAATCCATTCTCTGTAAGGAACTCGGTGGTGTGCATGACCTTGATACCTTCAAGTTCGTAATCCTTGGCAAAAGTGCGGAAGCACTCAGCACAGCTGGATACGAGAGTATCGATGCCACTGGCTTGGATTTTCTTTTGGTTGTAAGCCTTCAATTTCTCAAATACCTCGTCCATGCCTTGCCACTTCTGATCGTGTCCACAGCACTTCAGGAAATCGCGACCGAGATAGGACACTTCCTTTTCCATTTCCTCGAACAAAGTGAATGCAGAGGTGGTCGCATCTCCAAGATTCATTTCACCCTCATTGATGTGACTGAAGATCATTTCTTGGTCCAGATAATCGACACAGCCAGGATAATATCCGATACTGGAATCAATCGGGTAATCCTCGACTGAGATGAAGTCAGAATCCCTCTCTTCTTCGGCCTCTGCAGCGAGCACTGCTTGCAGAACGGTGTGAGGGATATTGGATGCGGGAGGTCCACCGACAACGAGGGCCCTACGCATATCGACGTAGGAGTCGTAGTCGACCAACTGCGGACAAGCGTTGGTACAGGCCGAACAGGTCAGGCACGAATACATCGGAACGCCATCGTCTTCGTTGTTCCAAGTATTGTAAATGATGTTTAATTTGTCACCAGCATTGAACAAACGAACTGGACAAGCATCATCACAAAGGTCGCATCCGTAACACTTGTTCATTTCATATTCATATCCGCGAGCCATGCTTCTCATGAGCATGAATACGATTGCTCCGATACCCAGACAAGGAATGAACAGCGAGTAAATCAACTTGGCATCCAAACTCTTCGGGTTCTTGTGATAGGTTGGATTTTCGACCATGTAATCCGATAGGCTTGCAATGTCCAATCCTACACCTGCCAATGTTAGATTTGCAGGGTCATTGCGATTGAGTGCCTGCCCATTGTCCCCCAGCAATAGTGGTTGGTATGCGGCCACATTCACGCTTGCAAAGACTGTGTATGAGGAGTTGACACCCGTCCATAGTGTTGAGAATTCGATTGTGTAATCACCAGGTGCTAACTTCATCAAGGTGTTTTCACAAGCACCCTCTTTAATTGTGGATCCTGATGAATCTCGAACGGTTAGAATCCCAGAGCCTTCACCGATGCCCCATTCGCTTGAGCGCTCTCCGCAAGCCAAATCGACATACACTGTTTGTAAACCAAAGTCTTCAATCTGCATTGACCAAGTCCCATCAATCGCAATTTCACCCGTATCATCGTTACCGGTTTCTGCCCATTCCTCAGATACTCCATTGCGTCCATTGCTCGTATCGACGTGATGGTTGACTCCACTGAAATCAATCAGATTTCGCTGAACGGGCTGGTAGATTCCCCAATTCAAGAATTGACTGGCTGTGACCAAACAGAAATCAGAACGACTGTAGGCATCTTCTCCTTCAAATTTCTCATTTAGCCATACCTCGCTTGCGAGACTTTGCTCATAAGTCAGGCAATCTGCTTCAATCGATTCCCAATGATGTCCTTCATTGATGTCAACAAGTGTATCCACAGGTTGCCCTCGGAGTTCTTCCAATGCGGACACATCATCCATCGCACCGAGCCCACCTTGGTCCCAGAATCCGTTGTCATAGACTGGCCATGTCATGGTGCACAGAAGAACGGTCACAATGAGCGTACCCATGGAAACTTGTTTACCCAGTTGAGGGGTGGTCCGGGCGCCAATCGATTTGACCAAAAACCAACGAATGCCCATGTAGAGGGCGATCCATATGAAAATCCCAGTTAAAATCCAAGGTACAGCGTTGAACACTTCTGCCAGCCAAGGCTCACGCGTCCCACAATTCAGCCCGGCATGGGAATTTAATTGACAAAAGTCGGCACGATTCTTCCCATATAATTCTAAGAAAATGTTGATTGAAAAGACGCTGATGAACCAAACGTGGGCGAGGTAAACGGCTCCCCATGTAGCAAACCACGGGTCTTCGACGCCGCGCTTTGCCCGTCCGCCCAAGAAAGGAGGTAGTGTCAAAATCATCACTGGCAAACCGGTGATTGCTGCACCCCACCATGCCGCATTCCACGCGATGACTGGCTGACCAAAGAAATCTCCAATCGGTCCAGCCGGTATGTCAAACTGTGGCAAATATTCGCCCCAGCGAAGGTATCCGTAACTGAACAACACATACCAATCGGGGAATACGAATCCAGCTTGTGCATATGGATCGGCCGCACTGTGTAATGGTGGAGGAATCAACCAAGAATAAAAACTGAGAACAGCGACCATGGCTGCCAAAATAATTGCATCGCGCAGAACTTCATGCGGCCAGAAAGCATGACCCACAAACACTCGCCTACGCTCATTGTCGGCAGATTGCAGGCTTTCCTTTTCACGAACATAGGTGTCCGCGATACGGCCAAGATTTTCGATAAGTCCCATGATTTACCCCTCCGATCAATGCGGCTCCGCGATACCCTGAACCCAGACAATAAACAAGTGGACAATAATCAGTCCAGTGACAATGACGGGGAGGATGAAAACGTGCAGGAAATACATCCTGGTGACCGTCTGATACGAAAGACTGGTTCCGCCGAACATAGCGTTCGCAACCCAAGACCCAATCAATGGTGTGCTATTTGCCATGTTAATACCAATCGTCGCTGCGCCGAAGGCGAGACTATCCCACGGCAGCAAATAGCCCGAATATCCAAAGAAGATTGTGAAGAACATGAGTCCAACACCAATCAACCAATTGAGTTCACGCGGGTTTCGGTATGCACCTGTGAAGTATACACGACACATGTGTAAGAAAACCGCGGCCACCATGAAGTGTGTCGTCCAATGATGGATTGAACGAATGATGTATCCGAAAGGTAACTGCGTCATGATGAATTCCATACTGGAGTAAGCGGGCGTTGGATCTCCTTCTCCACCCGGTACGTAGTAAATCCCCAGAATCGTTCCGGTGATGACGAGAATAATGAATGCGAGGAACGAAATTCCACCGAGGCAATACAGTGGATACCAATACCAAATGATACGTAATTTGTATTTCTCTGCATGTGTAAGTGGCATTTGTCGGTGCATGCTGTGGTAAGCATCTCGGGACATCGCCCAATAGTCTTGAACACGGAAGCGGGTGTCCAGCCAAGAGAATACCCACAGGAAGGATTTCTCCACCAATCCCAGTTTCCCTGTGGATTCGACTGCGCGCAAAATTTCCTTCCGTGGCATTTCCTCGTTTTCCTTCCTCAGTGTGAAGGCAACGGTGACTGTAATGACAGCGATAAAGAGACCCAATAACCAAACTTGCAGCATCATATTCACCTCAATCACAGAAAGTATACCATTCCTGGTATGTGTCCAGCCCCTCGATCACATCATCGGTCACGACAAATGGGATGAGCGGTAGTCCCACTGGTGCCGGGCCGCCGGTCAGGCGAACGCCGAAGTAGTTGAATGTTGAACCATCATTCCGGTTCCGGTTCGAATTTTTCTCGAGCATTGTGGGGTCATATCGAGATGAATGACAGATGCAGAATAATTTGTTTCCGCCTGCATCCACCCCTCCGGGTAGCCAAGTATCGGCGGTGAAATCATTGGCGACCAATTGCCAACCGGGAATGCAACACAGGTGGGGGCAACGGCTGAACAAAAGAAGGATGTTGTCGTGTGGTTGCAATGCCAAATCAGGAGTCCCATCCTCTAGTGTAACATCGAAGATTTCACGGCCGTGCCCAACAAATGAGCCAGCAGAATCTCTCCCTTCTCCAAACTGGATTCGGGGCACACCTTCAGCAGGTGGCTTGGATTCATTTTCTTCGTGAGGGATGTATACGATATTCACAGGTAATCCACTCCATACTCCTTGGGCACCAGCCATGCCAGTATCGGAATTTGCAGCCTCGGCGACCAAATCGGATTTCTTCATGACTTGTTCGTGTAAGGCGCCATACCAAACGGTGTCTTCTTGGCCTTTCGGCACCCAATATTTGACGCCGGTATCTTCGGCACCTGAAGCAGCTTGCCCCATCAGGAATGATGCAAAGCCCACCGCACCCAAACTTGCCATGGCGATGACACCACCTGCCGCATTGAATGTGTATTTCATGAATCGACGTCGATCCAATGTTGTTGTAACACGGCTGGAATCTGTATCGTTGGTGGCGCCGGGTGCGGGACGAAGTCTGAATTGCCTAGCCATTTTCACACCTCATATTCGACCCAACTTTCAGGGTCCTTCGGTCCGATATACTTGTTCCTGCGATGCTTCACAATGACTGTGTCAGGCATAACCCACTTGAGGTAAACAATGCCCATGATAATCAGGGTTGTCAACATCATCGCCATGAAGAATGAAAGCAATTGCTGGTCCCAGTGATTGAAGAGGCC
Source organism: uncultured Candidatus Poseidoniales archaeon (assembly GCA_964644485.1). Taxonomy (GTDB): domain Archaea; phylum Thermoplasmatota; class Poseidoniia; order Poseidoniales; family Thalassarchaeaceae; genus MGIIb-P. Next base: position 11,527 of record CAZXVR010000011.1, on the reverse strand, counting down.
GTAAGCCAAACCACCTGACCAATAAATCGTCCAGAACAATCCCCAAACAAATACGAATGTGACCAACCAGGAAGAAGCACTTGGAGAAATACTGGAGCGGACAATGGTGCCGGGTTCAGGAGTATTGAACACACCATGGTCGACCGCAGTGACATACTCTTCCTCGGTGAGGTTGACCCCATCTAGGGCTGCCCTCGCATCTTCAAGGCTAACCTCTCCAGATTTTACCTGCCGAAGCAGCCGCATGACGACATCATCGCTCAAAGTTGATCACCTCTTCGCAGATGCTTCATCCGCAGACGGACCAAATTGGAACGCCCCTCATAATGGCGGCTGAATCCATATCGTAAGAAGAATCCACAGAATAGAATCACAGCGACCACTGCCCCGAACCCGAGAAGGCCAAGCCAATGGGCTCTGAATGGGGCTCCCATGTGATGTAAATCGATGTGGCCGTGATCTGCAGCCGGGGGTGTTACATCACCATCGCCGGCGAAGATAGTTCGGGTATTGCCAGAATCATCTCCCTCTCCCAATGAGAATGATAGTCGATTCCATGCATCACCTGCGGGCGAACCATCTCCGTCGACACTATTCCCTGCCAACCAGAAGGTCACGTCATCTCCGCCAGTTGCGGGGGCGGTCCAAATGATTGTCCAAGACCGATCGGTCGGATTGCTACCTGCTTGAGTATGGGTGAGTGACATTGAGTCGTCACCATTCTGAACCATGTCCTCATACCCGGGTCCAGCAGATAGCATGCCATCCGACACTCTCATCGAGAACCCAGCTGAAGCAGTGCCGCCAATCTCTGGACCTCCAATGATTCCGATAATCAGTTCGTAAGACTGTTCAGGGGTAAAGTGGTAAGGCACGTCCGCAACCAAGACTGTCACAGAATTATCAGGTGCAATTGCATTCCCAGAATGGCAAGTACAACCAGTTTTGGCAACATCTGTCGCACCCTCTGCTTCATCACCTGTGATGCCCGAAGGCCGTGCTTGAGTCGAGCCAGCAATGAGCACCACAACAAGCAGCCCGACGAGGATGTGTCGAACACGGTGAGTTGATGCTGACATAATGTGGACTCACCTATGGTGAGCCGTCGAATTGAATACCCTCCATAAACGTTCCTTGACAGACACGACGGAAAGACCCCGCAGTGCATCGAATCTCGTGCGCCCGCGTCGCGAGCAACCAGACGCAGTTGTGAATAGCCTCAGGCCCCTCCCAAGGCACATGTCGGAGCGAACATGGGAGAATACATACGACCTCTCAGAAGAGCAATTGGCGCAACTTGAAGAGGCTGAGACGCTCATGGAAAGAATGGATTTGTCTGGCGCCGAGAAAATATTGTTGTCAATGCTTGTGGCTGCAAAAGATTGTGTCCCGGTCCTCTCCAATCTGGGCTATCTTTACGGCAAACATCTCTCTGAATTTGAAATCGCTGTAGAATACTATGATCGGGTGTTGGAAATAGAGCCTGACAACGCTTGGGCTAGGGACGCTCGCCGTAGATATTCCAGATATATCGGACGAGATTGATTCACACAATCCTCATGGCCCCTCGGGTTCAAGACACACCATGGAGGAGGGTGAGTTACTCATTGCCGGAATCGGCAGTTTGGGATGTACATGGGCGAAGGCAGCCCAAGCCCGAGTCTCCGAATGGGTTGACCTCACACTCGTCGATGCTGACGAATCTTCCATGGATGGCGTGCGGCACGCGAACTGTTTGCTACTCGGAGATACACCTTCAGAAGTAGGGTGTGCCGGTATGCCACAATTGGCCGAAGCACGTATGCGAACGCTCCAGCCGATTGCATCCCATTTCCTAGAACGTGCTGAACTTGTTCTACTGTTGACTGGATTGGGCGGGGGTTCAGGCTCAGGCGCCTCAATCGAATTCGCACGCCAGGCTGCGCAAGCGGGTTGCCTAGTGATTTCCGTGGCCGCCATCCCATTTGAGGCCCAAAGTGAGCGCCAACAAATCGCCGAAGCGGCCCTCTCACGCTTGTCCAATGTCAGCCATGTTTGTGTTGAACTCAGCCTTGATCGAATGGCTTGGCAAGCCAGAGAGCGAGGTGTGGATTGGCAACAGGGTTCAGCATGGGTCGAAGAACTTGCAGAGGGTTTGATGCGAACCCTTGCAAACGTCGGATTGATCAATCTTGATTTGATGGATTTAAGGGCCATCGTATCCAAGTCAGGAGGGTCGACTCTCCTCGTTGCTGAGGGGCATTGTGATGAGGCTCAAGAATTGTATGAGCGAGCTAGATCATCTCCCCTTGCCGCACTTTCTGTTGGAGGTGCAACAGGCTGCTTGTTACAGGTTGAAGGGGGACCCCACATGACTCTCAAGCAGGTGGAAGCGGTTGCAAATGCCTTTACTGAAGGCCTGTCGATTGACGCTCAAGTCATCATCGGCGCTCGAGTTTCACCCGATCTTCAAGAGCGAATGCGAGTGGTTGCTGTGGTCAGTGGCCTGCCACGCGGGACATCGGATGGTTTGGTTTAATCCAAATCCACCAATTCGATTTCCTCGTCCTCAGTGACGGGTGGAGGGATGTCCAATTCGATTTCCTTTGGCGCATCATCACCATCACCATCATCATCTCCAACCTCTTCTTCTTCGGATTCATCAACCGTGTCTTCATCCTCTCCTTCTTCTCTTGCCGAATCCAACCAGCGCGAAAGTTGCCCAATTCTCCAAGCATGAATCCACATCATGGTTGCCGCGGTGATCAGGTGTCCAATTCCGATGGTGGCAGACATCCCAAAAGCGCTAATGGCTCCTCCAGAAAGTTTGGAGCCTAGTACTGCAATCATCGCGATGGAACCAGAGTAGGCCATACCAAATGACAAGCCCCAGAATACGGCATTCTCTTTCGTGAACAATTTGAACCCGCGGCTGTGCGTATTCTTGGCCAAACTCCAGATGGCGGCAATGACGGTAATCACCATCAAGAGGAATTCTTCAATCATTGTGAAGATGCCCCAATCATCGGATATGAATCGCCTGTATGCGCTGAGCAGATGCCAGGTGACAAAGATCTGCATGAAGAGCCCCCATGCGAATCCAAAGGCGGCGGTATCCTTGCGCTCAGAATCAATAACACGTCGCTCTGTTGTATACCAGAAGAGAGCCGCCTGAATTGCCACCGCCACGATTGCGAACAATACTGGTCCCATCCTCTCCAAGGCGCCCATGTCCTCTGCACTCTTTGCACCTGAAACGAGCGCCCAATATGTGAGTCCCGCAAAGGCCCCAATAATCATCATGTGCATCGTCGTTGATGTGATGCGGCGCGAAGAGCGATGAATCGAATCGATTCGTGCGGCTCGACCACCGACGAAAATACGGAGACTGGTCGCCAGCGCACGTCCTTGGGCCAGTGACCAAACAATAAACAGACCACCGAGAGCCATGGCCCAATAGTCGACTTGTTCGCTTCCAGATTCTGAGTTCAGGAATCCAGCAACCAGCAAAAATGGGATCAGCCCGAGTAGAATCGGCGAAATCCAAGAAGTGAAGATTCGTATGACATACATCATCATCTTCTCTAACAATCCAATATCCTTCTTTGCAAGGGTCTGGAAATGGCTGAATCGATGGATCACATCCATTTCCTGCATCCATGCAGTCAGCGCATAACCAATTGAAAGCCCAATATATCCTGCGATTCCGATGGCGAACAATGAATCGGAATCAGATGCCGATAGCATGTATAGCCCAGTCCCTGCCAAACCGAGTAGGACAACATGAGGGAGGGTGGATGGACTGACAAGATTTCTAACAACATCGGAAATTGTCGGCTCCTGCCCCTGGTCCTCTGAGTCGTCCATCAATTGGTGCCGAGTGTACGAGGCCTGTTAAGTCCGACGACTGTCGGCGCACCATGGCCAAGCGTTTGACGAAGGCACTCCGCGAAAAGCGTCGGTGGATCGGTCTGGCCGTCTCAAATTGTCAAAATCGCGCAGAACTCGAGTCCAAAATCGCAGAAATCGCCCCCGTCGAAGATTGGCGGCTAATGGATTTCAGCAATGGAAAGGCGATTTTGCGAGTATCACTAAAAGATCAATCCGAATGGAGAAACATACTCAATCGCCCTACAGAACCGATACATTCTGTGACGATGTCTGGAAAAATAAGGTTGGTTAGAGAACGGTTAGAATTGAAATCCAAGTAACTTCTCTATAGAATTTAACAGCCCCTTAATGGGCATCTATTCTTCAGCCATATTGATGTGCTTCGCATGTTTCGGCGAGGATATGGCCGGCGGTGGTGATGCTCCAAGTGTCCCGGCATGGGACATGGCCATACTTGCGGGTGCAACCGTCCTTCTCTCAACAATCGTCATCGTGACCTGGACTCAACCACTGAATTACACAGTGGATGGGGATTATCAGGAAGTCCTGATAGTCAATACTGGTATTTCGTCGGCAACACTCACTTTTGAGGCAACTTGTTTGGACGATCCCTGTGAACCGCTAATGGTGTGGATCATCCCTCACGATGGCGCCGAAAGCTGGGATGGAAGTTTGGCAGGCGCTCAACAGATTGAACTCCTCGGTCCAGATACCACAGAATCGTCTGAGACCTTGAACGAGCCATTGCCATCGGGTGAGTATCGAATTGTGCTTGATGGCGAAGGTGATTACACCTTTGAAACAACGGTTAACCGAGCGGTACCTCACGAATATATCCCTGCAATAATCGGTGCATTGCTCGTGGTTTGGGGCGTTTGGAGAAAGCAGCAAGAAGATACGGATTAATTCCAATTCCACTGAATTTCTCCGGTCGATTCGACGATTCCGCCGGGTGTCCGAAGTTCCCCTATTTCATTCAACCCAAACACCAACGGGGCCCCTTCAGAAATTGTAAATCTCATCGTGGCATAGACGGAATTTAGAACATCCTCATGATTGCAATCTGGCAACAAAGGGTGATTCTCCAATAAGGATGCAACAGATGCATGAATCACAGGGAATAGATCCACAAATTCGAGGTCAAATAATGATGCCCAACCCATCGTGCAATCCAGCAGAGAGGTGGGTTTCTTATTGATCCCAACCCCCAACACGATTTGAACAACATCACCCTGCGTGCGCCCCTCCACCAACACACCGCACATTTTCCCAATATCGTTTCCAATTCGCAACCAGATGTCATTGGGCCACTTCACTCGTAAGCCAGCTCCCTCGAGAGATGAGCCATGGGTCCACGAGTGGCTCGGTAAACCCGAATTTAGCAGGGCTGCAAAGGAATCCAACAATGCGACATTTGAGGCCATCTGTAAGAACTGAGGGCCCTTTTCTATAGAATTTGCACCGAGTACCCAACTGCCCATGAAACCACCTTCTGAGTTGATCCACTTCCTGCCTGAATGGCCTCTACCCCCGGTTTGCTTTTCTGTGCTGAGAAATGTGCCTTGATTTACCACGCCGAGGCGAAAAATTTCATCATTGGTTGAATCGCATGTGTCAAGCCTCCCAATGCTCGCTCCTTCAAATGGCCTCCAACAGGCGATTACTGTCAATCTTTCATCGCCAATATCGAGTTGTGAAATATTTCTAGACGCCCAACCATTTCTCCTCCAATCCCTTCCGATGTTGTACCCAATTCGATTTGAGCTATGTAATAGAAGCACAATTCCATTTTCATTCAACAGGAATGGGTTGGACTGGATGGCGTCCAACAATTGCTTCGATTGATTGCTACCAATAAATGCAGAATCTTCCATTGGTCCCAAGCAGTCCTCTGATTCACCCTCAATATATGGCAAATTCCAGGCGATGACATCTACACCATGATCGGGCATCCACCCCCCTAAATCTCCGGGCCCTCCTTCTCGGATTTCAGAATTCCAATCGAGGCCTATTTTCGAGGCATTCCCTCTTGTTGCTGCAACGGCGAGCGGATTGATATCACATCCGCTCACACTCCAACCTCGCATGGCTGCTGCAATCGATATTGCACCGCTACCACACCCGATTTCTAGCAGATGTCTTCCCCTGCCGGAACCGAGCTCGGCGATGGTCCGGTCAAGAAGATTCGAATCCTCTCTCGGGGGGTAGACTGTGTGAGGTATTGTGAGTTCTATTTCCTCCAGGCCATAGGCCTGCCACATTTGCGTAGTTCCGATCTGACCGGTCAGCTCAATCTCTCTTTCAATGGACAACCGTGCCACACTACCCTGTCTACAAACCATGCAATTGGGGCCAGTTTGATGAAGATTCTCCAAACCTTTATGTCGAATTTCGGATACGGGTGTTATGGCGGTTCCCCCCCGGAGCCACCAATTTTGCTCTCGACCACAGGCATATGCTATGCCGCAAGCCTTTTGAATACCCCGTCGGTCGGCGGGTGGCCCAGAGACAGCCATGGGCCTGTAGCTTAGCCAGGTAGAGCGTCCGGCTTTTAACCGGATGGCCAAGGGTTCGAATCCCTTCAGGCCCGCTCTTTTTCTGGTTAGTTGCAGGTTTTTTGGCCGAATTGGGCGAAGCCGGGGGGGCGTAAATTGGTCGTAAAGAGTTCAACAAAGAAGCGTTTGGTCGAGTTGGGGGTTCCTGAGGAGCACGCCCACAAACTCGCCGATGATGCGAATATGGATGCCATCAAGCAAATGAGTGTCGAGCAAGTCGCCAAGAAGATTGGAATCGACCCCGATGGTCCAGAACTTGAGAAAATCATGAACATCATTCGTGAACAAGGGACAAGGAAGCGTACCCGATCACGTCGAATTACCATCTCACAGAAGGCACTCGATGACGATGACATCCCAATCGGTAACGATCGATTCAATATTCTGAATCATGATTTGGTTCCACACCACGAACTATTGCCGGCTGACGAAGAAGCAACAGCCCTTGCACCCTGGGGCCTTGAAGTCACAGATATTACTGGTGAAGGCACCCGGCTCGCCAAAGAGTTGCTCCCCAAGATTCTGATTACAGACCCCGCCGTTCAGGTTTTGAAGGAAATCGAGGAACTGCAGAACGATGAGTTGCCAGCAGGCTGGCTTACAAATCGGGTTGTCCGCGTTCAACGCTACAGTAAATCATCAGGGACGACAACGGCCTACCGCTTGATTGTGGAGGAAAACTGAGGAGGAATAAACATGAAGGAAATTATTGAAAGTTATTTTCGACAACGTAGTTTGGTCAACCATCAACTAGCATCATACAACGACTGTATCCCTCGGGCAGATTCACAAAGTAGCCGATTTGAGAAAATCGTTCGAAATATTCGAATCGGAACCGATGAGATTATCGACGATGAAGAAGGCGGTATCATCAAGCTTGACGTCCTAGACCACGACATTCAAGTTCGTATGAAGAACATGACTCTTGGTCCACCAACAATTCGTGAAGCGAACGGTGCAGAACACCCTTCATTGCCCCTTGAATGCCGTCTACGAAAACTGACGTATATGTCTCCTGTTTACCTTGATTTCACAATCCACCGCGACGATCTTCCACAGCCAATCGTCGAAGAGAAGGTCCAAATTGGCAGCGTACCAATCATGATTCGCAGTCGCCGTTGCAACCTCAACCCAGCACACATTGACCCCAACCGAAACTTGTCACCTGAAGTGAGTGACGAGGACAAAGAACACTATCACAATCTACTAGAGGGCAAGGGAGAAGACCCTCATGACCCTGGTGGTTACTTCATTATCAATGGAACAGAGCGCGTTCTAATCTCAATGGAAGATTTGGCACCAAATCGTGTCACTGTTGAGATGAATAAGAGATATGCTCGAAAGACAGAAGTGGCCAAAATTTTCTCTCAGAAGGATGGTGTCCGAAAGCCATTGACCGTTGAGAAGCGCAAAGATGGAATGCTGATGGTGAAGATCAGCAGCGCTGGAACCACCCCCATCCCAGTTGTTCTCCTCATGCGTGCACTTGGAATCGACAACGATCAGGAGATTTTCCAAGCCATTGCCGGACCCACCGAGACGTTCAAGTTCATCGTTGCAAACCTAAACGAAGTCAAGGACAACGAAGAGTATGGTGTTGAAAGTTCTGCAGAAGCACACGAATGGCTGCAAAAGAAATTCGCTGCTGGTCAACAACGTGAATACCGAGAGCAGAGAATTCAGAACCTGCTCGACAAAGAGTTGCTGCCACACCTTGAATCACCTCTGTCTGAAAAGGACAAAGAACGCATCGGCCCAGATCTTGCAGATCAAGCCGAAGAGAGAACCGAGCGCAACCGCAAGAAGAAGGCAATTTTCCTAGGTCGAATCGTCCGTCAGGTTCTGGAAATGGCCATTCAGAATAAGGAGCCAAACGACAAGGACCACTACGCGAACAAGCGAGTCCGCCTCGCTGGAGATTTGATCGAGGACTTGTTCCGTGTCTCGCTACAACAACTTGCTCGTGACTTGAAATACCAACTTGAGCGCCACCACAACCGAAAGCGCGACCTCAAAATCACCTCATGTCTACGACCCGATGTTCTAACATCCAAGGTCATGCATGCATTGGCGACAGGGAATTGGGTCGGTGGTCGAAGTGGTGTCAGTCAATTGCTTGATCGGACCACATACCTAGCGGCTCTTTCTCACATGCGCCGTGTAACCAGTCCACTCGTCAGAAGTCAACCTCACTTCGAAGCCCGAGATTTGCACCCCACGCAATGGGGTCGTCTTTGCCCTAACGAAACACCCGAAGGTCAGAATTGCGGTCTGGTGAAGAATGCTGCACAGATGATTGACATCTCAGAAGCAGTCAGCGAATCTGAAGTCAAGGACCTCCTTGAAGAGCAGGATGTCGAACCGAACCCCAAGGGTTGGTCGGAAGGAGCAAGAGTTCACGTGAATGGTGATATTTTCGGCCTGCACATGAATCCATACAAACTCGTTGAGCACTTCAAGCGAGGCCGTCGACGTGGAGTCATCAGACCTGAAGTCAGCATCCGCCACGATGCACCTAACCGTGATATTTTCATCAATACAGACAAGGGTCGAATTCTCCGCCCCCTCCTGGTTCTCGATGGCGGTAGTTTGGTCCTATCCAAGGAATATTTGAATCAACTTCGAACCCGCGAGATATCTTTTGCTGATTTGGTGAACAAGGGTGTTGTCGAATGGGTCGATGCCGAAGAAGAGGAAGATCTCTTGGTCGCCCCCCGTCCATTCGATTTGCCCCACATTAGCCCGAAACACAAGCGCCCACTGAACCCAGCAAATGTAGAATGGGTAAACATGGGTGAAGAGGGTATCAAAAAGGCAAAACTCAGTGCTGAAATTATCATGCCCAATGGCGATAAACTCACTGAAAAATTCAGTGTCCCTCTCAATTATTACCAAGATGAATTGGACAAACTACGCCGAAAGGAAAAGCGAACTGGAGACGTTTTGATTTACACTCACGTTGAGATTGATCCACAACTGATTCTCGGTGTTTGTGCGTCCCTCGTACCTTACCCAGAACACAACTCGACCCCTCGTGTTACCGGTGGGACTGCAATGGTGAAGCAATCGCTTGGTCTACCCGCTGCAAACGGTCGCTTGCGACCGGATACGCGTCAACACGTTTTGCATTACACACAAAATTCGATGACTGGCACTCGCGCCATGGAGGCTACGAATTTCATTCGACGTCCTGCAGGACAGAATTTCGTGGTCGCCATCCTCAGCCATCACGGCTACAACATGCAGGATGCTGTCATCATGAACCGGGGTAGTGTTGAGCGCGCCCTCGGCCGTTCGACATTCATCCGAACCTACAATGCTGAGCGCAAACGATTTCCCGGTGGACAAGTTGACGAGATTGAAATCCCTGGCACTGGTCTTGACGAAGTGAAGGGACTGAAAGCCCCTGAAGCCTATGCACATCTAGAAAATGATGGCCTGCCAACTCCAGAAATAGAAATCAGCAGCAAACCCGAAGATCGTGACCGTGTCCCACAAGTATTGGTTGGGAAAACCAGCCCTCCACGCTTCTTGGAAGAGACTCACGGAGCCTTCCTGCAAGCCCAAGAGCGTCGCGAATCGAGCATGAACGTCCGCCATGGTGAAGGTGGTTTTGTGGACAATGTTTTCGTTACCGAATCCCTAGATTCAGGGCGCTTGGTCCGAATTACTCTGCGAACCAACCGTATCCCTGAACTCGGTGACAAGTTTTCCAGCCGGCACGGCCAGAAAGGTGTCATCGGTCGATTGGTCGATCCTGAAGACATGCCATTCACAGTCGATGGGGTTGTACCTGATTTACTGATCAACCCTCACGCTATCCCGTCCCGGATGACAGTTGCACACATCCTAGAGATGATTGGTGGAAAGGTTGGTGCAATGGAAGGCCGCCTCATCGATGGAACCGCATTCAGTGGTGAGAAGGAAGATAGCCTCCGAGAGGGTCTACTCCGACACGGATTCGCACACACTGGCCGTGAAACCATGGTCAATGGTGAGACCGGTGAAGAATTCCCTGCGCAAACTTTCGTCGGCGTGATTTACTATCAGAAGCTGCACCACATGGTCAGCGGTAAGATTCACGCCAGAAGCCGTGGTCGTGTTCAAATCCTTACTCGTCAACCCACCGAAGGTCGTGCCCGACAAGGTGGTCTTCGATTTGGAGAGATGGAGCGAGACTGTCTAATCGCACACGGTGCATCGATGGTCATCAAAGATCGGTTGTTGGATGAATCCGACGGCTGGGAACTCTACGTGTGCGCAGAGAGCGGACACATCGCCTATTGGGATTGGCGTAAACGGTGTTACGTCAGTCCGATACATGGGGACAAGGCGGAAGTCTTCCCCGTATCCACATCGTATGCATTCAAGCTGCTTCTGGATGAGATGAAATCACTTGGAGTGGCCATGAGACTTGAACTGGAGGACCGAAGATGAACAGAGATGTAGCAACCATTCCGAAGCGTATTGCTTCAATCAAGTTTAGCCTAATGGATCCAACCGAAATCCGAAAGATGTCAGCGGTCGAGGTCAAGACTGCAGACACCTACAAGGACGATGGGCACGCCTACAGACAAGGGTTGATGGATTCCCGTATGGGTGTCATTGAACCTGGTGTTCGCTGTGAAACATGTGGTAACAAGCACGATGTGTGCCCAAGTCACTTTGGTCACATCCAACTTGAACTACCCGTGATTCACATTGGTTTCACGGCTTTGCTGAAGACCGCACTGAAGGCAACTTGCAACACTTGCAGCCGAATCCTCCTACACGAGAAAGAAGGCACGCATCCAATTGACCCCGAAAAGTCAGAACAGGATTTCTACAGGCACCGAGTCTATGACGTCATTCAGAAGCACGGTGTTGGTTCAACAGAATTCAAGAAGGTCATCAAGGACATCGTCAAAGAGTGTTCGAGTTTGAAGCGCCAGGTGTGCATGCACTGCCAATCCGAGCAAGGAAAGATTCAACTCGATAAGCCCACGACCTTCAAGGAAAAGAAACAGGACAAAGGCGAACACAAATTGAATGCCCGCGACATCCGCGAATGGCTTGAGAGAATCCCAGACAAGGACTTGATTTTCATTGGAATGGATCACGAA
>CAZXVR010000010.1:0-21467 GCA_964644485.1 uncultured Candidatus Poseidoniales archaeon | reverse complement strand
ACCGCAACGTCCGGAACCCACGTGTTCGCCATGAACGAAGTGGAGGCGAATGGAATGGACATTGCAGATACCGACGCTGATGGCATCATCGATATGGTTGCAATCGGCCAAGGCTGGGATCAAAACGTCTCATACGCCACTCGCAGCAGTGTGGGAGGTACATGGTCAACAAACAATCTCGCAGGCATTGGTGACTACGTAGCTGCCGATGTGTCCATCGCTGACATCAACGGCGATGGTAACATGGATTTCCTTGTTCCAACGATGTTGACCGTATCCACCGTCAACAGTGCGGGTGCAGGACAGCAACAGCAACTCACAACAGATAACTTGGTTGATATTAACACAGTCAACATCATTCTGAATGATGGAAGTGGAAACTATCTGTCTCCACAGACATTCGATGTTGGTCGCCGACCAACAATGGTCATCGCAGACCAATTCAGCGGTGGTGCCGGCAGCGCACTCGACCTTGCGGTTGGACAGCGCGATTACTCGTTCAGTTACAGCAACGGTGCAATGTGGATTGATTCCAAGGGATGGGCTGGTGCAATGGACACCATCTCGATCGTTGAACTCGATTCAGAAGACGTTGGAATTGGCGGTGTAACCGTCTCTCCAGCTGCCTATGATTATGAGGAACAAGAGATGAAGATTGGCGCAGGAACCCGTGACGTGAACGTAACCGTTCGAAACACTGGCCTACAAGCCATTACGGGTTCAGTCGATGTCGATGTATCCGTTAAGGAAGTCGTTGGTGGAACAGACACAGTCGTCTACGCGAATGATTTCGATACAGCACCGACTGGTAGTTGCTCAAATTGTAACATGGTTGGAGTATCCTATTCTGGAGAGGTTTCTGGCTCTTACTGGCACGTTGAAGATGGTAGCAATAATTCAGGCAATGGCGACGAATACGAAGCGGATACCAACCCTACCGATTACATGTGGGCTGGAGCCCTTGTGGCCAACACCTCCGGTGATGGTGACATGGAAACTGGTTACATGTCGTGGTGGGACGAAGGCCTCATCATTGAGAACGTCGACCTCACCGGTGCAGACTCTGCATCGATGGATCTCGACATGATGTGCATGGTCCAATTCAGCATGATTTACTATTCATCAACAGGAATTGCAAACCGTATCATCTACGATGATTCGTGTAATATTGATGTCTACAGCGACTCACAGGGCTGGTCAACCGTCAGTTATACTGGAGGTTACGATTATGATCGCTACATCCACTTGGCCAACGGTTACTACCCAGAGTTTACCGTTTCCAATTCAGCATACTGCTGTTTTGTCAACCCATGGGACCGTTATGCTGGAGATTCCAGCGTTGATTTGACCCAGTGGGCTGGAGAAGAGGTGGACATCCGCTTCCGCTTCCGTTCAGGTCACTATGGTAGCGTCGGTAACGACAACGCATCTTACAACTATGAGTGGGATGGATTCGCGATTGACAATATTACAATCAACAAGACGGTTACTCAGTTTGGCAGCAATATTCAGAACGTCAATCAGCAACTCAATCTGAATGGACTTGCGCCAGGTGATGAACAGGTTGTCACATTACAGGCGAACTTCGTCAACGGCACGACTTACATCATCGAGAGCGATTTGTCCAGCACATCTGGATTCTCAAACGGTGATGATACCAACGACAACAGTCGATGGAAAACCACAGTGAAGAATCTCTTCGATCCTTCGGTTCAGGAAATCACGTCCTTTGAGAAGAACGCACTGTATGCGTCGGGCAATTATCCGATTGATGTGATGGTCAAGAACGTGGGTAACACCGTTGTTGACTTTGACACTGTGGCTACAGTATACTCTGCAAACCCCAATGACTTGCTCGTTGAGGACTTCGAAGGTGGCGCATCTGGTTATGCCTTCGGAGATGACGGCGACAATTTCGGTATCGTAATCGATGACACAGATCCCAGTATTAACAACGCCATCGTACCCGGGAACCGCCCCGTCTTTGGCTCAAGTGCATACTGGTTCGGTCACCCTGACGATGGATACGGTGATGATTGGGATGAAACCATGACACTGCAAACAATTGACTTGCGTCAGAACACAGCGGACTTCGTCTATCTGAACTTCGATTATTTCGCAGAAACTGACTATCTAACAGACTCTGAAGGCGATATCCTTGCCGTGCAAGAATATGGAATCCTCGAAGTCGAATGGCGCAATGGAAACGATGTTTACAATGGTACAATCATTGGAAACTGGAACGACTACAACGAGAACGGTGTTCAGCACAATGAAACCTGTGAAGACATCGACGACGATGGTATCTATGATGAGACCGAATACATCGGTGATCTTGGCTGGAACGTCTTCTTCGATTCAGAAGGTATCTCAAAGGGTGTGACCCTCGACTTGACTCACATCTTCCTGCGCAACACCACATCTCTAGACAGTCGCGATTGGGATTACAATTGCACCGACTTGTCAGGTACTGAAGTCACAGTCTCATATCGATTCCAATCGAATGGTGACGGGGTGAACGGGAACAGTGGTTTAGCTGGATTCGCTGTTGACAACATCACAGTCCGTGAATACGTCTTCACCTACGTAACCGAATATTCGACATCGGTCACTGGCCTTGATTCTCAAGAGGATCAAGAGGTTAACGTCGGTAGCCACGATTTCTCACAGGGAATTTATCGAATCGATGCCATGACGCATTATGACAATCAAACTCAGGGCACGGCTTGGTATAACCACAAGGAAGTAAACCTTGCAAACAACGTTAGCAGGCTTATCTTTGAGGTTGCGAGCGTCGATGTGCAACTGCTTCGACCCGATGTACTCGACTGTGTTGAAGACAATACATACGCATGTGTTTATCCAATCGATCAGGTAGAGGATCATGCATTCGCAATGGAACTTGTCAATGGTGTGCTCGAGGGCGATTACAACATCAAACTCATGGTCACCGACATGTCCACCGGCTCGATTATCTACGACGAAGCGAGTGCAGAGAGTCCAATGACACTCTCTCCACACCAGCGCTCATCGGCATCATGGGCAGCAGTCTCTCCGGCCAGTGGTTGGACAGATGGGGCAAACTACAACTTCAGCTTCTACGCTGAATTGGTAGCTGACGGTTCAGCATCTGGAAACACATGGGACTTCACCATCGAAATGGCTGACAGCATCGATGTTGCGATTCTATCGAACCCAACCGATCAGAACCGTCTATCGCGCGTCAAGGAAGATTTGAGTGCGATGGGCATGACCTACACGCAGTTCTACGTCGATGATTGGGACCGATATGTCACCAGCACTTGGATGAACCATTACAACAAGATTCTGCTACCATGGCAAACCACCGTCAATGTTGAAGCAGGAAATTACTACACCGAGTTGAATGCTGAAGGTGGAAGCGATGGATTGAGCCCAATGGCGGTCATCAAGAACCGCATGCAGGCAGGTGCAACTCTTGAGATGCATTTGGGTCCATACAGCAACATCTTCCAAGATCCGCTCAGTAACCTACCATACGACATCAATGTTGCAAACCGCAATGTGCAAGGCAACTTTGTCACTCATTCCGATACAAATGTTGTCGATTGGCACCACCCACTGCTCGCAGATACGAACCCAGTGGCATTCATTTCGTTCAATGGTGGAAACCACGTTGCTGAGTCTACAATAATCACCACACAGACTGGAACACTAAACATCCCGCAGGTTTGTGGTGGTTCGATTGCAGCTCCAATTGGTACCTTCCACAGTCTGATTAACGATGCATCAGATTCCACAGCATCACTTCTGGCAACTTGTTCCATTGGACAAGGTGGTATGATCATCACAACCATGGATGTTGAGAACCCAAGTGTATCGGATGCCTTTGGAACGACCGGCAAGCCTCTACTATCCAATCTACTGGCTCACCAAGTAACACCATACCCGTTGGACTTCGGCCCAGCAGGCGATGGATTTGACCTGGTCATCAATGGAGAAGTCATGTCTTGGAACAGCCTACAGGGGCAATACGACACACTCTACATGAAGAGTGATGCAGAGCTTGAATTCTCCTTCGCATCTGATGTGCAAGGCCTCGATGCAGATTGGGAACTTCGGCCTGCAGAGGGCACGACTGCAACCAATTGGGATGGAAACCCACTCCAAGATGGAGAGAGCGATCACCGTGAGGATGATACGCACACGGCCCAGTTCTGTGTGCTAGACGCTCAGAGCTCAACTCTGTGCAAGCAGGAAGCACAGTGGCAGGTGACATTGTATCTACACGATGCAGAAGGACACACACGCATGGCCAATATCATGTTGGAAACCAATGATGCACTCGCTGACGAGTTCAGCCCAATGCCATCGTTCTCAATCATCGACCGCCTCGAATATCGTGGACAGATTGAAGCACACGGTGTCAAGAACTCATCGGACGGTAGCACTTGGGACATCAACCTGATTCGCCTCGGTCCAACCGGTGACTTGACAGTTCACTTCGACGCATCCAATTCGTCTGATGGCGATGCGACCGATGGAACCAACGGTATCAAGACCTACATTTGGAAGGTCTTCCTTGACAACCCGTGGGACCAGCCAGGAACTGCGCCACAAGGTGGGAAGACCACAGAGGTCTCCAGCATGGTGAGCCATTCGTTCACACACCGATTCCAGAATATCACTGTGGATCCAAACACAGGATTCGAAGGTTCATTGATTCGTGTTGAACTAACCGTTGTCGATCAAGCGGACAAGCCTAGCCTGCAGAGTGACAAGTACAAGATGTACTTCGTTGTTGTAGGCGAGGGCTACGGTGATGAGGAACCAGTGGTTGACTTTACCAACCCAGCACCAAGCAGTTCACAAACTGAGGACACCCTCTACGTGAATGGAAGTGTCGTATCTGGTGCTGAGAACGGCGACGTCATGATTGAGGTTGCACTTGCTGATGGCACCCTAGACTTGCTGCCTTCGCAGAAGTTCCCACTGAAGACTGCGGGTGCGTATGACAGCACCGTTCAACTTGCTGATGGTGAAACCTTCACCCTCACCCTGGACATCGCAGACCTTTACGATGAGAATGGAACAACTCAGACCATTTACATCAAGATTACAGAAGGCGATGGTTCACGATGGACGATTACCAAGTCAATCGATGTCAATCTTGTACCCAGAGATTCGGGACTAGGCGAGGTTGATTGTGAAGCTGAACCGAATGCGGAAGGTTGTGATTCAACAACATCTGGCGGGGAATCGGGCAGTGGAATGAATTCGCTTGTTCTCTTCGGAGGTATCGGTGCATTAGTACTAATCATTGTCATTCTGTTGACGATGTTCTTGGTCAAAGGCCGAGGTGGAGATGCTGCCACTGGTGACGCAACCACCTTCGGTGGCGATGTCGCTCAGATGGATCCGGTTGAAGCATACGTGCAACAATTGGTTGCGCAGGGCTACCCTGAAGAAACGGCGCGCGCTTATGCTCAGCAATATTACGCTCAGGCTGCTCAACAGCAGCAGCAATGACGCGAAGCGCTAGACAAATGGAGACGTCGGGGGGCGTAGCCCCCCGGCGGACATCCTGAGAGGGATAGCGCGGCATTGATGTAGTCTCTACACCGCGACGCATTCATGGACACCGGTGAGAACTGGAAGGTCGCTGATATCTCGCTCGCAGACGAAGGTGCTCGCCGGGTTGACTGGGCACGTTCCAGAATGCCCGTCCTCTCACGCCTACGTGACATGGCACGGGATTCCAAGCCGTTGGCAGGAATGATTGTCGCCGGGTGCTTGCATGTCACCAAAGAAACAGCAGTCCTCATCGAAACGCTAGAGGTGGCTGGAGCCAAAGTCTCCTGGTCAGGTTGCAACCCACTATCGACACAGGATGATGTCGCAGCATGGTTGGCGCGAGAGGGCTACTCGATCTATGCATGGCACGGACAAAGTGTCGAAGATTTCTATTGGTGCATCGATCGAACCATTGAAGCCAATCCAACTCTCACTCTAGATGATGGTGCTGATCTCATTGTTCGGGTTCATGGACCCATGTCAGAGTATGCTGAAGGAGTCATTGGAGGCACAGAGGAGACGACAACAGGCGTCCATCGTCTACGTGCTATGGGAGATGCTGGAGAACTCCGTTATCCTGTCATCGCAGTCAATGATGCCATCACAAAATGGGATTTTGACAATGTCTACGGTACAGGCCAATCCACATTGGATGGTATAATTCGAGCCACATCCGTTCTCATTGCGGGCAAGACATTCGTGATTGCAGGGTATGGTCACTGTGGTCGGGGTTTGGCTATGCGGGCCCGAGGAATGGGTGCCAACGTCGTCATCACCGAAATCGACCCTCTACCTGCATTGCGAGCTGTTATGGATGGTTTCAGAGTCATGCGGATGGATGACGCCGCTGCAATTGGCGATATCTTTTGCACGGCGACTGGAATGAAAGATGTCATCGTCGACCGACACTTCACAGTCATGAAGGATGGCGCAGTGGTTTGCAATACTGGTCATTACGATTGTGAAATCAATATTGGGCACCTTGAATCTCAATCGGAAAGTGTTCGAACCATTCGTGCAGACAATGAAGAATTCACCATGAAGGACGGTCGCCAGATTTTCTTACTTGCAAGGGGCCGTCTGGTCAACCTTGCTGCAGCAGAAGGGCACCCCTCTGAAGTGATGGACATGAGTTTCGCCAACCAATATCTAGCCCTATGCCGATTGGCTGCTGAAGGACGAGATATGGACCCCATTGTCCACGATATTACTCTGGAGCAGGACCAAGATCTCGCCATGACAAAATTGGCAACACTCGGCTTTGAAATCGATACATTAACCGAAGAACAAATCGCCTATCACTCGGATTATACGGCCGGAACCTGATGGTGAAACAGTTCACTCTAGCGCATCGTCCAAGGCGGTTGTCGGCAGATTTCGTCGTTCCAAACCCGTTCGAATGAGTGCTACGTATTCTGGTGTCGGCGCCACGTATCGAGATTTTTTCATATCCTCGACAACGATGTAAGTTATCGCCTCAACAAATCCATCTTCAGTACGAACCCTCACAGGTTTCGGCTCGTAGCAATTTTGCTTTTCCTTACCAGGAAAAAACCCTTCTTTGAGATTCATTGCTTCCCATGCCTGCTCATTCAGAGTAAATAGTGCACCTGGCACTTCCGAATCAGTATCCACATCAACCACATCAGCAGCTCCCCCTCCACGCCCGTATGAGTGGTAATGGAACTTCATTTCATGTCTCGGTAGATATGCGGCACAAATTTCCTCCATCCCCCTAGGGTCGTATCCCTCTTTATTGCAAAACTTAGACCAATCGTCAAAATCTAAGTTAGAACCATATCCGAAGTAGGGTTTTGTTTCACCCATGGTATCGCCTCACTATTCTTCTTCATCAAGGAAATCAAATTCCGACCAAACGGGCATTTTCAATTCCCATCGCTTGTTTAGTGGCTCATTATTCTCTACAATTTTCTCAATTCTTTGGCGGAATGCCACAGGATAATCCTTGGTCATCACCGTTCGATACAGCCTAGCGTCACGTATTTTTTCAGGAACACAGACCTTTCCAGAAGTCGCCTCTACTTCGATGGCACGCCAGAGATCGAGAACTGGACGGTTTCGCTTATCGGTCATTGAGATGGAGATCTTCTTGACCCAGAGAATCGATGCATAAACAATCATGAATGCGAACCCCATTCCAAAACAACCACTGAAAATATTGGGGAACATTTGCAGCCCGATAGCTTCCCAAATGACGAGTGGTCCAGCGAGCATGAAGAAGGTGAATCTCTCGCTCGCAGGTTTGAGATTGCGCATTCCATCGATATCTTTCCATGCTGAATGTTCGGGGTTCTGCGGTTCAAAGATGTCGAGTTTTTCCATCTCATAGTAACGCTGAATGGTCCGATTCATCCTCTCTACGCGAAACAGTTGGTTGCGTTCCATTTCATCCATTCCAGGTTTCAGTAACGCTTCCATTCTCTGACTGGCTTCCGCATAGTGCCCCATTCGAATCAACAGTGCAGCCTGCTCGACAATTGGTGTCGTTTCTGTCGGATGATGTGTGCGATAATCCTCCCACCATTGCAGAACATCCTCGGCCAACCCCAAATGCTGGGTTGCAAGAATCGCCCCTCGAATCCATGCCCCTCTATGGGTTGGATCAATCGAGATAATTTTCTTCGCCAACGCCCATCCTTTTGCAGCTTCTGGCAAAGTTGGGTCGACGCGATAACTCCCATCGCGTCGTAGAGCGGGCAATCCACAGTTTAGCAGAGCCCACAACCCCTCTACACAGTTGGGGTCAGCTTCAACAATCTCTGTTGCCTTCATCAAAGCCGCAGCACGATTTCCTCCCTTGAGATATTCTTCTAGGTCATCGAGCATCGCTGGAACCCCCTCTTCTAAGAGTGGGACGACGGCTTCGATTGGCGGGCTCATATGGGCGTCTCGACCGACGCGTCAAATGAATACTCCGCGTGTAATTTCAGCCACGACGTGGACCGCGCTTGTCCTTTTTCGGACCCCATCCACCGGGTTTTCGTGGGCTGCTGCGTTGCGGCCTTCGGTCATTGCTACCTTTGTATTCTCTACGAGGGGGTCGACTGTCACCCCCGCCTTCACGGCGATCTCCATCTCGACGGTCTCCGCCTCGATTGTCACGGCGATCTCCATCTCGACGGTCTCCGCCTCGATTGTCACGACGGTCTCCACCGCCTCGGTATCCTCCGCCGCCTCCGCGTCGGTCTCCACCTCGATTGTCACGACGGTCTCCACCGCCTCGGTATCCTCCGCCGCCTCCGCGTCGGTCCCCACCTCGATTGTCACGACGGTCTCCACCGCCACCACTGGGTTTTGGAGCTTCACAGCGATTGCAATTGTCTCGCCATGCAAAGTTGTGATTCTGACATTTTGAGCAGGTCCAATCACCTTGTTTCATTGGAATGCCACTACCACGATCATCGCGGCGACCACGATCTCTTTGCCGTTCCTTTGGAGGTGCGACTTCGACGGGCTGGCCGATTAACAATTGAGTTTCAACATCTCGAAAAGGTGTGATGTGAACCACTGCTGCTGAAACTTCACCAATGACGGTGTCGACCTTCCCAATCCATTTCCCACCAGGAAGTTGCATCACTTGGCCTAATTTGGGTGCATCACCCGTAAATGGGGCCAGCATGCCCCCTTCGTGGCTGATTTCGCGGATGTGCGCCTCAAATGTCATACCGACCATGCCGAGGCCGGCCGCAGGTCACCTATCAAGGCTCCCTATTCTCTACGCTGTTGACCAAGACCTGCTAGGGCGATTGCACCGAGGGCTGCAAATAGACCGAAGCCCGGCAAGCCACCGCCACCATCATCTCGTCCCGTATCGTTGGGAAGTGGCACTTCTGGCTCGCTTCCGCCAGGTGTTTCTCCCGCTGAATGCATGATTGAAGTGCATTGATTCCAGTTATCGCAAGCTGTAATGGTCAATTCATTTGCGTCCGCATCAGGTATTCCTGAACCGCTGGCCAACCAGTTTTGGCCTTGCACTTGGAATGTACCCCAATCATATCCCCCATTTGTGCCAGTAATCGTCACTGGATCCCCATCAGGGTCGTTGACAAAGCCCGAGAGTTCGTACATGTCTCCATTCCAGAATCCATCGGAGACAGTCACACTTGGTGGCAGTGAATCTTTGGACATACCGAGATCATAGGTGTGATCAAAATTAGACATGCCATTTCCTTGCGCGCTGATGCGAACCATGAATGGTCCCGGCGACATTGCAGAAAGGTCGACAGTCACAGTTGTTTCTCCATTCATCGTTACAGAATTACTACTGGCATGCGCATCATCTTGAACAAGGATCGCGACAGCATCCATGCTCGGCATTCCAGCAGTGGGTGTCATCGTCACCGTAGCGGAACCACCGCTTGCGCTACCCGTCACCCGTAGTGGAACTTGCAAAGTGTAATTCCGGGCATCTGTGGTTTGTCCGGCTGAATCCATGGCATGGCAGGACACTGTTGTGCTATCCTGTCCGGCAGGCGTATCGGCATACAAACCATCTCCGTCACTACTCATCGACCAACCGTCAGCTCCAGAGCAGGAGATGAGTGGTGCACCTTGATCATCGGTTGCCCAAGCATCCATTTGTTCTGTAGATAGGAAATAGACAACACCATCGTCGGCGATGGGCATGATGCTTCCATCTGCTGGAGCAGACGCGGTCCACATGGGGGGGTCATCGGATTCAAGTGGTTCAGTGGTCATGTCAAAGAACATGTCTTGACCGGTTGGCCAATTGTTCATGTCGTATTCAACATGGACCTCTAAGCGTAGGCGGGTTTCTCCAGCCATGCTAATCAGTCGACTCTCTTGGGTAATCGTACCATCTGATTGACAAGTTCCAGGGTATACTAGACTACCCTGATTGTCGTTGTTTTCTTGATCGATGAGTCGTCCATCGCATTCCTCAAACATTCCGACGCGGAGTCCATCATTTTCAGGGAAGGTGGCAAAGAGGTCTGCATTGGTCATGTTTGATGTGTTCATGGCGATGGTGAACTCGTCATTAGAGGGTTCACCACTCAAGGTCAATCCCTCGAAGACAAATGTTCCATTCAACCAAACAATGATTCTACACTCGTCGATATTGTTCGCTTGAGGGATTGTGGTGTCACAATCTCTTCCCGCAGAACTGGGAATTGTGGGGATTTCTACACAATTCGAATTTGGGGATGATTCACAGGATCGCTCATCAGCATGATTTTGCGGCATCAGATTGTATTCCTCAACCGTCAACGGATTTTCATCCGTATTTTCCCAAGTCGCATTGTACCAGTTTACACCATCACCTCCACGGTGTGGTCCGCCACCTCGGAAGCCAACTCGGGGGTTGGTTTGTGTGACACATTCCGCAGCGATGTTTTCGATCGCGTTGTATTCGTCAGAGGAAAGGTATCCATTATCGCCACCAGGCAATCCTTCAAACAGACTCTCTAGATCAACACGAACCTGATCGGACAGAGTTCCATTGATCCAAGCAACTGCGCTGACATCTGCAGATTCCCAGTCATCATTGACACGGATGTCAAAAATTGCATGGGTGTAGTTGAACATGTCTTCAAACGTCAATCCTTCACAAGCTGCTTCAACCGAGTTTTGCCGTGCAGATGTCTCTGCAGGCACCTCTTCTTCGGCTATTTCATCCGGCAATTGGATTGTACTGGCAATCATCAATGCGGTTAACAGGACGGCCCAAATGCTACACTTCGTTGCACTTCGCATGACAACCGGGCTAGGTTGGCGCTTGAATATGCTTTCCCGCCATACACCGAGTGTAGACAGGAACACCGTAGGTGTTCATTCAGGCATTTGCTGCAAGCCACGGATTGACATATTGGCTGGCGTATGGATCACTTTCGAATGGCAAAAATTCGGAGCCTGGAATATCCGGTTTGATGATGGTTAGCAGATGGACTTCACCACCCCACGCACCGACAGCCACAGTCACCATCTCGGCGATTTTGTTCCCACTGATTTCAACGTGTTTCAGTGTGTAGGGGAGTGTCTTTTCATCATAATCATAGGATTGTCCGTATGCTATGGTTTTGAGCGTGAACCAATCCGCATTCAACCCAATTCCTTCGAGCTGCTCCATCGCCTGTTTGAGTCGTTCTTCGTCGGTACCAGAACTTTCGAGATGCCACAACACCATCGAGCCTGAACCGATGGCCGAAAGCGTCCCAGGCAATCGTACATGATTGACCACCAGAATGGTCCCTCCATCATTCCAGATGTGCTGTTCGGATGCTGGCCAAGCGGGTGCATCAGGATTCTCAGTCTGTAATGGAATGCCCCATTCATCAGCCCCGACAGGCTTTGAAACTCCTCCAAAACCAGAGATGATGACACCGATTACAATGGCCACAACAATTGCACTACGGGCCTGCCATCGGGTAGGCCACATGCCTCGAGATTCATCGGAGGCGATGGCTCGAATGCCCATGCCCACAGCTCCTGCTGGAATTGCGACCAACCAACCGAGTGGGATCAGAATGATGACCATACCGAGGATGCAAATCCACTGGTTGAATGGGTCTGCCTTGAAGAAGTCCGCAACGTGAACGTGGGCATACTTCCACTTCCATTCAATGCCGATTACCGCCATCAAACAAAGCAGTGGAATCAACCATGCTGCGAGGGCCCCACCAATCTCCATCGCACGGGGGTACACCCCGGCCCCATTGAATCATGTGGCCCCACGTGAAGAATTGTGGGTATTTACAGCAACTCAATGAAGGACGGGGCCTACGGCGGGGCGAAGGCCATGTTGGAACTCCGATCCGCCACCTTCCGTTACCCGGTGCGCCGCCCTCGTCTATTTCGGCCGTGGGCAACGGTTTCAGGACCCGGGATTCGGGGTATTGACCTAACATTATCCAGTGGCAACATTCTCGGTTTGGTCGGACCCAACGGTGCTGGAAAATCGACCTTGCTACGGGTCATGGCCAATCTCCTCCCACTCGAAGATGGAGCACTCGAAGTTGAAGGCGCCCCGGATTCTGAAACGCGCAGAGAAATCATCGGATACATGCCCGAGCGAGTCACTTGGAGTGGCCCAGGGACGGCTCAACAAGAGATTGAGCGCCTATGCGCCATGAGAAACATTCCGACCACCAAGGGTCATGAGTTACTCGACTTGGTCGGTTTGGGGAATCGGAGTCTAGACGATCTTTCGACATTTTCTCAAGGAATGAAACAACGTTTGAGCTTGGCAACAGCATTGTTGGGGGACCCGAAAATATTGCTCTTGGACGAGCCTTTGAATGGATTAGATCCGGTAGCCCAAGGCGCATTCAGAACATTGCTCAGGCAACTTGCAGGTCGGGGATCCTGTATCGTTGTCAGCAGTCACACATTGTCCGATTTGGAACGGATCGCCGACGAATTCGTACTCATGCATCACGGACGCATTGTAGCCGAAGGTCCATTGATTGAAATCGAGCGCAATCTCGGGCTTCGCGCAACATTAGAAATCGCCGGTTTGGGCAAGCCACCCACCTCATTTGGTGAGGGTATTGAAGTGCAAGAAATACCTCTTGATGATGGCGAAGAATGGGCTTATCATCTCCATCTAGAGAAGGGCGAATGGACCACTCAGCGCCGTAGTGAACTCGGGCCCGAGATGACATTTACCCGGTTGAAGCATGTACCAGCGGGTCTTGAAACGGTCATTTCAGCCGCAACCGGTCTTGAGATCGAAGATGCCGGTTTCACCATATTATCGGAGGCCGAATCAGATGCTTAATCGCCTTCAATCCATTTGGGCGGTTAGCTTACACGATGCCAAACGACATGTGCGTAGCCAACGAATGCTCATTCTTGCACCCTTGGTCATTTTTCTTCTGTGCGCAGCATGTTGGGGATTTGCAGATTCTCGCATTGTTCCCGCGGGCTTGACGGTGAATTCACCGGCAGATGTGCTGTTTCTTTCGAGCACATCGGTTGTGTTCATTTGCACATTGAGTGTGGTATTGCTGGGTTTTGATGCTGTCAGTAAGAGGCGTTTGACAGGCGAATTGGCAATCGACCTCTCTCAACCGATGCCACGCCGAGACTACGCATTGTCTCAATTGATGGGCGTCTGGATGTCAGCAATGCTTCCCACGACCGTTGGCATTCTTGTCGGCGCTTTCTTGATTCAGCGACAAATGGGTGTTTGGCCAGAATTTGGTGACATCTCCATGTTCCTCATTTCCACAGGCCTCCTACTTTGGTGGTATACTTGCTTGCAATTGCTTGCATCTTCGATGGCGAGAGACTTGGGTGCTTCCGTCACACTGGGTGTGGGGACATGGCTGTTCTTCGTATTCCTGTGGTTGATCCCAACCCTCATCATCGCACAGTCGATGGGGGTGGATGTAACAGATACGACTTCTGTGGCTTTTGATTTAGTTCAAGAGAAAACAGATTTGTTCAGTCCAAATGGTGTTTATCAACTGCTGATGGAAACCAGACTCGACTCAGCGAGCCAACCCGAACTCTCGGCATTTACAATTTGGCTGTCAGCAATTTTTTGGTTCGTTATCCCAACATGGCTATTCTGCAATAGAATTGAGAATTTAAGGTCTTAAACAGGATACTGCAAAGAGTTTAGGTTGCCCTAAACTATATTATCTAATCACCGCGCGAGAAAAAATCAGGGTTCCTAAACCTGAGCGTGGGACAATGGGCAGAAATGAATCGTTGAAGAACTCAATCGTTGCATTTCTGTTGATGACAACAGCGCTGTCTGGATGCTTGAACGGCGGTGATGGAGGGGCCGATGATCGCAATGTAATCCGACTCGCATTTACAGTGAAAGATGATTATGAAAATCCGGATTCCAATCCCCAATATATGGCAGATTATATCGCGGCGCATTCTGGATATGATGTCGAGATTTATCCAATTTCCAGTTCCAATGCAGCCATTGAGGCTGTAAGGTTCGGGCATGCCGATGCAGCATTTTTAGATGGTGGTGCGGCATTTGTTGCTTGGAAATCACATGGGCTTGAGGCGATTTTAGCGGATACAAAATCAGATGGCAGTACCTACTATACCGCCGCTGGCTGGGTTCTAAACAGCTCAAACATCACCTCACTTGAACAACTTGAAGACAGCAATTCCTGCCACACAGGTTGGCTGAAATCTGCGGGTATGCTGATGCCAATGGGATACATGATTGGCCAAGGCATGGTTGAGGTCCAAGGCGGTTCGGATGATATTGAATCGCTACGAACCACCATTGAGAATCACTTTGGTACGGCTATTATTCCTGAAAGTGGTGCACAGTATTACGGTTACAGTGGTGCGTTTGAATGCATGACTGTGGGTGAGGGGGATGTCGCATTTGCAAAAACCTCGTCATTTGAAGACCACTGTGAAGGCAATGAATGGTGCCTCGAACGAGATGAATACCGAATGCTTACCCCCTCATTTGGACAAGTGCCAACGCATCCGGTGATGGTCGACCCCAACCAGATTGATTCAGAAAAGCAGGATGCCTTTGTTGCTGCAATGCTATCCATGAGCAATGAGATGTGGGTCGAAGATTATTCAGTGAATGGAACGAACTACACGGGCTGTTACAGCATGTCAACACAACAAGTTGCAGATATTCCAGAGAATACATGTGGTGGAGAGATCCTCAAGAACGTCCTCGAGAATAAGGGGGCAGTCGTTTCCGTTACCAGCCAAGATCACCTCGGTTCATACAGTGATGCAATTGCGAACATTCCAGGGATTACTGCATACTTCGAAGAAAAGTACGGCGGTTGAGATCGATGACGCCCGAACCGATTCTCAGAATTCAAGAAGCCACGATTGGCTTTGAAAAAGAGAATCCATTGCTCGTCGGTGTCAATCTAGAACTCAAGCCTGGTGAAATCATCGGAGTCATCGGGCGCTCGGGAATCGGAAAGAGTACATTGCTCCGAACAATTGCAGGTCTCCTCCCTCCTTTATCCGGACAGATGAGTGCGCCATCTGGGATTGGCGAGATTGGTTACATCCCCCAGAGACTCGGCTTGGTCAATCACAAAAACGTGGGTTACAATGTCATGATGGGCGCTCTAACGAGAGCCCCTCTTTGGCAGACATTGTTTTCACTCCCAGGGCCTGAATTGCGACAATCTGCCCGAGATGCGATTGAAGCGGTTGGACTTTCGGACAAAGTATTGGATTCAATCAGCCAGTTGTCTGGTGGACAGCAACAAAGGGTTGCAATCGCTCGTTCAATGGTCCAGAACCCCACGCTTCTTCTGGCCGATGAGTGCCTAGGCGAACTGGATTCTGAAACGGCCAAGGAAATCATCGAACTCATTCAGAAATTGGCCAAAGAAGACAATGTTGCCATCATCATCGTGGATCACAATCCTGTCCGCGTCGCCACCTTTTGCGATCGAGTATTGCACGTCAAAGGCATTCACATCGAGGAGGTGGATGTGTGAAAATTCTCCAGCATTTACAGAAACGTCCGAGTATCATTGTGTATTCGGTAATCGCCATCCTCGCCGTCCTCGTCTCAAACAAATTGGGGTTGAACATCGACAATTTGGGGCAAGCGTGGGGCAATGCCACGATTCTTTGGGCTGAGATGTTCCCACCCGATTTCAGCGTCGTCACCGAACGAGCATCATGGACACAAACCGAGTGCACATGGGAGGCGGATTGGGCCTGTAGTGCAGCGATTCATGGACTGTCAGAGACGATCCAAATTGCCTTTTTGGCAACACTCTTTGGCATGTTACTATCTCTACCACTGTCGATGATGGCCGCTCACAATTTATCGCCGATTTGGCTCTCAACCATTACGCGAAACTTCCTAGCTGGATTGCGAGTTCTTCCCTCTTTGGTTTGGGCCCTTATCTTCGTCATCATGTTCGGCCCAGGCCCTCTTGCTGGCGTGTTGGCCATGACCTTGTATACCGTCGGCTATCTTGGGAAATTACAGTATGAGGCTCTAGAAGGGGTCAGCCGCCACCCATTAGAGGCCGCTCGCGCCATGGGTTTACCCAGATGGCAGGTCGCACGTTATTTCGCGCTACCAGAAGCGAGCAACGCTATCTTGAGTCAAATTCTATTCATGTTCGAATACAATATCCGCCATGGTTCTGTGATCGGTCTGGTTGGAGCGGGTGGTATCGGTTGGTATCTCAACAATTATCTCGGCGTCTTTTCAAGATATGATCGGGCATTGGCACTCATCATTGTAATCTATGTTGCAGTCGTCATCATCGACCAAATTTCCTTGAGCATTCGCCATCGGTTTATGGACAGTGAAACACATGCACCAAGAGCACGTTGGCGCGAAATTATACCCTTCATTACGAAGCGCGAAGATTGAGATAATCAGTTATCTGCACTGATTCGAATCGCCCCATCTTCATAGTGGACGTAGATGTTGTTTGGGACCTTGCTGGTCAGAGCCGCCAAGGCTTCGTTGACCTCTTCGACACTGACCTTGAATGCCTTTGCTGCTCTTGCAGCCTTCCACGGAACCTCTTCAAAATCGGATTGACGAATCCACTCGAACAAGCGAGTCTCGAATTCGGTCAAATCCTCAAAGGCCATACAACGCCCAATCGGTCAAGGGACTTGAGGCTTTCACAGAACAGATTCGGCCATTGTGCGCACACATTCGTCCGCTGTAACAGTCCCATCTAGCAATGCGCACAGAGAATTGATGAAAGGAACATCACAGCCGATTTCGGCTGCTTTTTCGGAAAACATTCTCGCTGCACGCACACCTTCGGCAACCATGTGCATCTCTCCAAGGGATTCCTCAAGCGTCTTCCCGTTCCCCAATTTTTCACCCAATGTTCGGTTTCTGGAGCGTGGACTGGCACTGGTGACATACAGATCACCCAAACCTGCGGGCCCAAATGCGGTCTCCGGTTGAGCGCCCATCATGGGTAGCAATCGTTGTCCTTCTGCGAACCCTATTGTGATGAGTGCAGCCTTGAGATTGTCTCCACCAATGCTGTCTCGTAATCCGTCGACAACACCACAAGAAAGGGCGACTGTGTTCTTGAACGCGCCCCACAATTCACACCCGACCGCATCTTTGCTTGGAACCAGGATGATCGAATCTGTAGAGAGGCGATCCGCAATCCTTCCCGCCACTGAAATGTCGTGCCCGGCGACCATTGCGGTGGTAATCACACCACGGGCCACTTCAGGGGCGATGGTTGGACCCGTCAATACGACGACAGAATTGGAACGACCAGCAGCTGAAAGTTTCGCTTCAATCGCTTCTGAAATCAGGCCTGAACCTCCCTCTTCGGGCGGTGCAAGTCCCTTGGCCAAATCGAGAAGAACGTGGGAGGGCCGCAAATGTGGAATGACCTCGTCAATCACTGAGAGAATGACCCCACTGGGGAGGGCTAGAACAATCAGTTCACTGGCTTCAATCGCTTCACCAATGTCCATGGTCACATCGATGTCCAATGGCATTCCAGGGAGATACTTCGTATTCTCCCCCGTTTCCATGATCGAGGCATAGACTTCTTCCTCGATGGTCCACCCTGTAACGCGGTGTGAATCGTTGGCCCAACTCAGCGCGAGGGCCGTGCCCCAATTGCCGAGGCCGAGAACCGCAATTTTGGACATGAATCGGCCTGCCGATAGCCGGAGCATTTGACCGTTGCCTATTCTACGGCCTCTATCGCTACATTCTAAGAGATGAGCATAGGAGCGGAGACCAAGCAGGGGTTGCCAAGCTTGGTCAACGGCGCTGGGTTTAGGTCCCAGTCCTCAGTGGTTCGCAGGTTCAAATCCTGCCCCCTGCACCATCTTCTTCTTCCGAATTGGAATCCAACTTCCTCATCTCTCGAGCGTAGATGAGGACAGCAATCGAAACCATCACGATTGGAACCCCATACAGGAACAGGTTGCTCACGGGTTCTTCTTGCGGGACATTCATCCCCGCAACTTCACCCGTTTCACGGTTCCATTGGTCTGCATCCGAGGGCACACCATCGCCATTGACGGTGTTGATGTGAAGTCGATATAGGACAACCAATGAGTCATCTTCAGGAGCGGTCCAACTGGCGTTCCAGGCACGCTGATCATTTCCCGCTTCTGTGTGTCCAATTTCTTGGTTCGAAAAGACCTGAACTTCCTCGGAAAGATTGGTCAACAATCCGCGGCTCATCCAGAGATTAAATCCGCCCAAATTGTTGTGGTTTTCAATCGATTCTGCTCCACCTGTGGCCGAGATGTTCAACCGGTATGTTTCGTTGGCTACATATCGCTCCGGTAGCCCTTCTAGCGTGATGATGACGGTGGGTGATGCAACGGCATTGTGGCACGTACAACCGCCCCCTACATCCTCGATTCCATAGGATGACGAATCACCGCTCGGCAATGGCACAATCATCAGACCAATCAGAAGTGTCAACATCCACGCCTGCCGCTTTCGCATGAAATTCGCGGAACGCCGAAATCTCATCAATCCTCTCCTTGTTTTGGGTTCGGGGGTCTAGACCCCCGTCGTCCAAAGACCCAAAAGGTGAGGCAACCTGCTAGCGCCATGAGCGATAGCGAAACCCCCGCCGTAGGCGGGGACGATTTGATGTCGCCTCATGAACTACTCGATGAGCTGGATACAGACGAGTCCGGTTGGATTGAATCCGATGAGTTTGAGAAACGCAATCCCCTCGACAAGGACCTCGACAAGATTCGAGCTCGTCGAAGTGGAGATACCCGAAGTTTCCCCCGGGGGATTGAGGATTTCGTTTTGATTGGCGGTATCATCTATGGAATCCTCTTCTTTGGAGGTACGCTTGCCATGAGCGCTGGGATGCTCGGAAATAGCGTTGTGATAGATGAGAATCTATCCGATACCTTCCTCGATGTTGAAAACTGCACAGACCCCGGTGATGATGTCTGGTTGCACGCTTGGATCGATGATGATCACAACATCCGAATCGATGCGTTCAATGTCCCAGAGGACGCCATTTACACTAACATATCTTACAGTATCAGCGATGGTTCTAGAGATACCAGTTACGGGATGAATGCGACACTTGAGAATGCGACTACAATCAAAATTGACTACTCGACATGGTTTGATGATCTGTATAATCTCCATGTCGAATTCACCAATAGGACGTTGGAGATTATCGAGGAAACTACAGTGGACGATAATGGAGATCCTGTCACAACCACTAGAGAAGAATGGTCTTCCAAGGTCATGACGCAATTAGATGTCCATGTCGAAATCAAATCACGAGCACCAGGCATGGGTTGGCTTCCATGGGTAGACGATTCTCCTGTGAAAGAAGCCGTGATTGAATCGGACGACGCCCGCCGATGTTGGACAACATCTGAGTTGGGCAATTGGGGTTGGATCATGATGGGTGCCGAATGGGGTGGTGGCCGTGAAACCGCAATGCTGGCCGGCGGTTCTGCCGGTGTTCCCCCTTGGTGGATGGCATTCGTATCCATGTCGATGTCGATCTTTTTCCTGTTCGTCCAATATCCGTTGATGTATCGATTCTACCATACCGAAGAAGACGATGTGTTGAGCGAATCTCAATTGAAACGATTGATTCAACTTGCGGTCCAAAAAGCCGAGAAGAAAATGAAAATTGAAGTCGATTGGGATACTTGGAAAATGCAGGAACGAGACATCAGTATCGATGTCCTAGTACCTTATCGAACAACCATGGAAACCCACGTTGATGTCCAAGAGATTCGTGGATTGATGGTCACGCTCGTCCTCGACGAATTCAAGGAATTTGGTGTGATGAAACCACTCCACCTTCAAGCCAAGGCTGTCGACAGCCGGCAGGGGATCTTTGAATCGCTGGAACATGGCTTGGATGTGAAGGTCGAAGCCCAAGGCGAGAGAGCCGAATTGGTCGATGACTATTCCAAGTTCTTTGAGAACGTGGGGATGCTTGCCGGTGTTGAATATCAGGCGATTAAAGAGGTGAAGAAGTGGTTCGCCAGCCAACGTCTCATCGATCGCGGATCGAAGGTATATTCAGACGACGTATCCCTCTACGTTCGCATCATCTACAAGCCGAAGCAGCGATTCGCGTTCTTCCGCTTCAAGCGTTCATTCGTCGACGTTGAGAAAGATATTGAGAACTACATGCGACGCAAGATGAAGGATTATCTTGAAGATCGTAATTTGGTCATCAGTGCTCGAAATGAAGTACAAACTCTCTCGGATCGCTCAGCTGCTGGTCGGGTCGAAACCGGTGGCGAAGAAGGTAAACATCAGGCATTGGTTGCCAAGCAGGAAGGAATCGTCGGCACATTGTTGCAAAACCAAGTCATGGGCGATGTATTGTCAACGGTTGAATTCGTGGCCCAAGAGAAGCGCGATTTCATCAACAAATGGGGATTCTGGGGGCTTATCGTCTTCGTCTGGATTCCGTTCATGGCTTCTGGTGTTCTTGTCGGTGCCATGCTCGGTCTACTCAGTCGAATGAAATTCACCAATGTGCTCATCGCTTGTACCATCGGTGGATTTGCAGCATCTGTAACCTGGGCTTACACCGCTCGCGGTATCATCGAAGTGATGGAGCGCTACCACGCTGAAGCGTTGATTCCGTGGCTGATCGCTCTGGTCATCGCCTTCGCTGTGTTCCATCTTCGGACCAGCAAGAAGCGACGCCGAGAAGCGCTGTTCAAGGAGACAGTGCAGTTCTTTGGTGGCACTTCAGAGAGTGAAGCCTAATCTTTTTCACCCTGCTACGCAGGGTGAAATTGCTATATCTCTTCGATTTGAGGCCACCTTGTGATAACATGACGATGGTTGACATTGTTGGACTGAAGAGACACTACGAGATGGCCTCTGGCACAGTCAAAGCGCTGGATGGAATCAATCTCAAGATTGAGGAGGGCGAACGAATTCTGTTGCTTGGGCCATCGGGTTCAGGCAAGACGACTCTGTTGAATTGCCTCGC
>CAZXVR010000009.1:0-23448 GCA_964644485.1 uncultured Candidatus Poseidoniales archaeon | reverse complement strand
ACGAGCCAACGGAGGTGTCGGTCAAACGATCACATTCGCAAACGCCGGAAATCAACTGGGTTGGAGAGCTTGGCTCAATGGAACCTCTTCCGCTGCGCCTCTTATCGATACTGTAGGACTAAATTATGACGCCACATTTGCTTCCAGTGGTCAATGGAGAGCATATCGCTATTCATCGACGACAACTCCTGATGCCGCTCAGGTTTGGTGGAATGCATCTACACCGGGTGGAAGTTCACTCGATGTCTACTTCCGAACGAGTTCAATTTGCACGAGCGGAACAAGAATCAATATTCCAAGTTCGGGCGCTGTGATTTCTCTTTCACAATACTCAATGACTTACCTGTCAATCTGTATCGACTTAGATGCTGGAACCGGCAACCAGTATACGCCTACCCTATACGACTTCAATATTGCAATTTATGAGAATGCACCCAAAGACATCAAGATTGACATCTATGACAGAGATGGAGAGACTCCTGGCCAATCATCTCCTTTGAATTGTGCTTCAGTTGCTGGAGACGAATGGGAATATGATGGGACACTTTTGGGTAGAACAACTGCAAGGGACTCAGGTGGAAGTAGTGATTTGCGGGATGCTATGAACTGTGTTGTCCCCCAATCTGGAACAGGTACCGAAATCGTAGGGATCTCTATTCATTCGGCTACAGCAGGAAAGGTCGAAATCAAATCAATTCGAGTTGAATATACGATGGTGACGGTCAACCTTGACATCAATTTTGATGAAAACATGATTCTGCATGAACGCGGGGAATCCTATGAAATTGTGACCCGGCATGTAATCGGTGATAATGCACTGAGCATTACCAATGCAGAATTGACTTTCCTCGCATTCCCAAGTGGAGATGCGCCGAAACTTTCCTGGGCTGACGATGGAACTCTTGTCGATGACGATCCCGAAGATTGGATTATTCCAGACCAAGGAGCCACTTGGACAAATTTGTCAAATGGTATCTTTGAGATTCATTGGATGTTCCGTGTGACGGATGATTTCCCTGAGCAGAATAACGTCGGCTGGCGTGTCAGTTGTACCGATGACAATGGATTCTCGCCTGCGACGCTTTCCACAGGTGGAGCGGGGATTGTGGTCAACCAATCGTATGGTCTCGGTTGGTTTGCCATTCATGATGTTGAGGGCGAAGTTGTCAATGATGATTTGCAAAATGGGGATTGGGTCGTCGCTGGTGAAACCGTTCACTTCCAAGGCCAAGTTTGGTTTGAGGGGTCACAGGATGCACCACTCAATTCAGTCTTTGACATCCGAGTTGCGCGCAAGGACAGCCAAGGGGATTTCGTCGCTTCCAATTGGAAGGATAACTCAAATCCAAATGGCTCGTTCTTCATTTCAGTCATGGTTCCTGACATGGATATTCCTGAAGGTGTGACATTCGAGGTTCAAGCTTACAATGTCCGAGACCCAACCAAAGTGATGCCAGTTAACGATTCTTGGCAACGCACTTTGAGAATCGATGATTCACCGCCCGAAATCCTTGATTCATGGCCTTCAGAAGGAGACTATGAAGCGAGTTCCCCCACACAACAAATTGCGGTCACCGTCGCTGATGAAGTGGGTCAACCTGAATCTTTGACGCTCAATTATTGGGTCGAAGCGGATCATGATACAAATCGAAATGGTGAGCCCGATGAAGAGGAATACGTGACACAAACGATGACCAATTCATCTACAGATGAGGAGAAAATATTCTTTGGTCAAATTGATGATTCTCGAAACCCCAACATGGCAAGGGTATCTTATTTCGTATCCGGTCATGACCCTGCAGGGAATCTCATCGTTGGAACAGATGGCCCTGGATTCGTGTACGATTTGTCTACATATCGAACCCGTCAGGATATGGCCTCTGTGTTCACTGGATTGATTTGGCAAGATCACGCTGATGGAGCAGATGTTTACAGTGGTACGGACCAATCGATTTCCGTAGGACTTGTCGATGCAAATGGCATCATCGATTTCGAGTATATCTCACTCATCTTCGACTTTGAAGGACCTGACCCTGAGCGAGATCAACAGCGAATTTCATACAA
Source organism: uncultured Candidatus Poseidoniales archaeon (assembly GCA_964644485.1). Lineage (GTDB taxonomy): Archaea > Thermoplasmatota > Poseidoniia > Poseidoniales > Thalassarchaeaceae > MGIIb-P. The sequence goes on along the minus strand of CAZXVR010000009.1, from coordinate 21,384 downwards.
CGGACGGACGGACACGTGGTCATCTGAAAGTGAGTATATTACCCTCCAACCAAGTAGTTCTGCTGATGTGACCACCAACGATACTGGTCTGCCTTGGATTCAGACTACATTCGACTTCCAATTCTCTTGGGATTGGCCGGATGAAGACATTTCTGATCTCGCACTGGAATACAAAGAATTGGGATCAAACTCCCCTACGCGCATCGAATTCATCGAACATACCTTCAGCGTCGAGAATGATTTGGTACTCGATGCTTCGACATACATCGTTGAAGATGTGGCTGAACCTAGAACAGGCCCGCTTGATGATGCGACGCCAGTGCGACCCGATGACAGACTACGCTGGTCAGGGCGAGTGGTGTATGAGAGCAGTGGAGTGCCCGCTCCAAATGATCTGGGTATTACGGTCGAGGTGTTCGACGGGGTGCAATACTGGTCTGATGGAAGTCTGACCGGGGATGGGGCTTTCAGCATTGAAGTTCCTCTCACAGCTGCTGCTGCCTTGCAGAGCGCTGAAACTCGAACATTCCTCACCGGGGTTCGCAATGTCCCTGGTCGTGGAGAAGATATGACGCGAGATACGGTGGCAACCACATTACAACTGCAGGTCGATCACACTCCACCACGTGTTCATCATCGTTTGTCTCCTGTCGATGTTATCGACATTTCAGCAGCGTCTGATTTGACCTCCTTGCCGGTTCGATTTTCCGGTTGGGAAGAATGTGTACTGCTTGAGGGAGATGACAGGTGTGCTGCATTTAGCCAATCGCCACAATGGGTAAACTGGGTGATGCGGGATGATGCTCGAACAATCGCTGCTGGAATTTCCCCTCTGGCAATGCAATTGAATGAATCTCATTTGGAATGGATTGGAGAGGTTGACTTGACCAGTGGTGGTCTTGTCACACCTCGAAGTGGATACAAGATTGGATTCTGGGTGACTGGACACGACGCGGCTGGAAATGAATTCCCAATGACTGCAAATACCGAAAGTGACCCCGTCCGTGAACGTGAAGATTTGGATAATGATCAAAATCTTGCTTGGGTCCGTCTAGGAGCAACAGTTGCAGAACTTATTGTCAAGAGTGTGACACTCGATCAGGATACGGTTAGCGAAGGCACTGAAATCGAGGTCGTGGCAATCATTGCAAACACTGGAGGCGTGACCGAGTCCTCTTTCTCAGTGCAATTCGTTACTGATGAGAAGGTGATTAACACCGTCAGAATCACCGGACTACCAAGCGGTGGTGAACACCGAATCACCAGTACTTGGACGGCAACCGAGGGCATCGACAGGATCACGGTAATCGTCGATTCTGAAAATGAAATTATCGAAGTTGACGAAGAAGGAAACTCGATGTCTGCTGGAGTTTCAGTCGAATATTCATGGGGCCTCGGATGGGTTGACAGTTGGCGGCAAAACCCACTGACTGTAATCGGAGTTATTTTCGCTTTAATCCTAATACCAGTCATCGCCATCATCACTTGGAAAACATCACTCGCTGGTTCAACCAGTCTGTACGATGAAGAACTCTTGTACGAGGATGAAGAAGAAGATGACTGGGAAGATGATGACGATGAAGATGACGGTTGGGAATAGCCCAAATCATGATTCGGCGGATTGAAGATACACGCCCACCCGCCCTCCCCCTACGGGGAGAGGGCGATGTCAGTCTACGAGCATCTTTGTGATCCGCTTCGTAGACATCTAAACTCGCAAAATTGGATACCGACTCCGATCCAAGAAGTGGCCATTGAACCACTGCTTTCTGGCCAAGATCGTGTGCTTGTTGCATCGACTGGTTCTGGGAAAACCGAAGCTGCCGTTCTGCCAATTCTTTCCACATGCCATTCAGAAGACTGGGGGCGAATGTCCATTCTTTATGTCACACCATTGCGGGCTTTGAATCGCGATATTGACAGACGTCTTGAAGGGTTGGCAGCGATTGTGAATTTAGAGGTTGGATTACGACACGGAGACACGCCTCAATCTGAACGAAATCGACAATCGCGAAAACCACCCCATCTACTGGTCACAACACCTGAAACACTGCAAATCATGCTCACAGGAAAACGACTCAGAGAACATCTGCGAAATGTACGAGCGATTATCGTCGATGAAGTACATGAGGTTGCAGCCTCTGAAAGAGGATCTCAGCTTCTGGTTGGAATCACAAGAATCGAAGAAATGGCCAAACGGGTCATACAGCGGATTGGACTTTCCGCTACGATTGGAAACCCCGCAGAGGTTGCCCATTGGCTCTCACCTGAACGAGGTGAGGCCATTCTCGCAGACGCACCCAGAAATACGGAGATACGCATTACCTGTTCACAGCCTGAAGATGCGGATGAAGCAATAGCGCTTGAGCACAATACATCGCCACAGGCGATGGCAAGTTTACGAATGCTCGCTGGGCGCCTCAAAGCGGATGCGCCGTCTCTGGTATTCGTAAACAGCCGAAATGCAGCTGAAACGGTGTCCAGCCGACTCTCAACCTTCGATGAAACTTTGGAAATCGGCATTCACCACGGTTCCCTGTCAGCGGATTTGAGACAGGATATGGAGGATCGATTACAGCGTGGTGAATTACATGCATTGGTGTGTACAAGTAGTTTGGAACTGGGCATCGATGTTGGAGCCATTCGACATGTGCATCAAATTCAATCTCCACGAGCTGTGGATCGCCTATTACAGCGACTCGGGAGGGCGGAACACATCCTTGGCGGAACAGGAAGGGGGGATCTAATTTCCTGGGAATGTGACGACATTGCTGAATCTGCTGTAATTGCTAGACGGGCGATTGCTGGTCAAATTGAAGGAGTTCAATGGCGAACAATGCCCCGAGTTGTTGCTGCAAATCAAATGGTGATGATGACGCTTTGTGAAGGCATTGTACCTCTTCCAGCCACAACTACAATTTTCCAAAGAACCTCAATTTTCAGTGAGTGGACCGATACCGATACTCGTGAATTGGCACGAATTCTAGACAATCGATGGGTGATAAAATTGGTCGAAAATCCAGCAACATCGGACCCGCTTGAATGGTCTCCTACGTTGTGGAGAGAACTTGCGGAAGGGACTTCTCTTCCATCAGAAAGACCAACAAGAGATGAAATTGAGAACTTGGCGGAAAATCAATTAGAGAAATGGCGGAAAGAGATGCGGAAATTGGTGCCCAAGCATCTCAAAGATGGTTGGACGTCAGCAGGTTCACGAACACGTTCGTACATGCTGGAACACCTGTCAATGATTCCAGATGAACAGAGATATACCGTTCGAGATGTTGTTTCTAGACGGGCAATTGGTTCTGTGGATGAAGCATTTGTGTTGTCTCTGAATAATTCGGGTGAAGAAACCGATGGCGCCCCAAGGCGATTTGTCATCGTCGGAAGAACATGGGAAATTGTCGAGGCGAATCCTGAGAAAACAGAACTATTGGTCGCCCCTGTAGGTTCAGGAGGAACGGCGCCTGTTTGGAGCGGAGAGTTACCCCCTGTTCCGGCTGAAATTGCCCGTGAGGTCGGTGCACTTCGGAGAGTCATTCGCGAATTAGCCACCGGTGAACAAAATGAAAAAATCGAACAGGGGGGCCGTTTGGATCGAATCGGTGGAAAACCTGAATCACATGACATTGGTGCATATCCTCTCGCCCCAGATGCACTGTCAAAAATAATGGATAAAATCGTCGAACATGTTGATGCTTCAAGCAGCCTCCCAGACGAGAGAACGCTGGATGTCGAAACTCGAAGAGATGCAATTATTGTCCATTCTTGCCACGGAAGTAGAATCAACGAAACGCTCGCCCATTTCTTACAGGCAATGGCTTCGACTATCCAGGGTCAAATGGGGCGTGTGTTGGTCGACCCTTACCGAATCAGTTTGCAGGTACCCGGTTTGAGAGCGACACATGTGGTCGATTGGTTGACTGATACCAAACCCGATAATTTGGCGACGATTCTACGCGTCACAATCCCAAACGGTAGGCAATTGCGGTGGCGGCTGGTTCAAGTTTGCAAAGTCATGGGTGTCTTGCAATCTGGTGTAGATCCACGAAAGGTCAACTTGCATGGAATTGCTCAGAGATACAAGGGCACACCTTTGATGGATGAGGCCATGGACAAATTGTTCAGCGAAAGAATGGATGTTGAGGGAACAACCGACCTACTACATGCGATTCAAGATGGAATCGTCCAAGTTGCACAGCGCTCTCCGGGGGCACTTGGAGTCTCGCCGCGTTCTGAACGCGACATGCAATTGCCAGATTGGTCCAATGTAGAGGTTAGACGGCGGCTTGAAAATCGATTGATGAATGAAAGAGTCGTCATGATTTGTTTGCGATGCAAGACTTCGTCACGATTCCGTGTTGCAAGATATCCAACTACCGATCGAAAGTGCGGAATCTGTCAGGCTACCATGCGCGCGGTCGCTAGAGAAGGTCTAGGTGATGAATTGGCCAAGTGGGTTGCTTCGGAGGAAGAAAGCGTTCGAAACCGAATGATGCGCAACGCAGAATTGGTACAAAACCGAGGAATGGATGCCATTCTTTGTCTCATGGCGAGAGGTGTTGGAGAAAACACTGCGACGAGGATATTACGGGCATATCCCTCTGGAACTGAGAGAGACTCTTTGCTCAAAGCAATCCATGAAGCTGAGGTTCAATATGCAAGAACACGGCGCTTCTGGGGTTAGGAAGCCTCATGGACGGTGAGGACAGGCATCGCTCCGATGTGGTTTGGACTGACTGGCCGAAATGCTTCGGGCAAAACCACAGTTGTGGATTGGTTGGTCGACAATGGCTACGTTGCAACCTCCTGCTCAGATTCTATTCGAGCACACTTGAAAGCGCAAGGTAAGGAAATCAATCGTGATAATTTGATTGCTGGCGGACGAGAATTGCGAGCAGCACATGGTCCCGCCATTCTCGCAGAAATGCTACGTGACGGGAATTCGAATGTTGAGGATCTTGTCATCGATTCGATTCGAACACCTGCTGAGGTTGAGGCGTTACGGGAAAGGCCAGATTTTCGATTGATTGAGATTCGGGCTTCGAGAGAAGTGCGTTGGAACCGGTTGCAATCAAGAGCAAGAACTGGAGACCCTACTGATTGGGAAACCTTCGTTGCTCAAGAGGAAGCCGAACTTGTTGCGACTGATGATAGTGGACAGGCACTAAACGCAACCGCAGCACTGGCGGATATTGTCATCATCAATGACGACGATGCAGAAACCTTGCGAGATGCTCTCGAACTGTTGCTCAGGCCTGCCGAATCGTGAGACCTGCTTCACCCATCATTTGAGTGGACATTTCAAAATCGGCAAACCATCGTTCTGGGACTTCACTTTCTTGCGGATAAACAACTTCTACGACGCCAGCTTGAATCAGCGAACGCGCGCATCTTGTGCAGGGTGGCCATGTCACATAGGCTGTGCAGCCTTTCAACGACAAACCGATTCGCGCAGCGTGCATGATTGCATTTTCTTCCGCGTGACAGATGAGTGGATACTTTTGCTCGCGATCTTCAAGCCTCTCTGTATCATCAGCGATACCGCGAGGAAATCCATTGAATCCAGTACTTCGAATCTCACGATCTTCACCTACTACTACACAGCCTACCTTTGTAGAGGGGTCTTTGGACCAACCAGAAATATGCTCTGCGAGTTTGAGGAATCGCTGGTCCCACTTCGCACTCATGCCTTCACCCATTCAACCCTGAGAGTCGTAGTGTTTGAGGCTTCTCACGCAATCGGGTCAATGCCATCCTCACCAGTGGGTGTAATCAGGATATTTTGGAGGTCCATCTTTCCATCTTCATCGATGATTTTCAGTATGGACCCAATCAGGTAAATGCTACCGATACAAAGTACTGGTTGAGGTAATTGTGGATCTAACTCAGTGGCTTGAGATTGAGCCAAAGATAACGCTTCTTCTATTGATGAAATTGCTGTAACTTCTGCATCTGTTCCATGAGAACGCAATTCTTCTGCAAGATGTTCAAAATTTACTGGATCCTTCCTGCCTTTCGGTGGCTGCGTAACGTAAACATGGCGAATCCCACCTTCGACAATGAGTTCAACAAGTGGTTGAAGAAACGAATCCAAATCATTCTGTTTGGTGGTCCCAATCACCACTACACCTGGCATTGGAGCCATGTCTCGTGACTTTTGGAATCGAATTTGTTCACAGGCTCGGGCCATTCCACTTGGGTTGTGGGCACAATCTAGGAGCATGGGTACACCATAATCGATCCACTGCATTCTACCGGGCCAGTTTGTGTGGGTTCGAGCGGTCTCAATTTCTTCATACGCTTTCTTCTCACCCATGATGTATAGGGCCATGCTGGCCAATTGGTAGGCCTCTTGCTGGTAAGGCATCCACCCGTCATACCATGTTTTGCTAGACAATTGGCGGAATGGTTTCACCGCATTTGAGAATTTGAATGCCCGCCTTCTGTCACCACGCCACCACCAAGCAGTGTCGTGATCACGAACTGTTCGCTCAATCGCCTGCCTTGCAGAATTATCGTAAGGCCAAGTCGCAAGCAAGGGCCGGCCCTGACGCACAATTGCAGCTTTTTCCTCTGCGATTTCAGCCAATGTATCTCCAAGAACCTCGGTATGTTCAAGGGAAATTTCGGTCAATATACAGCAATCTGCATCCACCAAACGGGTTGCATCCCATCGACCACCCAAACCCGTCTCAATCACAGCTCTCTCTACACCTTGATCACGAAATGCCAACATGGCGACGATGAAGGTGGCCTCATAGAAGGTCGGTGACACGATGGGTTCAACATAGCACACTTCCTGAATCTGCTTCAAGCAAGACTCGAACAATACGTCAGAAATAGGTGAACCATCGATTCGAATGCGCTCATTTACCGAGATCAAATGGGGTGATGTGAACAAGCCTGTACACTTGCCTGAAAGGGTGAAAGCATTGGCTAATATTGCACAACAAGTTCCCTTTCCATTGCTACCGGCAACATGCACGGCAGGAAATGAGTGCTGGGGCATATCGAGTCGACTGAGAAGAATTGCTGTGTTGTCTAGAGATGGATTGTATCCGAACGATTTCAATGAATCCAACCACGACCAAACGTCATCACTCATACCTCCACCCCATACCACCGGTGAACGGTCGCCTTGAAATGGGCTTTGAGGGTCGCCCGAGGCATGTCGGGAGACGGATTCGCCGCGAAGCGGCGTGCTGAGACGGCTACAAAGGCCCCAGTGGAACAAAATCCTCGCTCCCTTGTTGACGAACTGAAAGGACAGATCGGTTCGATGGCCGGAATGGCAGGGATGTTCATCGTCACAATCCTATTGGCAATGAAAATTCAACCATTCTATGACCGAGATGACTTGAGAGCGTTTGGGGCAGAAGGTGCAACGAAAGCCGGGTTCGTTTTGTTGGAATTACTCTTCATTTTGATTTTCACAGCGCTCATCATCTACATGGCGAGGAGAAATCTGCAGAAGTTCATTCGTTGGGGTGTACTCGGTGTTCTTTGGATTGCGATGCTTTACGCACTTTATCCATTGGCGGCCATGATGCTTGTTCCTGACGCCCCACCGTTTACCGAGGATTCCCTCGACACCTCAGAGGCCTACATCGTGGCTGTTGATGAAGGTGGAGCGAATTTCTTCTATGTCGATGACCCAATGTCTGGCAATGCAACACTCAGATATGCCGGCAATGCCGGGGAAATCGAATATTGGAGCCATGATGTGGTGCCTGAAATTGAAGGGAATTCACAAAGTACCGTCCAAATTTCAAGATCCGTTGATGGCATCATCATGTGTGAAGGAACACAATGGATTCTACTCGACGCAGAGGATGGAACTCAACTTGAGGACCACGGCCGAGATTGTGAACTTGGATTGAGATATGAATACACATCGTCTCCAGCATTCGACGAAACTTGTGACGGACAAGATGATGTTCCTCAGGATTGGTTGATTGAAGATCGTAGGTTAGAAGCAATTCCTGCGATTAATGATGGTGACATTAGTGGTGGAATTTACGATTGTTCAGATTGGAGAAGGAATTTCCCACAGGGATTTGAAGGGACGAATATTTTGTTTGTTCAAGATATTGGGACTGAGCACTTCCTAATCGTTTCAACACAATGGGCAGGGATGGTTGAGTATCCAAAGGGAGATAACGGACCCCAAACAGATGAGCAGGCCATGGTTGTCACGACTTGGAGTAAAACACTCTCTGGCTCAGAAGTGTTCACTGGTGCCACATTTGGCGCAGCACCTGGTGTCAATTCCAGTGGACAAGATTCTCTGGTCCTGAGTACATCAGCCGGCCACATCACCGGTTGGGAAGTGAGTGATGATGGAACCGTCGAAGAAGGACTTTCGATGAGCCTCTCTGAAACGGTTCGAGGAGTTCTTCTCGCGGATTGTTGCTCTGGTGGGAGCAATGACCTATGGGTGATTGAGGGGAACAGTCTTCGTATCTTCATGGGAAGTAGTTTGGTCGAAATGCCCCGTAGCCTTGAGATCGGAGGGGATGATTCCCGGATTCCAATGGCCCTTCACAATGTGGAAAACAACGAAACTGCCTTTGACGATGGCATTCTATTGATCGAACAAGATGGGGCTTGGTCATCGATGCGTTATACGGTCCACATCTCTGATTACACCTCGACAACAATTGTATCGCTTGTTCTTTCGATAGCCTTGCTCTTGGTGTTGATTTTTGAACCGCGATGGTATGTCATCAACACGGTTGGAATTCTTGTTGGCGCCGGCACCATTACGATGCTAGGAGTCTCATTTGTGCCATGGATTATCATTCTCTTCATGGTCCTTGCAGCCATCTATGATGCTTGGGCCGTATACAAGAGCAAGCACATGCTTGAGTTGGCAGATACGATGGTCGGTTTGGAATTGCCCGTGATGTTGGTTGCACCACAAAAGCCGTCCCACGGGAGAGTTCGAATGGACCACCCTGAAGATGGTGCTCCACGGAAAAGAGGCTTGGATGAGACCATGTTGATGGGATTGGGCGATGTCATTTTCCCTGGATTGCTCTGTATCTCAGCGATGACTTGGTTGCCAGAAGCTTCTGGACCAATGGGGCTTTCAGGTCCTGTTTGGGTCGCGATTGGAACCATGATTGGCAGCTTGGTTGGCTATTGTGTTCTGATGACTTACGTTGCGCGTGGCAAGCCACAGGCAGGTCTACCGTTGCTCAATGGTGGAGCCATCTTGGGCTACTTCATCTCAGCAGCCATCTTCATTGGAAGTTCTGCATTTGCTTTCAATGTCAGTCTATTCTGATGTTCCGTCGCTTTCAAGCATGAAGGGCGGTTCCGTAGGAACCGGTGGACGCCCATGTTGGACATTCGAATGTTCCGTGAACACGCAGATGTGATTCGTGCCGATCACGATCGTCGTGGCCTACAACACGATGCCATCGATGAGGTCATTCGCCTAGACGAGGCTTGGAGAAAGGCTCGATATGATGCAGATCAATTGCGCAGAAAGCGTAACGAGGCGGCGCGTGGAATTGCAGCCGCCAAGAAAGCGGGGGACGATGAGGCGTTCCAGAGAATCAAATCTGAAGTTGATACCATCGCAGCAGAGATCGAAGCGCTTGGAGAACTCTCTGACGGCCATGAAGCGGAGAGGGACAGAATTCGTATGTCTATTCCAAATATCCTACACGCCGATGTTCCTACTGGAGATGGGGATGAAGGTAACACACAACACAGCCTACATGGCGAAAAACCGATTTTCGATTTCGATGCAAGGACACATAATGATCTCATCGAGATGAACAAGTGGGTCGATTTACCACGCGCCGCAAAAATTGCGGGCAGCCGATTCTACTTCCTCAAGGGTGACTTAGCGCATATGGAGTTGGCATTGCAACAGTATGCGGTGGATTTCATTTCCGAGCGGGGCTACACTTTCGTCCAGCCACCAGTAATGATGAATCGGGATGCCTACGAAGGCGTTACCGATTTGGCTGATTTTGAATCGGTGATGTACAATATCCAACCTGATGGATATTACACAATTGCAACCAGTGAACACCCATTGACTGCGATGTTCATGGATGAGGTCATCGAACCGAGTCTGCTACCGATTCGAATTGTGGGCGTCTCTCCTTGCTTCCGCCGCGAGGTCGGTGCACACGGCCAAGGCGACAAGGGAATTTGGCGTGTTCACCAATTTACCAAGGTTGAACAGATTATCATTTCACATCCGGATGATTCATGGAGCCACCACGAGGAACTGTTGACCAATTGTGTCGACCTTTGGGATAGCCTTGGTTTGCACTATGAAGTTGTCAATATCTGCACTGGCGACATGGGAACTGTAGCCGCCAAGAAGTATGATCTTGAGGCTTGGCTGCCTGGTCGTGGTGAATTCAAGGAAATCGTCTCGTGCTCAAATTGTACGGATTACCAAGCCAACCGTTTGCGTATGCGTTACAGGACAACCGATGGAAATGCAACTGTGCACACACTCAATTCAACCGCCGTCGCTACCAGCCGTGCCCTCGTAGCGATAATGGAACAAAACCAACTTGCGGATGGGCGAGTTAGAGTTCCAGATTGTTTGATTTCAAGAATGGGTGGAAAAACCCATCTGGAACCTTGTGAATGGTGATGAGATGCGCGCCATCATTCTGACGTTGCTGTTTTTCACGGCTTCGTTTAGTGGTTGCTTTGGGAATGTGGATGACACCGAACCTCCAGCCAACCTTTCCATTCCAGAAGAACTGAATTCGAATACTGCACTTCGAGGGCAAATCTACACGATGACAATTGAATCCAATGTTGATTATACGGTTCATCGGGCGAATGGTACGTTCTTTGTCGATGAGTTTGGCGTGTTCCGCGATTCGATGAACATGACCTTCGATAGTTCAAACAGTGAAGTCGATCTGCTGGTTATGGATACTGAATTGTCCTCAATCGATTTGATGATTACAGCCGGGAACGAAATGTGGAATGGGACCATCGAACTCATCGATAGCGAGGAGATGATGCTTGTAGATGGCCGTAGAGCATACGACACAATCGATATGCTGACCACATCTTACAACAACCGATGGTGTGCTTCTGCATCCATCCATGAGGGTGGTGCCGCCTATGAAGCAGCAGCAGAAGCGATGGCAGATAACATGCGCAGCATGGGATTTGATTTCGTTGAGGTCACCCGCTACGAAGATGACCCTGATCAATTGAATGTGGTTGGATACAATTGGGGCCGTGTGAATCCCGATGAGTACATTGTAATCGGTGGTCATTTCGACATCGCCTACGTGTTTACGCCACCGGGTGGGGGGACACACGAAGGAGCAAATGATGACACTTCAGGTTCAACCGTTTCACTGGAGATGGCTCAAGCCTTGGCTCAATTAGAGTTCGATCACACCGTTGTTGCAGCATTGTGGGCCTGTGAAGAAGAAGGTCTTCTGGGTTCGCGAGCTTACGTTAGTCATCTACCGGAAAACGTGACCGTTCGAGCATACATGAATTTCGATATGGTTGCACTGAATTACCCAATTACACCTCTTAGCGAGCCTCTCATTGGACCTGGTGGCGAGATATTTTCACCCACCAAATACGACTGGACAATCAGTGTAGCAGGCGCCAATGATAGCAATATGCAGCGTATGCATGATTGGGTGGGAATGACCATCGAGAATGATTTGGCATACCAACCAACCGCGGGGAATCCAATTACTTGGCAAATAGCAGAATCATGTGCCTCAGATCATTGCTCATTCTTCTCTGCCGGATATCCAACATTCAACTTCTTCAGCCCCGGCGGTGATATCTCCTTCTGGCAAGAATGGCATTCGCCTTCGGACACACTAGAATTCATGACTGCGAAAGCAGGAGGGGAAGCTGGGATGGCAAGTGGTTTCAACAGTCTGGTTTGGACTGCGCTGGATCTATTCATCCGAGTAGACAATGCTGAAAATTTCCAAGGGAATTGGGCAGAAGAATAGATTTATCAATTGAAAAATCAATTTTCCAATTGAATTATTCGTCGGATTCGATGTCGATTAATGTCGAGCCTGCGTCAACTTGCTCACCGACTTCATGGTGTATTGCTGCGATGGTCCCGGATGTATTCGCTGCAATTCTGTGCTCCATCTTCATCGCCTCCATGACAATCAATGTCTGTCCGGTTTCCACTTGATCACCAAGACTGCATAGGATCTCGAGGATTTTTCCAGGCATTGGTGCTGACATGGCATCTTCATCCCCAGAACCGCTGAGGCCATGTTCATCGATTGTCAATACATGGATGTGACCATCGATGTGTATCCACCAGTCATCTTGTACTTTGACGACATGTGCCAATTGACCATCGACCCACAGCCGATTGGAACGAGCATCGATCTCAAACGTGTGCTCATTCGCAATCGTTTCACCGTCACATGTGGCTTCAGAAGAACCGATGGTAATCTCCCATCGGCGATTGTTTGAGTCCCTAAGTTCAACCATGTAAGCACCTCATGGAAATGACCTCCGCAACGATAGGAATGGATTGTATGGACTGCCTCGGCCTTCTTCGGTTTCGATGGTTGCCACCTTACGGGACAAACCATAGTGCTCAGATGCGGCTGCGACGAAGGGGGCTATATCAGATGATCTTGACGACCAACCTTCAGGCCAATTTACTTCGATGAAATCGGTGGTTGTTTCCCCCGCATGATATGCCGGGTGACCCATGATATCGCATAGGAAACCCAAGTTTGTCGTCACTCCAAGCAAGACGAAGTCCTCACACGCACGCTTCATTCGGCGAATGGCGGCTTCTCGATTAGGGGCATGCACAATCAATTTTGCAAGCATCGGATCGAAGTCAATGCTTGCTTCATCCCCTTCACGAACACCTGTATCAAGACGAATTCCCGGCCCGGTGGGTGGGCGGAAGAGGGCCAGGGGGCCAATGGCGGGGAGGAAATTGTTCGATGGGTCTTCGGCATAGATTCGGACCTCAATCGCGTGACCCCTAATTGTGAGATCTGATTGAGAAAAGGGTAGAGTTAGCCCCGCAGCAACACGAATTTGCTCGACGACCAAATCCACTCCACTGATGCATTCTGTAATCGGATGTTCAACTTGCAATCTAGTATTCATCTCAAGGAAATGGAATTCGCCATCTTCAGCGAGAAGAAATTCAACTGTTCCTGCACCCTCATAATCGACGGCTTTGGCTGCATTCACTGCGGCTTCACCCATGCGCTCGCGAGTGGTTTCATCAAGGACAGGGGAAGGAGCCTCTTCAACCACTTTCTGATGGCGACGTTGGATGCTACATTCTCGCTCAAACAGGTGGACGGTGTTGCCCATCGTGTCGGCCAAAACCTGCACTTCCACGTGACGAGACTTTTCGAGGAGGCGTTCAACATACACGGTTCCATCTCCAAACGATGTGGCAGCTTCTCGGCTGGCGGCAGCATATTCTCTCTGCAGATTACGAGGTTCTCGAACGACTCGCATGCCTTTACCCCCACCTCCAGCACTGGCTTTCAGTAACAGTGGATATCCTACACGAGTAGCAGCGCGAACGAGTTCGTCCACCATCTCATCGGGGTTCTCTAACGGTAACTCTTCACCGGGAATAACAGGGACGCCGGCCTCAACCATGGCCCTACGTGCACTGATTTTGTCACCCATCTCATCGATGGCATGCGCTGAAGGCCCGATCCAAACGAGACCCGCTGCCTTCACAGCGTTGGCGAAGGCACTCCTCTCCGAGAGAAAACCATACCCTGGATGGATTGCATCTGCACCAGTTTCTTCAGCGGCTGCCAATATGGCCTCTATGTTGAGATATGTTTCAGAAAGCGTATCACCGGGAAGGAAGACAGATTCGTCAGCTGTCTGCTGGTGCAATGAGCCTCGATCTGGCTCAGAATAAATTGAGACAGAACCCAGGCCTAGTTCGGCACATGAACGAAAAATCCGACAAGCAATTTCACCTCGATTGGCAACCAATATCTTGGATATGGGGCGTGGTGCACCCTCCATCCAATCTGGGCCAACCATACGGATTTCACTCCTCTTTCCAATTGGGTGGGCGCTTCTCGAGGAACGAGGCAAGGCCTTCTTGACCTTCTTCTGAACCACGCATCTCACTTGTTTTGTCTAATGTCCAAAGTCGCAATTCTTCATCTGTGCCATTCCATCGATCGAATGTTAGGGCGAGTTTTTTTGCCTCGGTAACGGCCATTGGCCCGGTTGTCAAAACTTCGCTAATGGCTGCAGATTCTGCCCCTTCAAGGGATTCAGATAATTGGCTTACCAAGCCGATTCTCAATGATTCTTCAGCTCCAATACGTCCTGCCATCATTGCGAGGCGGCGGAATTCGGCGCTGCCCACCTTGCGGTATACATAGGGGCCAATAACCGCTGGAAGAATGCCCAATTTTCCTTCTGAAAGAGCGATTCGGGTACCGGGTTCAACGATGGCATGATCAAGACAAGCGATGAGACCCGCTCCCCCTCCTAGAGCAACTCCCTGAATTTTGCCAATAGTGAAACAAGGATGTGACCACAAACTGTTGAACAAACGGTCTAATCTTTCTGAATCTGCCCGATTCTCTTCTGCACTCTTGGCACCGGCATCACGCATCATGTTGATGTCTGCACCTGCACAGAAGTGCTTTCCCGCTCCTGAAAGAACAATCACGCGAAGATAGGGAGCACCTGCCGAATCATTCAGCAATCCTCGTTCACCGACGGAGCGCTCCTTGGTCCAATCAAGAATCTCAATGATTTCGCTGATTAGGGGAATATTGAGAGCGTTGTAGACATCTTCTCGTGTAAGGGTTAGGTACGCTACAGAACCTTCAATTCTGAGCGAACATAGACTGGTTTCTGGCTCTAAATCTTCAATTGCATAATTTGACATTTCAATTGCTCCTTTACATTCTAAATATTCCGAAATTTGTATCTGGCATCGGGGCGTTGAGACTGGCGCTGATGGCGAGACCAAGGACATCACGTGTATCTCGAGGATCGATTATCCCATCGTCCCACAATCTCGCTGTAGAATAATACGGTGAGCCCTCAGCCTCGTATTTCTCTAAGATAGGGGCTTGGAAATCATTCCATTCCTCATCCGTCATTGGGTCAAGCCCCTCACGGGCCCGCTGATCTTGCTTCACCGTGGCCAGAACGTCTGCGGCCTGTGGTCCACCCATTACCGAGATGCGGCTGTTGGGCCACATGAACAGGAAGCGGGGGTCATATGCACGCCCACACATTCCATAGTTGCCTGCACCGTGACTGCCGCCGATGATGACCGTGAACTTGGGAACTGGTACACATGACACTGCGGTCACAAGTTTTGCCCCATCCTTGGCAATGCCTCCGGCCTCGTAATCACGACCGACCATGAATCCCGTAATGTTCTGCAGGAAAATCAGAGGTATGCCTCGTTGGCCACAAAGTTCCACGAAGTGGGCCCCTTTCAGTGATGACTCAGAGAACAGGATACCGTTGTTTGCAACTATGCCGACCGGATAACCATGAATCCGAGCAAAACCACAGACAAGGGTTGGTCCATACCTGGCTTTGAATTCGTGGAAGCGACTTCCATCTACGATGCGTGCAATGATTTCACGCACGTCAAATGGGGTACGGTTGTCCTCTGGAATGATTCCGAGGATGTCATCGATTGGATAAGCAGGATCTTCAGGGGCTTGCACATCCAACTTCGTCTTGACACCGGTGTTGAGATTTTCAACGATATTGCGGACCATGCGTAGTGCACTCGGTTCATCTTCAGCATAATGATCTGCAACACCGGATTGAGCTGTGTGCACATCTGCGCCACCCAAGTCCTCCGCAGTGACCTCTTCGCCTGTTGCTGCTTTGACCAAGGGTGGGCCCGCTAGGAAGATGGTGCCATTGCCCTTGACGATGATTGACTCGTCTGACATGGCAGGGACGTAGGCACCACCAGCAGTGCAAGAACCGCAAACTGCTGCAATCTGGGGAATTCCCTTTCCACTCATGATTGCTTGATTGCGAAAGATGCGGCCAAAGTGACCCTTGTCTGGGAACACTTCATCTTGCATCGGTAGGAATGCTCCTCCTGAATCAACCAAGTAGATGCAGGGTAGATGGTTGGCGTTGGCAACCTCTTGAGCGCGGATGTGCTTCTTGACGGTCATCGGATAGTAAGAACCGCCTTTGACGGTTGCATCATTGGCAACGAACAGGCATTCCTTTCCGTGGACAACACCGACTCCTGTCACCATGCCCGCGCTGGCGGCGCGGCCATCATAGAGGTCGTATGCAGCAAGAGGGGACAATTCGAGGAACGGTGTACCTGGATCGCAAATTGCAGAGATTCGTTCACGTGGTAGTGCCTTACCCCGGCTTCGGTGCTTCTCGACATATTTCCCACCGCCACCTTCCTGAACGACATCAAGACGTTCACGTAATGTTGCAAGTAACGCACTGTTGTGCTCATGGTTCGACTTGAACGCTGCATCCGAGGAATTGACTCGGGTCTGTAGTCGATCCATGCGCACCCCTTAGGGGTGCGAATACGAACTTGGCCTTGAACACTCGCCCGCTTCAGACATCCAATGTCATCCTGAGAACATCTCTCAAACCGGGGGCTAAACCGACCACGAGGAGACACAAGATGACCAACAATCGCAGGTGCCGATGGCGATGTTCAAACCGAGCATATGCAAACAGCCACCAAATCATTGCTGCAAGACCAAACTTGAGTACACCAAAGCCCCAAGCCGTCCCGGCAATATCGATGACCTTCTGTGAAAGAACGTGTTTTTCACCATAACCATAATTCTCCAAACCGACACTCGTTGCCAGCCCGTCGACCATTTGACCATACATCGCTAACAGGATTACTGGAAGGCCGAGAACTGCACGCGGAGAGAGGGCCTCCATACGTTCCCATGTCGATGAGTGTTGGCGATCCCAATCATCCAGTGATATCCCTTCAGGGATGATGCCGGGCTCAAGCCCCATGTGATGCAATTTGGATCGCGCTTCTTGACCGGTGAACCACAACAATGTGCAAAGCAGAAGAGGGCCGAAGACAATGAGTGCCATTGGTGTCATCGAAATTGGAACCCGACCATTCAATGGCTCGGTGTAGAGCATGAGCCAGCCGGACAAATGCATGAAACATCCACCGAGTCCAACCTGAATGAGGCCTTGCTCAATCGCAGTACAACATTCCAAGAACGGATGAATGAATACGATGAGCAGGAGGCCACACATCGGTGCTAAAAATAAAGGTGAGATGAGGAGCGAAAGAGTGTCTTTTTCCCAATGCCGACCAATGTCTGGCATGAAAATTACAATTTGTAGACACGTCAATATGAATGCCAATTGGGTGATTGCAGCGCGGTTATCTGGACCTGCACTGATGGATACACGGTGGCACATCCAACCTGTGAGAATCACCCAAGCAGCCACATGGAAGTGTATCAGTGGCGATACAAAGAAACCCCCAAGCCCCTCTGGAGAAAAGAGGTAACCGTCCTCGTTTACCTCTCCAATCGATGCCCAAAATACCCATGGAAGAAGGGCTAGGATTGAATTGTCTCTTGCCGGAATTCCAATTCTTCGCAGCCAACCTGAGATGACGACAACGAATGAAACCAATAGGAGAGAATAGGCGAGGGTGTCAACGGGGTTGTAACTAGCATCTCCTGTGGTTGAATCAACGGTATGCGGTTCAATGAAGTAGGATTCATATGATTCGGAAAGGGCATTGCCTGGGGCGATTTCTTGACCTGCAATGGCCCCCAACAGGAGAATGATTGCGGTCAGAATCAAAGTGGCAGCGCCGCGTTCCATCAAGGAAAAATGATTGTCCGACAAGGGTGTCTCTGTGAGAATCCAACTTTCATCAACCATGGAATTCACCATGCCTAATCAAAGTGGCTCACTCTTCTTCACCGGGTTGGCGAGCTTCGTGGACTTCTCTGAAAACGATTGTCTGAACACCTACATGGTCACGCAGCGTTCGAATGAGGCTGAACTTGGTGAAAGCCCAATTCTGATCGTAAGCCACGAACTCTGGCAAAGTGATTGTCAAATCATCGCCATCGAAAGCGACCTCAAATCCATCTCGGCCAGTATTGGTCTCTAGAAGGGTTGTCACTTTCTCAGCACGATCTTCTACAACCTTAACGATGCGATACTTGTAACGCAGTGTTCGGCCAGCGAGAGGATGATTGAAATCGATTCTTGCACGACCGGCCCTAACCATTTGCAGGACTCCTTGCTTACCATTGATTTCAACGGGCCCACCGATTGCGAGACTGTCGGGGTCGCGCACCGAGCGTGCTAGTACGTCTTGACCCATCGTTTCCACTGCGTTGGGGTCGCGTTCCCCGTATGCATCCTCTGGTGCGATATCAAATTCGTAATCTGTTTCAGCATCTGCTTCAAGCAAATGGGTTTCAAATCCTGCGATGAGACGACCATCACCAATCACAGTAATGAGAGGTGTGTATGTTCGATTCTCATCAAACGCGTCAGCCCCTTTCGCAACCTCCTCTCGGGTGGTCTCGATGAGGACATCGTCGTCAGCATTGTAGAGGTCATAATCGATATGGACGATGGAACCGTTTTCCATTTTGTTCACCTACCCAGCATTGTGGGCGAGCCGGCGACCGACTTCCCCTTTATGAGCGTGCGGATGGGAAGGCCGCGAGCCCGTAGGGCTCATTCTTCCTCTTGATTCTGAATTCGAGGCGTCATTATCCAATTCAATGCGGTTCCAATCAGAATCAATGTCCATCCTGTCCAAACCAAGTGGCTGCCAGTCAAATCATAGATGACGACGCGGACCCTGTCAACTGATTCACCTTGGTGCATGAATGACGTAAGATACAGTTCGTTCGCTTGACTCTGATCAAAGATCATGATTAAATCGCCTTGGGGACGATGCCAAATATCCGTCTCAGGTCGAGCCGAGATCCCACCTTCGTCAAAACGAAGCATCCCCGGTGTCAGTGTTGCAATCGCGTCACCATCGGCTTCCTTTCGAACTTCCACGGTGACTACGATTTTTCCATCACCAACAACCTCGTCCCACCCATCATCATCAGGACTCGTGGCTGTCAATTCTGTGAATGTATACCAGTAACCATCATGCTCGATTGGAGTGTCCTTCGCTAACATGACGATATGACTCGGATCGCCACGTTGAACCAGTGTTGTGGTAAACACATGTCCAACGAGCAATAGCAAGATGCCGAGGTGAGCTACATGGATGGCCAATCGACGAAGTTGTAACGGTTTTCGACGCAATTGGAATTCGCCGAATCTAACCCATACCAAGCGAGCCATTGGAGGGATGGAAAACAAGAACAATGGCAAGGCGAAACCGGCAATTGCTCCTCTGGATATTCCATCGTCATAGAACAGGTGATCTGCATCACCTGGTAACGATTGCCCCATCGTGTAAGCGAACAAGATGCTGAGGAAAACCATACCACACAACAGTCGAGGAACAAGATGTGGGGCGACAACTTTGCGCCAACTGTATATCATCAAACCCAGTGCTGAAAGACAAAGAAGAGGTAAGCCGAAGATTTCGTGCCATGCTAGATTGGTTCCGTCCACTTCGGCGAGCAACAACATCCACGTCAGCAATAGGAACGGTGCGCCAATCGCCAAAGGAATCCATAGAACCACCCTTTGTTGCCAACGACCATCTTCCAATCTTAATGGAGGATCTTCTTGATCACCTAACAAAAACATTGGAGACAAGAATCCAATCATGCCGATTACCGCAGTTGTCATCGATAGTAAGAACGCCCAATAGCTGAAAAGCATCAGCATCACACCTGCAGTCATCCATACAACACGTTCCTTGGCCGCATATTGATTGGCCAACAGGAAGGCGAAAACACCTGTCAAAATACCAACCTCAATGGCGCCTACCCAAGAACCCAGAATTGCGCCTGCAATGATTGCCAGGGGGGACCATTCCTGCTCAGTGGTATTTGCAAAATGGCGAGTACCCAACCACATCATGCCGAATAGAATGAACAGGTAGAGGTGTACTTCAAGCCCAGCCCCATCGCTGAATCCCAATTCTAGAATCCGTTGAATCGGACCCATCGAAGGATCGATGTCACCCTCGGCAACGAATGCGTGGACGCTGGCCCAAACTCCATTCGCGCGCGTGACCAAAGTGGCATGAATAGCGAAGAAGGCGGGCACGATACCTAGGCCTACGAACCAATGGTCCTCGTTCGCCATGCCTTTGGGCAATCTAAGATGCAGTAGGATAATCAATGAAATCCATGGCAACAGTGAACCCGTCTCTACAGGATCCCACGCCCAATACCCTCCCCAATCCAGTACAGTATAGGCCCACAAACCACCGAGTCCAACGCCAAGAGTACCTACCCACAATGCGGGGCGAGCGAGATGAAGAATTCTGTCTCGCGCGGGCGCGCCCGCGAGAAGCATGGCTGAAATTGAGTGCGCACCAACTCCCACACACAATGTGTAAAATGCAAAAATTACAGGAGGATGAATCACCATCAAATCTGTTTGCAGTAGGGCGTTTAGACCCGGGCGGGAAATCGCATCAGCAGGGGTTGCGCGGAATGGATTCAACATCAGAGCGATGAAGAGGAGTAAGGCTGAGAATCCAACCAACAATCGAAGGCGTAGCCGGTGCTGAGAATCAGTTTCAGATGGGTGCTTGCCCCCATCGATCAAGAGGAGGGCTCCCAACATTGCGACCCATAGGAGCAAGGGGCCCTCTCGACCCGCCCAAATCGCACTAATTCTGTAGAGTAATGGTAGGTCTGGCCCTCCATTGTTCCAGATATATTCAATGCTTGACGCATCGATTAGAAACAAAAACAGTAACGCTGTAAACGGGAACATCAATGCGGTGCCGATGAATTTTCTCATCGGTTCACCATCCGTAGTACTTCGCACGGCTGTAACCAAATGCGAGCATTGCGGGTACGATACGACGGAAATACAAACTTGGTTTTCGGAAGAGGAGGCGGAGGCCAACCATTGCTTTCCCATGCGGGCCCATGGCAGACATCTCCTGAGGGAAACAGCGACCCATCAATGACATTTCATCATCGCTGAGATTGTAAAGTGCTGTCTTGCCTTTCAGAATTTTTCCATAGGGTGGGAATTCTTTCTTCCAAGCTGCTTGATAGGCTGCAAGATGTGTGCCTGAAATATCACCGGACTCAATCGCGGAAGCTGCGGTTTTGGCTGCAAAAACTGCTGATTTCAGGGCAAGATGTGAACCTCCTTCAAACAAAGGTGAGGTGAACCCTGCGGCATCCCCAACAAGCATCAAACCGTCTGCATAGGTTCGCTCATGTGGACCAGAAATTGGGATGGTTCCCCCAAATC
>CAZXVR010000008.1:0-24061 GCA_964644485.1 uncultured Candidatus Poseidoniales archaeon | reverse complement strand
GAATCCCAGACAAGGACTTGATTTTCATTGGAATGGATCACGAAGCAAGTCGCCCAGAATGGACGATCATGCGAGTTCTCCCCGTCCCTCCAATCACCGTGCGACCATCCATTACATTGGACAGCGGTGACCGGAGTGAGGATGACCTTACTCACAAACTAGTTGACGTGTTGAGGATCAACCAACGTCTACGTGAAAACCGTGATGCTGGTGCTCCACAACTTATTGTAGAAGATTTGTGGGAACTATTGCAATATCACATTACAACGTATTTTGACAACCAAACTGCAGGAATCCCTCCTGCACGACATCGTTCCGGCCGACCGTTGAAGACGCTCACTCAGAGACTCAAAGGTAAGGAAGGACGATTCCGAAGCAACCTTTCGGGTAAGCGAGTCAATTTCTGTGCACGCACCGTCATCAGCCCAGACCCCAATTTGGGCATCAATGCCGTCGGAGTCCCAACTCAGTCCGCAAAAGAATTGACAGTACCCGTTCGAGTGACTGGGCGCAACCGTGAACAGTTGCGACAGATGATTCTACGTGGCCCCGACATCCACCCTGGTGTCAATTACATCGTGCGCGGAGATACACACCGTGTTCGAATTACGGATCGAACCAAGTTCATGTGGTCCGGATTCCGATGTCACAATCCCGAATGCCATTCTGGCGATGTTGAGAGGGGTGAACCTTACCCAGGTCTGCGCTCTGACCTCAATGAGGTGCTCCCTGCACCAAACTTCCTGCCGGGCATGGAAATCGAAGAAGAAATCAAGCGTGTGGATGGAGATACTCAGACCAAGTGGATCCCGTCTCTTGAACCAACTCTAGCAAACCTCCGTGGAGAAGATCTCAATGGGAAGCCTCTCGAATATGGCGACCCCCGAGCAATCATTCACCAGAGGTGGGTTTTCGAACGTGAGAACCCAGGTCAGGCATTCCCGCCAGAGTTAGACGTCATTTGCCCTCATTGTGGTAGCCCCGAAATTTCTGAGGACTCCCGTAGCAAGGTGGAAGATCGCTTGGCGACAATTGACCTTGATGGAAACCCAAAGCCTGGAATGATTGTGGAGCGGCACTTGATTGATGGTGACGTTGCAATTTTCAACCGACAACCTTCCCTTCACAGGATGTCGATGATGGTACACGAAGTTCGCGTAATGGAAGGGAAGACCTTCCGATTCAACCTCGCTGTGTGTACTCCTTACAACGCAGATTTCGATGGTGACGAGATGAACCTACACGTCATTCAATCAGAGGAGGCTCGCGCCGAAGCCAAGATTCTCATGCGCGTGCAGGAACACATCATTACACCTCGATATGGTGGATCTGTAATTGGTGGAATTCACGACCACATCTCTGGGGCCTACCTCATGAGCCATGACAACCCATTCATCCCCAAACCCATCGCACTGGATATCCTCGGACAAATCGGCTTCTCAGGAGAGTTGCCAAAGGAGAGCACTGTAGACGGTGTCGCAGGCTTCTATGGACTTGAACTGTTTAGCTTGATTATTCCAGGTGGATTCAGTTTGCGCTACATGAGTCGCAGCCAAGATCAGGTCGAAATTGAATCTGGGCGAGTGCTCAAAGGAACACTTGACAAGCGAGCCATTGGTGCTGAAGATGGCCGCCTACTCGATGCCGTTGTGCAGACTCATGGGACCGATGTTGGTGCTAAGTTCCTAAATGACATGACCAAACTCACAATTGGTGTTTGCACAGCGATGGGCTTTACAACGGGAATTGACGACGAGGATCTTCCTACTGCAGCTCGTGAATTGATTGCTCTACGCAATGCAGAGGCGAGTCAAGCGGTAGATGACGAGTTGGAGAAATTCGGTAAAGATGGTCGGAAATATGAAACTCGACCCGGGCGCACACCTCTGGAAACTTTGGAAGAAAACATCCTGCAAATTCTAGATCAGTGTAAGGCTGAAACTGGAACAGTTGCAAAGGAACACTTGGCCGACAACAACCCTGCGGTCATGATGGCTGTTTCGGGTGCACGTGGTTCGATGGACAACTTGGCCATGATGGCGGGTTCGATTGGACAACCAAAGGTTCGTGGTAAGCGACTCGAGCGTGGATACAATGAGCGTGTTCTTTCGCATTTCCGCCGTGGTGTGAAAGGAGCCAAAGAGAAGGGCTTCGTCGCTTCCTCATTCAAGCGAGGCCTTGAACCAACTGAGTTTTTCATGCTGTCCGTATCGGGACGTGAATCACTGGTCGATACTGCTGTCCGAACAAGCAAATCTGGTTACATGCAGCGCCGTCTAATCAATGCCATGGATGACCTAAAGGTCTGGAATGATGGCCAACACTCAGTTCGAAATACAGCCAACCGAATTATTCAGTTCCAATATGGAGAAGATGGCGTTGACCCCTGCCGATCATTGAAGGGTGACCCGGTCAATGTTGACCAAATTTTGGATGATGTACTTGGAGGTGGTAACTGATGGTAGTCAAGTCAGCAACGAAGAAGAAGCTCATGGACATGGGCGTTCAAGAAGAATTCTCGCACAAGCTTGCAGATGATCGTAAGTGGGACGATGTGAAGATTCTGACCCCTGGTGAAATCGCCCAAATTTGTGGGCTTGCTTCAGATGAGGCTACAGCAATTCACAGTACACTGGCTGCATTCGGAAAATCCGGTGGGTCCGATTCTAGCAATGCAACGACAACGGTCGTTCGACGCAAGAAACTCATCCGTCGAACGAAGAAAACAGATCTAGCACTACAGCACTACGATGTCGGGGCCAAGATTGCGATCATCAATCGAGACATTGGGGAAGATGACCCAATCTATCAGGCTCTTGCAAAAGCAGCTGAGGGTGAAGGAATTCAACTCACAAAGCGTCTTCTCGAAAACTTGTCCGAGGGAATCCGTTCCCGTGGAAAAGCCAAGTTGACACCAACACAGGCAAAGAAAATTGTCACTGAGGCAGGAAACCAGTATGCGCGCGCGAGCGTAGACCCGTTTGAAGCGGTTGGTATCGTTACTGCTCAATCGATTGGCGAACCGGGAACACAAATGACCATGCGAACTTTCCACTATGCGGGTGTAGCAACAGTCAACGTGACTCAAGGTCTACCAAGAATCATTGAGATTGTGGATGCACGGAAATCGCCCGACACACCGACAATGAACATCTATGTCGAGGAGTTGAACCAGAAAGGCAAACCCCTCGCATCAAATGAAGCAGAGGTACAGAAATTGGCCGCTTCATTGGAAACAACAACAACACAGGATATTGCAGATATCGATGTTGAAGTCGCTCAGCGCTACATCACGCTGAAACTCAATAATTCTCACCTGAAATTGAAGAATATGACTGGTGCCGAGGTTCGCGACAAATTGAACCGTGCAACAAAATTGTTTGTTGCTATTGAAGACGGCTCAGAGGCTAAACCCAAGGTACTGAAGATTATCCCTGGTGTGTCGAAAGAGGACGATTTGAAGGATATTGGCGAAAACCCACCGACATACACCCAACTTCTACAACTTGAAGAGAAGATCAAGGTGCTTCGCCTCAAGGGCGTCAAAGGTATCGACAGAGCCAATGTTCAGAAGGATCGAGATGGCGAATATTACATCTCGACAATCGGTTCCAATTTGGCAGTTGTTTCCGAATTCGCCGGTGTAGACCGTGGCCGAACTTATACCAACAATATCATGGAAATCCACGATTATCTTGGAATTGAGGCCGCTCGTCAAGCAATTATCAACGAAATGATTCTGACTCTAGAAGGTGCGCGATTGGATGTTGATGTCCGCCACTTGCTCATGGTCGCCGATGTAATGACAAGTGAAGGTGAAGTCCGAGCCATTGGACGCCACGGTGTGTCTGGAACCAAACACAGTATCCTCGCTCGTGCTGCCTTCGAAGTCACAGTCAACCATTTGCTACAGGCAGGAATCATCGGCGAACGTGATCACCTTACCGGTGTTGCTGAGAACATCATTGTCGGCCAACCAATCGCACTTGGAACTGGAAGTGTAGAATTGTTTTACATCCCTGAAAACGAGTAATATTCACCCATGAGAAGCAATAGTGGAGAATGGAGGAAATAGAATGGAACTAAGTAGAGAACTGAAAACTGCTATCAAGACTGGTGATTTGTCCTTTGGTCAGAATCAAGCATCCGATGCTTGTGCTGAAGGCAAGGCAAAATTGGTCATTTTCGCAGTGAATTGCCCACAAGAATACATCGACGGTCTTCGCGCAAGACATCCAGATGTCCCAATGCACCGGACCGATTTGGTCAACCGTGAATTGGGTGCTGCATGTGCAAAACCGTTCCCGATTAGCACGATTTGTGTTCGTGGCGAAGGCGGCAGTGAGCTTCTAAGTCTACAGCCGAATATCGATTGAGCAAGCCAAAATCAGCCGATTGGCTGATTTTGAACGGAGTGTTCAAGTCAGGTACGGTCGCCAAAGGCGACCATGGAGTCCTTGATTCGGGATTTGCTCAGTCAACTGGGCGCTTCTATGGATCCTCCCCCATCCCACACCCCTTGCCCTGGCATCTCTCTGCTAGGTGTCCTCAGTCAACCTCCTGCGACGCGAAGTGGTCCCAAGTTGTCGATTGGAACCCACGTTTGGCACGCACATGATGGTTGGGCCCCATTGGATAACCTTGAGATTGAGAGATGGTTGGTCGATACACCAATTGGGACACATTGGTTACTTTCAGAACGACCACTGCGATTGGAGCAGCGACCACAACGTGCAGGTGTGGACTATGAGGTGTGGGGACCAGATAGGTTTGCGCAATGGTTGGGGAATGCCGTTCTAAATGGGGATTTGAATGCAAACGTCCCTCAAAACACGCCCCCATCAGCGATTGAGGTTGAAGAGGTTGAGAGAACTCTACCTACCCAGAAAATTGCTGGCCCATCGGCGCTACGACCTCAAGTTGAATTGGACTCTGTCTTGGAAAGGTTGACACTCACGCATGCCAAACCGCGCCCAGTCTTACTCACTGCAAGGATTTGGGTTGTAACTGGTATATTGCGGGGGCCTGATGATTCTGCGGATCGGCAATGGTGGGAATTGCTTGAAGATCCATTTACAGGTGAAATTGACCATCTTGGGAAAATTGAAACACTCGATTTCATTCCAAGTTTAGAAAGAATAGAACCGAAATTGTGGGTTGAAGAATCTGAGATTGCACCAAAGTTGGCAGGTTTGTGCGAGGAAAGGCGACATTATACAGTGACAGAATCGACCGGGGAAAATCAGGTACAAGGCAGTGTTCTTCAATGGTGGAAACTAGATCCTTCTAGTGCTGAAATGACTCCTCGATTGGCCCTTCTTCCCGCTTGGCAGCTTCAAATCCCTGAACGTGGCACAGCACTCGTACACGGTCTAACCGGGCAATTGATTCCAATGCCGTGATTATGTTAGCACTTCATCAAGCCTGTCCTGTTCAACAGCCTGACGAATTTCCATGGCAATTCTTCGGCCACTACTCATCGATTTTCGCCATGTGGCATTTCCATATGGGTGTCCCACATTGACGTGGACATTTGTGCCGCCTCCCAAACGTGGCGCGACGTCATAGATGTAGTAATCCATGTCTTTGTCGATACAGGTTTGCAAACAGAATGGGCCAATGATGCCAGGGTCGTAGTGTTCTTTGCTGGCTGTGATGAATTTCTCTCCTAGCTCAAACGCCTTTTCGAGAAGACTCTCTCGAATCGTTGCGGTATTGTGTCCGACGACCGTCATTTCAGGAATCTGCTGGTGGGCTGGCATTGACATCTGTTGTGGGGCAGGTAATCGCACATGGCCATCCAATGAGGACTCGAATCTCCAGTCAACCCCCAACAATTCGAGTTTTGGCATATCTTCAGCGAGTGGACTGTAAAAGAAATTCAAATTGAACACGGGTCCAATGACATACCGTTCAATCCTGGCTCCATCGAGACTGGATTGGTCAATGACACCCTCTTTGAGTAGGGTCGTTGCCTTCTGTGTATATTCTTCAAACGATGAGCAGGTGAAGAATCCACGCTCAAGTTTCTTCTGTGCATGATGTAATTTGACGATTGCCAAGCAATCAATATCTTCAGGGCTTTCTATGGCTTCTGGATATGGTAAGCCCGCTTGCTCCAAAATCCAATAATAATCCTGTTCTTCGGTTCTCTCCTCCATGCGCAACATGTTCCTGCTACCGAACAAGGGTACATGGAAGTCGTTCTCTACACTCTCGATCGAGCTGTAAGATGTGAATGATCGATTCGGAATATACACCACATTCCGCTCTCGCATCCGTCGCTGGAAGTCCGGGTCCATCACATCATTGAATGAATTCAATACAATGGCCTTGTCGACCATACCCCTGACAACTCGACCCGATGAGTTCCGCTTGGTGCGGAAGTATTCAGAGTATGTTTTCTCACGCCCTTTTTGGCAGTAGGCGACCGTAGGAAATCCTTCCTCAATGGCACCATCACAGATGTCCAATGCACTGTGGCTGGCAGTCATGCCTATGCGCAATTTGAGACGATCGTAATCCTCAAGAATAGACTGAATGTCATCGGAACCAATCATTGAATCAATCACCTACCCCTTTGCAGGGCCATCAACTCATCAGTGGACAAGGTTTCACCAGACATGAGTTTCGACATGAGATCTTGAACTTCCACCCGCGTGGACGAGTCTTTTTCTGCAGCTCCAGATTCCCTATGATCCATCGCGCGCTTGATGTCAAGGATTGAGTGTAAGCACCTCAGGCTGACGATATACGTTTGATGGGCTCGATCTGCTTCACGTTTTGCTCGTCGAACTTGAGCCTGACTAGCATCGGCCTGCTCACGCAATTTATCGACTTCCTCACTCAACCTTAGCATGAGGTTGTGCGCCTCTTGAGCAGTTTCCTGAGTGCTCACAACAATTTGGTGACATGTCTCTTGAGCGTCAATAGCTGCTCTGAGACTTTCACGAGCCGCTTTGAGTTCAACGTTGGAATCTTCTTTCTCCGCCATATCGCGAAGTTTTCTCTTCATTGCCTTCATTCGATGCATGGCTTTTTTCTCGTTGTTGCCTGTGTGCTTCCCGAGTTCAAATTCACGCTCTAAAACCTCAATTTTCCGGCGAAGTGAAGCAGGGGTATCCTCCTTGTCTCGCCGCCGTCCTCGGTTGTTGTCTCCACCGGTATCACGCTCAGGCGACAATTCTCGCAACTTGTCCTTGGCATCTCGTACCTCTTGGTTTTTCTCTGCCCTTTGCGATTTTGCATCTCGAACAGCACTGTTCGCTTCGTCACGGATTCCCTTTTGTGTTTGGACTTCTGTAATCAAATTTCGAACCTCTGTATTGAATTCATTTCTGGTTCCGATATGCTCCTTCATAATTACATTCAAACCGTCTCGAATATCACGATTTTCAGACGCTTTCCGATCTGTAATTTTGCGTAGTTCTTCAAGCCTAGGGGAGAAGTCTACCATCTGAATCACCGTTTGGCCTGATACATTCAAGCCTTAGTCAACAATGCCAAATGGCGATGCCATATAATCGCTGCTCTCCGGGCATCGCCCCCTAAGGGGGCGTCCATGGTTTTCAGACCCGGCTTGAGAGAACGATTAAGCCCCGCCCGTGAAGCCCACGATACGATTCCCATGTTCATTGATGGAATGCCTGGAATGGACCGCGTACTTGCAACTGACGTCAACCCACCTTACCTGACTTTGGTCACAGGCCCCCCCGGTTCGATGAAATCCTCCTTCTGCCTTTCCTTGGTCTCAAATCATCTGAGGCAATCGGGCGGATTTGGTTTGTATTGTACAGTAGAGGAAACCACAGGTAGTTTACTCAGGGCTTCGCATTCACTAGGCCTTTCACTCCCGCAGAACTTACAAATCACAGATTTCACAGAATTGCGGAATGAAAATGAAGAGATGGACTATCTGAAGTTCACACAAAAAATGATCGAACATTTCAAGCGCGAAAGAGGGGACGCATTTTCTGTATTCGTGCTGGATTCACTAGGAGCAATTTACAGCCTGACCAGCGTTGACGAAGAGATGAGGAAGAGAATGTTCCGTTTCTTTGAATTTTGCCGAAGCCAAGGCCTCCACACGTTTGTCATCACTGAACGTCAAGCAGGAGAGCATGCTGAGTTGGAAGGAAATGAAGGGTTCCTAGCCGATTCGATTCTAAATCTGGGATTGGATCGACGCAACGGCCAAATGGTTCGGACATTGCAAATTGAGAAGATGCGACATGTTCGGCACTCGATGGAGAAACAAGCGATGGAAGTGACTGGCTCAGGCATCTCACTACTCGGACCCCTATTCGATTAAGGCAAGTCGATGATCCTCTGCGCAGCGTCTTCAAGAGTCGCTCTCAACATACCGATATTCGCACCCAATTCCGCTTGGATTAATATGAACCGATTTTCATCAACACGGTGTGACAACATTACTGCTTGATTCGTGCGAACCATCATCCTAGCTGGTGTATCGTCGACAAGAGAATCCAAACCACTCCACATTGCAGCAGCTGAAAGAATATCCAGTTCAGTAGGTACAAAATCGATTGGCAAAGCATCTGGGCCTATGAGGGCAACCCAATCCACTCCTTCGTGGTTGAGAATGTCCAGCATAAGTCGTGTTCTCATGGTGGTCCCACAACGAGACGAGGCATCATTGTAACGCTGCATCCAAGTGGAGCGGTCCAATCATTAGCCAACCATTATGACCACGATAAAATCCAGATAAGCAGCCTCTGGGACGCAAACCTCGGCGATGATACAATTCGATTGCAGAGTAATTGTCCTGTCGCACTTCAAGTTGCACAGTATCAATCCCCATTGATTGCGCAACCAATGCGAAGTTGCGCCAACCCTTGGCACCAAAGCCACTGCCCTGCAATTCTTCTGCCACCGAAAAGGCTAGTACTCTGGCCCTAGTTTTCGATAAACGCATCGCCCAAAAAATCCCTTTCTCCGAAATCCCGTCCGAGAGCACCCATCGCCCAAAATTTTCATCCAAAGGAAGCAGTCGAAGTCTCTCAATCCTGTATGATTCACCCGTGGTTTGAACAATGAGTTGGCGGATGTTTTCCAGTCTTTCAGAACTCCAATCCTTCAGAGATTTTGTGGGAATCCATCGAAGCCCCTTCACCGAATCACCTTCGACGCTTCTCTCTCTCTTCAGAACTCAACGTTCGTCTTCGCCCTCTAGCGGCGCCCGCTTGCCCCTTGCGCTTTTTCACAGGCTCTGGTTTTGATTCAGAAACCACCTCTTCTGCTTCTCCGAGAGCTTCGATGAGGTTGCCACTATTCAGCAATGCATTCATGTCTTCAAAGGACAAGGATTTGCCGCTACTAGCGCGCGCTTTCACCTCGTCCAACCTAGGCCCAATTTTCCTCCCGCCGCGGGAACCTTTGTGACTCTTCTTCCGGACGCGTGCATACGCCTCCAATCGGCCCACTTCTCGCTTCATCTTCTTCAATTCGGAGCGATGTGAATTTATGGTTTCAAGCATTTTTCCAATCCGCTCATTCAATTTACGAATTTCTTTCGGATTTGCTTGTTGATCTTGGACTTCTTCCCTGGCCTCTTCAGCAACAGACTTTCTCTCTTCACTCAATTTATCGAGTTGCTTTAGTTTCTCTTCTTGATTTCTAAGCAATTCAATGTACTTTTGGTGCAACTGGTTGCCCATAAGTTTGCGTGAGTGCATGGCCTTTAACTCAAAGAAGAATGAGAACAATTTCACTTCATGATCCCGATTTGGCATTTTTGATAAATCGTGGGGGATGGTTGCGAGTCTGCGATGTGTTTCCACCATTCTTTGTTCAATAATCTCCAAAGGAGGTGGAACATTTTCGTTGATTTCATCACGGTCAGTTTTGACCTTTTTCGCTTCTTCTCGAATTTTGCGAAATTCGTTTAGCAGCGCATTCCTCTCCTTACTGAATCCTCTGGTTGATTCCTGGATTGTTCTTAGAGATTGAACCAATTTAATTTCAGCATCCCGTTCTTGCTTGACACGTTTTTGTTCCTTCAGTGCGGCCTCAACGCTAGCCTTGAGTGCAGTCAACCGTTCTTCAATTTCGGAATTGGGCAAACCCTCTAGGTCATCGAATAATCCATTCTTTTGATTGGAATGGCGCTTCTTGCCTTTGTCGCCACTCATTCCTCCTCACCATCCTCGGATTTGGTTGCGAGAGGAGGGTCTGCGTTTTTGCGGCGCACCGTAGATTTCCCGCCATCCTCAACACTCTGGGCTGCAGCAAGTAATTTGCCAAACCCATCTTGATTTACATTCTCCCAGAATGAAATTGCCGCATCAGATTGTTTTAGCAGGGCTCGAGAGCGTTCAAGTTGACGAATGATATCCCGTAATTCAGCCCTCTTCTCTACAAACTCAGAGTGAATCGGCTCATTTTTCTCAACATGAGTCAGCATTTCTTGATGCAAATTGTCTGCCAATGTGAACAATTTGTTCATTTTTTTACTGGAGTCGACATATTCTGCCATCTCAGGGTTGTCCTTCCTACGCTTTTCCAACCAATCTTGGTTTTTCTTTAGCAATTCTTTCCGCTCTGCAAGCAATCGACGTTCATCATTCAGGGACAGGGCCTCTTGGTCGATTTTCTTCTCGATCGCTTGGAGAGACTCCTCAAGTTTTTCCTTGGCCCATTTCGGGTCGAGATTCTTCAACCCATTTTGCTCATCCAATTCAGCTCTCAGTAGACGTGTTTTCTCGAGTAATTCACGCGCCTCTTTTTGCGCTTCATTCCGGCGACTTTTCAGTTCAGCGACACGATTCAAACCCGTATCTCGCGCCAGTCTTAATTTCTCAACTACTGGGGCGAGAACATCTGCATCTTCTGCCATTTTAGATTCAACCTCTGGCAAAATCTTCGCCAATATCTTACGCCGCTCGAAAATTGTCGAAGCAAGATCCTCCGGTTTGAGGGCAACCAAATCTGAAATATTCATGCAGAACGGGTCTCGGAACCTACGGTTCCGCATAAAGGTTCAGCGATTCAAGTGCCCAATTAAGGCAAGGGTCTTGAACCGTAAGGGGTCAAGCCAATGCATGACCAAAGGTCATAGGTTCGGTATTGGGATGATTTCCCTGTTGCTCATATCGACCTGTATCCCACTTGCATCCGCCTCCGGCAGCGGCCTTTTGATGTCAGGTGACACCTTCACGATTCTCGGAGATCAGCAGATTGGTTCGGGGGACATCAACATCAGCATCGACGTAACTGCCCACGATGTCAATTCAAATGGCACAATCGAGATGATTTTCACCGCTGAAGACTCCACGCCCTTGGCATCTGACAATCGAAACATATCACTAACTGCTGGTCAAACTTCGACTCAAATTTTCAATATTTCTGGTGTCCCAATCGGAACTCACACACTGACATTGCAACTCTTTGGTGATATAGGGTCCAGTTTTGAGAACAATGTTTCTCAATTACAGGTTTTCGTGCAAAAGTTATCTCCTGCACAACCCTCTATAGAATCATCAAGCACATGGTCAATCACCCCAGTCAACTCTGAAACAGGTGACGTGAGTGGAAATTCGACCATGCGTGATGGCGATCAGGCTTGGGTGATTGCTGCGGTGAGCAATGCGGGCGATGTACCATGGCAGGGGAACGCCACCATTTCGGTTGACGGTACAGCGTTTTCGACTCAAGAAACGGTCATAGATGGTTTGACGACCAGTGGCCTTAACTTCACCATCGGACCGCTATTCGAAGGAACCAGTTCGATATTACTGGAACTGTTCGAGGGCCAATCGACGGTTGATTCCGATGGATTGGGAATCGATATTGGTCCACCCCCACTACCTCGTCCGATTCTTTCAATGGTGGCTGATAGCGAAAACCCGAGTCTTGGAGATTCTATCAATTGGTCCATTTCTGTAGACAATACGGGGGAATCGGCATTCTCTGGGTCGATAGATTGCAGTTTCCCTTCGGGGGTTGAAATCCTAAATCAATCGGTGACCATACCAGCACAAGCGAATCAAACATGGCTCTTGTCGATTGATGTTAGGCCTGGTGAAATCCATTGTTTCACCACCACCAACTCTAGAATTCACACCGACTCTGTCACTTCTGCTTCAAATGTATACGATATGTCTGCTGGACATTTGATGCGAGCGGGTAGTGATGGGCTCACCGTAACCGGTGGCCCATTCCATGTTGGGGATTCAGCTCCTCTGGCTATATTGATTCACAACGGGGGCGATTTTTCCGGAACGGGAACGCTTGAAGTTAGAGAAGGAGATTCCGATGGGGACAACATCGGCAATTGGTCATCACTTGAAACTCGAACTTTGGAGGTTGGAAGCAGTCTCGAACTTGGTTCCCAGTACACAACTAGCATTTCCGGGGATCGCCTCATCGAGTGGCGAATCGTCAGCCAAGATAGTTTGGTGGCCAGCGATTTGGATGGATCGATACATCTCAATATACAACCCTCACAGTCCCTTGATTTGAGCATCACATCCAATGATTGGACGTTGGAAGATGGGCTGGCCATTGAAGTGGTCACCACATTATCGGCAGGCGAAGGCCGCCTCGTTTTGTTGGAGGCTGGCACCACAAGCAATTCAGGAGATATTACACAAATTTCGACTGAAATTTTCTTAACACCTGGACAGAGAACACTGACATACAACTTGGGCCAACCGTTTTCATCATCTGATGCATGGGTCAAGTTGTCACCAATATCTTGGGTATCTTCCACGATTGCAGAAGATGAGCTCACCTTGTTACACCCGACACCGGTCGTCTCAGTAGTCATCCATTCTGTGAGTCCTGCAACGCCAATCCCTGGGGAACCTGCGACCATTTCCTATACATTGGTCAATGAAGGGAATGCCGATACATTGTCTGGAAACCTCATGCTCATCGATATGAAACGGGATGGTCAAGTATTGTGGACTGATTCCGACACTGAAGCGCTCGGTTCTGGTGAGAATCTCAGTGGTTCAATCAATTTAGATAAATGGCCAGAGGGCTCTGTCGTGGATTTGAGTCTGATTTGGCACACTTTGAATACCGATGCCACAGGTTCTGCCTCATTCCTTTCGCAGGCTGAAGATTCTACTGAGGCTGAAGCGACGATTGATTGGATGTCTATTGTGTATGGTTCACTCGCGGGTTTGTTCATTGGTTTGGTCACTCGAACCGTCATGCGGGCGCGCGCAGGCGTGCCATTGCTTTCACGCCGTGAACGGGGTGAACGTAAATCTCAACCCAAGAAATCACCTGAGAAAACAGTAGACGAAAAGGTCGAAGTTGCTTGTCCTGCCTGTGATCAGCGCCTCAGAGTTCCCGCGACATACAGTGGTTCTGCACGTTGTCCAGCCTGTGCCCAAACCTTCCCTGTGGAAGCCTCGGTCGAGGACATATCCCCAGATGTAGAGCCGGAAGAAACGGTTGAAGAATCGTCTGAACCCGCATCCGAACAAGAACCAGAACCCGTGAGAACTGATGAAGAAAAGACATCCTCCTCAAGTGATGACGTCATACATTGTCCGGATTGTGAGCAGAAACTAAAGGTCCCATATAATCGTCGACCGGTTAGAGCCAGATGCCCTGCTTGCAAATGTGAATTCCGAGCTTTACAGGGATGATTCTAATGGATGATCCTATCAAGGAATTTGAGGAAATGTACCTCAAGAAATTGTACGAATTTTATGCCGAGGATCCACAAAAACCGATTCGTAATAGCCGGATTGCTGCTGAAATGGGTGTAAGTCAAGCCTCTAGCAGCGAGATGATTCAGCGTTTGGCCAGTAAGGGCATTTTGTATCACATTCCATATCGTGGCGCCACCCTCACAGAAGAAGGACTTGAGGCAGCCGCTAGGATCAAGCGCAGAGAATGCTTGATGGAAGTTTTCTTGGTGAATATCATTGATTACAAAGGGGATGTTGAGGCTGCTGCATGCCGGCTTGAACATGCTTTGACAGATGATTTAGAGGCCGCCATTGATCGATTGCTGGGCTATCCCGAAAAAACCCCTGATGGGGAACTGATTCCAACAATATCTAGGAAAATTGAACCTGTGTCGAGTTCGATGCTATTGCCTCTACATGCACTTCCTAGTGGACAATCTGGCCAGATCGAGTTGATGATTCTAGAAGGTACCGACATTCGAACGATGAGCGGTCTTGGTGTTGAGGTTGGTTCAATCATCGATTCGGTTGAAAATGAATATTCAATTGGTGGTAAATCGGTTTTATTCAGTCCGGAAATTGCCAGTCAGATACTGGTACGGACCCTGTGACGTATTTCCGGCGTAACGGCCTTATGGACGCATGACTACCGGCACTTATGGCAGCGGGTGAAATATCGACAGAGGACGCGCTCGATTTGCTCACACCTTCCGACGATGCCCTTTCTACCGATGAGGCAATTTCTGCAACTCAGAATCCATCCGACAATGGTCCAACACTTTCTGAGATCGAGGCTGTCGAGAGCCGAATGGAGAAACTCAGAGGTCGAGAACGCCACTTACTTCGACTCGATCGCATGTTCTTATCTCGTGGAATCAACCTTTCCTTAACCCTCCCAATTTTCGCTCTTGCATTGCAACTGGTCGGTAGGCGCTATGCAGAGGGCTCCCCCAACTGGTGGATTTCAAGTGTCGAATCAGGGTATCCAGATGCGACGTTGAGTTTGGTCGCGGGACTTCTGGCAACAATCATTCTATTGGCTTGGATGGCTTCACTTTTTGTCGTGCGATCTCTGCACAAAACATCTCGCAAGGTATTCCTTGCTGAAGGCCAATCATTCATGCTACGTGGGCGACCATTCGAAAGCCTTCATGGTTACGAAGCCATCAACGATGTTACTCGAATGGCCGTTACACGAGTTTCAGGTGTTCTAACAATTGTCACATTTTCTGCATTTGCCCAATTGGCTGCCACATTAGAGGGTGGACTTTCAGATGCCGGTGGTGTACTCGTTGGCTTGGCGATTGGAGGAACCTTTGCTGCAATTGGTTTGGATTTGTTGAGGGGCGGTTCACATCACAACACTGTCGAAAAGTGGGGTTTGCTGGAGGCTTACGAGCCCCCACTCCACCCGTCTTGCCCCAACCGGGTATTCACTGAAATTCTCACAACTTGGATGGACCCAGTACTCAGGGCTCGGTTCGATGCGCATCTACAATCCTTGAGAGATGGTTTGCAACCAGGGAAAGACATTCAGTCCGCCATTGAACATCTGTTGCACATGCGATATTTGGAGGCGCTGGGTGAATTGACCAACCGCCAAGTTCGCCAGTCAATGGAGTACTATTTCCGCCTAGACCGCCTTCCAGAATTGTTTGAAAATGAATGGTTCGATGAAGAGACTTGGACCCACCTATTCCTGCATATTCGGGCCAAATGTGCCCCATTTTTCCGGTTACTCTCTCGCCTTCAACATGATTTGTCCGACGATCTGGAATCACTTCGTGCGGACGAACTCCATTTTGATGTTGATATGCAGAATGTCGTCAGTGGCTCTGGCCACCTATTCGCGTATCTCCACAATAGCGGCGAGGAGAGTCGAAAGATTGTCGTCAAAGTTCAAACACCCGATTTTCAACCGCACGAAAGTTCGTTTACACTAACCCTTGAATCGAGTGCAGCTCTAACCGGGATTGATGCGCACTTGCCAACCCTCTCCAATACCACGGATGATGTTCACGATGTCCTGGCTAGAATGATGGATCATGGTGAGATGATTTGGCAAACACTGCTCCCTCAACACGATGGTGAATCAACCGTCACTGTAAGGTTAGAGGATACTGATGGCAACCTGCTTGGAGGCAAAGTTCTCGCCGTCCAAGTCCGGCCCAAATTGCAAGAACGCATTCGCTTGAGTGGTGGAATGGTGGCGGTCGGGGCAGGCATTCTTGCTGCTCTATACCGGATTGTCCCATGGGTTGCATCATTGGCTGCGTTGTAGATTCAGCCCTTTTTGTCAATCGTTCTATTCAAATGGGAAAGGGGGGTCGGCAGTTCATGTCGGAATCAGTGGAGGGTGAAAGCAGCGATGCTGACCTCCGTGACCAGTTGAAGTCAATGGAGTCAAAACTTCGCCGACTCCGAGACATTCGCCAACAGCACAATGAGGCCGGAAAACGAAACGCTGACTCGCGAAACTCGATTCAAAAAGAGTACAACAAGCTGCGGGGCGAAATCGATTCAAAGTTGAAGGAAAACAAGGAGATTCGGAATAAGGCGAAGGCGCATCAAGCACGGCGTGACGCCATTCAAGAACAAATACGGGAGTTGATTGGTCAGGCCAAGAACTCCCGAGGAGAGAAGGGAAAGAAATCCCCTGTTCTAGAGTTGAGTGAAATCCAATCTCAAATCGACAAACTGGAAAACATGCTTGAGACGGATGGCTCAATCTCCTTAGACAAGGAAAACAAGATTCTCAAACTCATCAAAAAGCACTCCAATCGCAAGAAAGAATTGGAGCCACTGGTCGAAGAAGCCTTGCGGATAAAGATCGACCTCGACAATATTGATGGCAGCATAAAGGAACTCAAGGTTGAGGCCGATGGGGAACATGCAGCCATGGTCGAGTTCCACGAAGAAGCGGATAAACTGTGGGAGACGATTAAGCCGCTATTCGAAGAACGTGATTTCAAGAAAGCAGAAGGAGATCGATTGCATGAAGCGTTCCTTGAATGCCGTAAGCAAGCCGACGAGGTCCATACCCAAGTGGTCGAGATGCTTGAACAAGTCAATGAAATCCGTGACAAACTTAAGCAAGAAAGATTGGAGGCACAATCTTGGATTGATGATCACAATGATTCCGTTCGAAAGGCACTGAAGACTCCCGATCAGGACGACAAGTTGGCCGGTTCCCTGACGCAAGCACTTCTTGCTGGCGCTTCAATCAGTTTGGGTGGCAGTGAAACGGGTTCCAACGCAAATGCCCGAAGCGATGGCCGCTCATCAAGAAAGAGCAACATGCGTCGCAGCGGTGCTGCAAGAGGAAATAGGGGTCGCTCAAAACCCAAGGAAGAGTAATCTGTCCGATTAATGTCAGGGCACACCCTCAAATATACCGAATACCACCGATTTGTTATGGCGCATTCAGGCCCCTATAGGTCATACGACCGGTCTTGGGAAGAGATTGAGCGGATGCTTGAAATCGCTGAAGACCGAGTGATCGAGTGGCAAGATTGGTTTGAAACATGCCGAGAAGATGGTGATCGTGAAGGCATGAAAGAAGCGGCTCGAAATTACAAGGCGCTCCAAGGTGTAGTCAAGTGCTTGAAATGGGTCCTCGGCGAAGAAGGAATCCCTGACCCACTCGAATGATTAGTGCCCTCTTTGATCCATTCTCACGTCCAGTTTCTCAATTTCCAAACCATCCATCGGTCGTCCGGTCATCATCGTACTGGCCTCAGCTATTTTGTCAGCATCTTCAAAGTGGTGCGTAGCCATGACAATGGCTTCTGCGGTTGTGACGGGATTTTCCGACTTGAAGATCCCAGAACCAACGAACACTCCATCCATTCCATGGCGCATTAGTAACGCGGCATCCGCGGGGGTGGCGATTCCACCGGCAGAGAATGTAACGACTGGCAATCGACCCATTTCGCGCACCTCGCCTAGGACTTCCAGAACACCTGCATGCAGGTCATTCAGGGTACCAAATGGGGTTGAGATAACATTCAATGAGTGTTCAGAAGCGATTTCCAGACGGCGAAAACCATCGCTAATTGTGGACGCAATGGTTTCGAATTCCTGAGAGGTTGACCGCTGAATCAGTTCAATTTCTGCCGCGACCAGTCGAGCATGCTGGACGGCAGCGACGACGTTACCTGTTCCGGCTTCGCCCTTGGTGCGTATCATTGCCGCGCCCTCGACTACACGACGCACGGCTTCGCCTAGATTCGTGCAACCGCAAACGAATGGGATTGTGAAATTGTTTTTTGCGATGTGATAGAAAGGGTCCGCTGGAGTTAGCACTTCAGATTCATCAACCATGTCCACCCCAAGTGACTCGAGCACCCTCGCCTCCTCATCGTGACCGATTCGAGCTTTTGCCATCACAGGAATACTCGTGGTTTCAATGATGCCAGTAATCAAATCCGGGTGACTCATTCTGGCCACGCCACCATCGGCGCGAATATCGGCAGGAACACGTTCCAGGGCCATCACACTGGTCGCACCCGCATCCTCGGCGATGTGCGCCTGTTCAGGCGTCACGACATCCATGATGACGCCACCTTCCTGCATTTTCGCAAACCCGCGCTTGAGCAATTCAGTACCCTTTCGCATATGATTAAGGTCGATAGACATACGATTCAGCCCTTCGACCGATAACGCACATTAGAACCTTCGTCAGACGACTAGTCGTCAGCGAGAATAGGTGAATCACCCTCTGCAATCTCAGCATCCACGCACTCGGTTTCATTCTTCTCGATCCATTCCATTTCTTCATCAGGGACATCGGTATCTGCGAAAATAGCCTCTACAGGGCACTCGGCGATACATGCACCACAATCGATACACTCATCGGGATCGATTACAAGATACGTTGGAAGTTCACGAAAAGCCTCAACAGGGCATACGGCTACACAATCTTGGTACTTGTGGTTGACACAAGCGGAAGTGACTACGTGGGTCATCAATACAATGGGGGCCGCCATCCCAATATGAATCCTTGTAATCCGGCCTTCAGAAATTGAATGTTTCACGATTGAAACTCAACTGGGAAACCTTCTGCATCAGCCTTCGCCGCCGCCTTAGACAACATCTCTCTTGCATTTCCAATGGGGTCTTGGCTAGGATAGACCTCTAACTTAATCCGTCCCTTTACTTGTTCGCCAGAATCCGATGATAATTCTATAGAGCCACAAACTAATGAGGATATATCCAATCTGATATGGAGTACATTATCTTCGTCGATTCGACTACCTAAGTCTGTAGATTTGGATAGTTGATTCAGCAAATCCGAGCCCAAATGGCAGATGCTTTGCTTTGCAGCCCTCTTTTGTCCGATATGTGCGCGCAGTAAAGTCATCCTCGCCCCATGGTATGATTTGACTTTCTCCTTTGTGATCTCGGCTTCGCCCCCAGTCAGCCAATTGAGGGACGCCTCGATCGCTTCGGTTGAACCCACTCCGCTAGAGGTTGCATTCCAGGTGATGTTGTGCACGGCCACAGTTGTTGCGTGATGGGTCCAGCCTATGACCCCTACGGGGTCGAAGCATGGCGTTCAAATACTCGGGGCAGGTCGGCGGCTCGCTAGTGGGGTAGCCCCCGCGACAATCAGGAGATGAAAACATGGCCAGTAAGGGTGCAGCATCTAGAGCGGCAGCTCGCAAACAGAAAGACAAATGGAAGGCAAAAAGATGGTTCACCATCCGCGCCCCTCGGCAACCTTGGCACTTCAAGGTCATCGGCGAAACCCTTGGCGAAGAAGACGAACTCCTGATTGGTCGCATGTATGAAATCACGCAGCAAGAAGTCGATGGCGATTTCAGCAAGATGCATGTCAAGTTGAAGTTCCGCGTTGCCGAAGTCGTCGGCCAAGATGCAATCACTGAATTTGCAGGGCATGAAGTTCTCAAGGATCATGTCCGAAGGCAGGTTCGCCGCTATCGTGGGAAAATCGATGACGTGGTCGATGCCATTACCGATGACGGGTACTATGTTCGAATCAAACCATTCCTGATTACACAAGGTCGCGTAAAGACCAGCCAAAAGAAAGCGATACGGGATGCCTGCAGAGATCTGATTCTCCAGACGGCCGCTCGGAACACATGGGTGGACCTCCAGAAGCAGATATTTTCAGGTGAACTTGAGCAAGCTGTTGAGAAGGCCGCTCGAACGATTGTATCGGTCAAGACCGTCATGATTCGCAAGAGCCAATTGATCCAAGACGGTGTCAATGTTGAGGATGGCCCCACATTGGACGAGATACGCGAAGAGGAATCTCGTGTTTCGGCAGCAAAGAAGGCCGCTCTTGCAGCGGCGATGGAAGATGAAGAAACGGAAGATGAAGCACCAGACGTTTTGGCCGCTGCAGAAGCTGCAGCCGACGATGCTGATGATTCGTCTGAGGAAGAAGACGATTCTGAAAACGAATCTGCTGAGCCGGAAGAAGTTGTTGAAGAAGCCGAGGCCGAAGCTGAGGAATCTGACGACACACCAGATTACGCATCGATGAAGGTCGCTGAACTCAAAGAACTGCTCAAGGCTGCCGGAAAGCCAGTCTCTGGAAAGAAGGACGAGTTAATCGCCCGATTGATGGAGTAGGTGAGCCCGATGGCTCGCCTCACAGTGCTGTGTGGCACCGGAATGACCGAGTTGGCCACCTCCACTGAAGGTGCTGAGGTCGAGACATTTCGTTCAGATACCCCTTGGGGTGAAGTCCCTTGCACGTTGGTTCGCAACGATGGACACGAGATTCTGTTCATCTACAGACATCACAGTCCAGATGGCAAGGTCAACCCACCTCACAGCATTGAGCACCGTGCCAATGTGCATGCTGCAACATCGTTTGAACCGGCTGCAGTCATCAGCGTCTGGTGCGTAGGGACCATGGACTCCGATTTCCCACCAGGTGTGGTCGGTGTTGCGGATGATATGCTCGATATCTCCGGTACTGTGTGGACCTTCCACGACTCATCAGCCGTCCATGTCAACCGAACAGAAATGTTCGACAGAGGATTGTCTGCAATCGCTGCTGACATTCTGAAGTCTCAGGATGACGCAGGGCCCAATGCCTACAATCAGGTGGTTGGACAAGCGAGCGGCCCTCAATTCGAAAGCCGAGCGGACGTAGAAGCCTACCACCGCCTAGGTGCAACATGTGTGAATATGACGATTGGAGGCGAGGCGCGTTGCATGTCTGAGAAGGAGCCACCACATGTTGGCCTCCTTCTCTCAAGCAATTGGGCTGCAGGAAAAGATCCAGCGGACAAACTTGCCCCGGTAGATCACCACAGCGTGGAAGATCTCGCAGCCTCAATGCGAGCACGTGTTTGGGCGGCGATTTTGGCAATTGCAAATGCACAGTAGGTTCATCGGCCTCGGCCACAACCCCTCATCTATGACAAGACCAGTAGATGTCAATGAATGGGGCGAAGTAGACATTTCAGAGGAACCCGATGGCTCGTGGACGACCATGATGGGTCGCGTAGCACGCTTCCACCTCAAGCACGATTTTGCCAATCCCGAAAACAATGGTCATGATATGGGCTATCGCCTCGCCCTCGTGATCGAAGAATTGGGGGAATTATCGGCAGCCATTACCAAAGGCAAGCCCAAGGAAGAAGCGGCAGAAGAGTTGGCAGATGTGTTCATTCTGACACTTGGCAATGCATTGGCCATGGAAGTTGACTTGGAAGCTGAATTCCATAAGAAGTTGGACAAAATCATGCAGAGGCCCGCCAAGCGAGGGGGTATGGGCATTCGCGTGACAGAATATACCGATTGAACTGTAAAATTATAGGACTCATCTATAGTGTCAATATTGGTGATATCACGTTTCAAAATCTAACTGGAGTTCGCTTAGTCGTCGACATCAAGACTCTATATGTCTCGATTCTTGCTGTTGGTTCAATGGTAATTTGCAAAGAATTTTCCATTCAAGGGAATTTTCCATTGACTCTAATTTCAACAGCCATCATTTTCCCGATTGTATTTTCGATTGGAGGCGCTTACAAGCGACGTGAAAATGCTCTTTCGCACTATGGGGCGATCAAAGCCAATGGGCGCGCAATCTTCCATGCGGTCAGAGACTGGATGCCCGAGGCCGATGAAGAGAGTCTTTCTCAAACTCGAGAAGTTCTGGGAAATCTCATGGTAAGCATGCGGGATTTGTTTACCAGTCCTGAAACCGAGTTACGTGCTCATGAAGAGGAAGTCTACGCATCTTTTTCCTCACTTTCAAAATTAATTCGTGTTGAACTCAGAGACAAAGGAATGCCTGGTGGCGAATGCTCACGATTGTATTCTTTCATGTCGAGAATGATGATTGCATTTGAGAATACGAAGCACATTTACCAATATCGAACACCCCGTTCTTTGCGAGCTTACAGCGATTTCTTCATCATTGTTTTACCAATCATGTATGGTCCATACTTCGTCGCTTCAAGCACGGGCTATTCGCTATACCTTGAGTATATCATGCCGTTGTTGTTCGCGTTTATTCTGGTGGGTCTTGACAATATCCAAGAGCATCTTGAGAATCCATTCGATCAAATTGGGGTTGACGATGTGGCCATCAATGCCGAGAAGTTCGTCAAGAGTTTGGATTACTAATTATCAATCTCGTTTTCTCGCAACAAACGCCAATGTACCAATCCAATCTATTTTTGGAGCGGCTCTGAACATCTTCACGATTTCAAAGCCGGCATTTTGGACCATTTCTCGCCATTCCAACTCGCTGTGCATGGCCATCTTGGTGCCGACTTTTTCTGACCAACCATGGCAGTTTTCGTTCTCGAGGTAATGGTCGATTCCGAAGGCGAAGATACCCCCCTTCTGCAACCAATATTGATTGACACTTTCAAGAAATTTTGGAACATCATCCAGATAATAGAGGACCTCCATTGAATGAATCAAATCAACGGTTTTTTTTGGTTTCCATGTTCCTAAATTGGCATGAATGTATGTCCCTTTTGGGTCAATTTCTTTGGCCCTCTCGATCATTGCATCTGCACCATCGATACCGATCGCAGAACGGCACTCTTCCATCGATGTAAGTCTGCGCACCACCCACCCATTACCACATCCTGCATCGATTGCATGAAAATTGTCACAATCCAATTCGGCAATCGCAGCAGTAAGGATTTCATCAACCGCTGGCGAGTGTCCGCGTTCCATGCCCAAATCCTTACCATTTTCGGCCCACTCGGAAAACACTTCAGTAGCAGGTCTCATGTTTTGTGACATTGAATCAACCCCTTTTCGTCAATCCTCGGTAACTGGTCCAGCTCGTGATTTTGCTGCACCTGCTTCCATCAAACCAGATGCTGGACCGATTGGTAAGTCATCGATTTCAGCCTCTGTCAGGGCTCGTGATCCGACATTGTCGGTGAGAATCATCGAATGCCCATGCGGATCGAGGAATTCTAGGGTTGCACCACG
Organism: uncultured Candidatus Poseidoniales archaeon; assembly: GCA_964644485.1. Classification (GTDB taxonomy): domain Archaea; phylum Thermoplasmatota; class Poseidoniia; order Poseidoniales; family Thalassarchaeaceae; genus MGIIb-P. The sequence goes on along the minus strand of CAZXVR010000008.1, from coordinate 956 downwards.
CCGCCCCTCACGGATTTCCAACATTGCCTCAGTTAGCGACATGAGTTCTGAAATAGCCTCCTGATTTTCTTCGGCTGCAGCCTGTCGTCCGACCATGTCTATGACATCTTGGAATCGATTCAAGACACCTTCGATATTGGAGACATAACCGGTCGAATGTGAGCCTGGGCGCACTTCCAAATCCAACTCGACCAAACGGACTGTACAGGCTGAACCCCGAATAACTCGAACCTGCAAGTCTTCGGTTGAATCGATCCGATAAGTTTGGCAAGAACCATCTCTGGCCTCAGCCGGAATGAAATCTGTTTGTCTCCATCCACATCCAGGGCATGATAGCGTCACTTGTGTATGTTCACCAAAGTACGCGATTTCTTCCGTGTGCGCGAGCATCGTTAGACCATTGTCAAAACCACAGATGACGCAGGAAACATCGATTACACTCTCCATACGAATATGTCCCCTTACATGGCTTTGAATCTATGCGTCTGGTGCGAATACTTCGTTATCTACGCCTTTTACAGCCGCAAATCCAGCAGGGAGCAAAATCAGACGATCCTCCCCTACCTGCACAAGAGCGCCCCCCAAATCCCCTTCGATGAGTTCTTGTAATCGCGAAACGCAGTTGGCAAACTCCACCTCTCGATGAATGAGCCTTTTGAGTTCGACAATTGCAATATCTCCGGCCGCAACCCAATCAAACAGCGTTTCAATCCCTGAAGAGTCCTGCAGAACAGCGCGGTGAATGATGGCCTCCCCTCGAATCATCGGGATGGGCGCATCGGGGTAAAGGTCACCCAAATCGTGGTATGCTTGGGCTGGAGCAACAGGTTCAGGCTGTGCCTCAGCAATGGATGGCATATCCATCCACCTTGGCTCGTCCGCATCCTCCATGGGGGCCTCTGAACGGTGACAATCCTTCAATCCTCGGACCCATTTGACTTCATAGGTTCAAGAAC
>CAZXVR010000007.1:0-24365 GCA_964644485.1 uncultured Candidatus Poseidoniales archaeon | reverse complement strand
AACCAAGCTTCCCACCTTTGTTCCTGAATTGCTTGGAATTCTTCGGGTGTGAGCCTTCGATAGCCTGTGTCGACACACCAACCATCGAACATCCAATCCCTATCCCTGCGGTAAAGGTCGATGTCTTCGTCAAAGGGCCCTGCAAGTTCCTGAATGTCGAAAGCAGAGCCTTGTATGTCTGCGATGAGTTCTCGAAGACGGCGTAAATTATGGGCAAAATCTTCGCTTACTGAGTCAACTGCGTCCTTAATCGTTAAAACAGATTCAAGCAACACATCATTGTGGAACATGGCAATTACGTTGGCCATATGATCGCCAACAGGGAAGCCGGGGAGGCGGACAACGCAGGGGTGTTCGGTTCGATCTTCAACTTTGACAACAATCGTGAGGTGAAGGTCCCCGATTAGTTCGCGATGAATCGAATCTCTGACATCGAGAATTAATGTGAATGGTTTGCCTTCATGCATACCTGAAAAATGCACATGACCTTCTTCTGTGGATATTCTGGAATCGTTTTCGTGAGATGCCAGTGTGTCAAGGAAGAGTTCGAGACTTTTTTTTACAGGTTTGGGGATGTCGTCACCGTTCCAGAAAGAGAATGGGACAATTCCGGCGGGGTTGAAGTGTCTACTCATGACCAGCAGAAGGGGCTAGCCCCCTTTGAATCCCTCGGAAATATTACTGAAATGGTGGGTTCGAATCCTGCCGCGTCCGCTTATCACCTACGACGACGTGCACTGGCAAACATGCGATTGTAGTGTCGCTCACGGAATCTGTCGATTGCCTTTTTCGTTGCATCCAACAATAGGCCCTCAGTATCTTCGTGATCACCTATTCCTCTTTCGAGTTCGTGTTGAAGTGCATTGAGTTCGCGTACGGTTTCAACTTCAATAGAATCCAATCGATTGATCATGTTGATTCTCACATTAGGACAAATGGGGGCGGTAATCAGATTCCTCAATAACCAATTCCTCCGATATGATGGAAAGTTCGGTTCAACATCACAATCGATTTCATGGAGTTGATCGATGATTAATGCTAGTTCTTCTCGATTAACCAGATCTATCTCACCAATAGCCCATGATCTAACAACCATCGATACATCTTTTGCAATCAGTTGTTCGTAAAAATTAGGCCAAAAATGCCCTTCTTCATCGAGTAGTTCTAAAATTCCAGCGTCGACAATGCTCCTTTCTCTTTGTGCACGTTCTGCTATCTGCTCAGCGCGGCGTTCCCTCTCACGCAATTCAAACTCAAGTAATTCTTGACGGCGGGCTTCTCTCACGGCCTCCCTAGCCTCTGCTTTCTCTGCCTTCTTTACGGAAGTCAGCACTTCTTTGCGAACACCATCAAGGGTGTTGATTTGATCTACCATGATGTTGTTGTGAAACATCAAGACTACGTTTGCTAAATAATCACCTACTGGTAGATGGCCTGTAAATACACAGGCGATTCTACTTGTGTAATATTGCCCAGATGGGGTGGCGGCGATTGCTCGGATTGAAACGTGAGGGTCACTATTTGTTGCCATGTAAATTGAATCGATGACATTCAGAATCCATATAACATGATAATTTTGGTATTCATCAGCAAATTCAACCCTTCCTGGCTTTGTGCTAATTCGGTCGTCTGTATCCTCTATTGAGGAGAGGGTTTCGACAAAGAGGTCGAGACTTCTCGTCATGTTTTCATCGATGTGCGGAACATACGACCCTTTTGGAAAGATGAGGGTTTCCTTGGGGTCGAATTGTCGTTCAAACCCTTCGCGTCGTCGTCCTAGTCGCCGGGTCACGTCACCTGTAGAGCAGTGGTCCACTAAAACCTGTCCACATCGCCCCGCATACGTTCAATGGCATAATCGATTGCTCGGATAAGGCGGTCATCATCGTGTCCAATTTCTCTTGCACGAAGAAGGCGAGCATGGGCATCTTCACAAGTATTGAGTCTCGCCACAATGAATCTTTTCACGTCCAGATCCTCGCACTGCTCAAAGAGGTCTAGGAATACAAGATGCAATTCATCATGAGTCAGATGTAATTCGAAATCGAGGTCGAGATTGAACAATCGACGGACGATGTACAGAAGATGTTCTTGTGCCAGTGCAAGAGTGGTGGTGACCCTTTCTTCATGATTCGTCTCTTGTGCAATTACAGCTTCGTAATATGGTTGCCAATGGGCCTCTAGAGGATCTACTCGTGGAGGATATACTCTGCTTGGATAGGCAACACGCATGGCTGCGGTTTTGAGTGTGTTAATTTCAACCATATGCATTCCATTGGCGAATAGTAGCAGAAATTGGGCCAAATAATCTCCAATTGGGAGTTTGCCCTTTTTGGCAACACAGACTTCCTTCTGTCTCGTTTGACCGGGTTCTGGTTCTCCAATTGCTGTCAAAGAAATGTGCTTATCTCCTGTCATTGATTGGATGATTGAAGATTTCACATTCAATTGCCATATGACTTGTTTGCCCTCATATTGATCTTTGAGTTTTACCTGACCTGTTGAAGTGCTGAATCTTTCATCATCTTGAAAGTCCTTGAGAACGTCTACGAATAATTGTAGACTCTTCTTGAGAGATTTGGTCATCGATGGATGATCTGAGGAGTGCAAGAAAACACTCACGGTCTCTAGTGGGTTGAATCTGCGGGACACATAATGGGTTGTTCTTCAGAGGTATTTGAATACACGGTCGAAAATCAACTCATCGCGAGGCCGTGTCTACGGCCAGCTGATGATACCTGATGTAAGAAATACTCAATCTGAATCCTTGAGTGGATTGTTCTTCGTAAGGATGTGTCACATTCTGCAAGAGCATTGAGAATCTCGTTCCTGAGTGATGGGGCAAGCATGAGGCGGTTGCCAACAAGTTCCATGTGGACTTGATGGACGATGTCTTCTGCATCGAGCGCGTGTGCACCCATCATTTCGTCCAATTGGCCCATAGCACCCTCTAACGTCTTGATATTGCGTCCACCTTGTTTCTCCCATCGCCACTCGATCACACGGCCCCTGAGAGCGAGTTCAAGCATTCTTCGAGCGTGTTGTAGCGTGCTGGCTGAAACCACTTCGTAGAGGCGATTGCGTTCCTCTGTCATTTGTCGTCGAGCGAGGAGTTCTACCGTGAACAATGCCTTTCGCAAATTCCCGGCAGCAACGTGTGCAATATCCTCAGCCATTCCTTCTGCCATAGTGACGCCTTCCAATGAAGTAACTTTTCGAACGGTTGCGGCAATTTCTTCGGAGGGGATGGGTGGGATTCGAATGTGCTGCATTCGACTTCGAAGTGCGTCGATGATTCGACTTGGTGCACGAGCGGTGAAGATGAATCGTGTGGTGTGAGATTCTGATTCCATCATGCGACGAAGGTAGGGTTGACGGCGAGAGCCTAGATGGTCTGCGTCTTCGATGATGATTAGTCGGCTGACGGGGGCACGGCCAAACTCAATCTGTGTCTCCTCTCCACATGGAGCCTCTCCTACATCGCCAGACCACATGTTGCGATCAAACGCATCAAGACTGGTTCTACTCGCAAGTGTGTCCGATGAACCTAAGCCAGCAGGACGCAAAAATTCCTCGAAGGTCTTCATTGCACCTGCTTGGCGAGATAGATCTCTAGCCTGAAGGATGTGGCTTGTTGACTTCCAACCCGGGCCTAGGACCTGTCGGGCTACAAGTCGCCAGGCTGCGGTTTTTCCCACTCCAGCAGGACCTGTGATCAACAAATGAGGGGGGTCTCCACTCGAACTTGCTCGAATGAATTGGTCGCGAACGAGTTCGGGCACCGCCAATTCATCAAATCGCTTGGGTGCGTGGGTAGAGAGCCACGATGCCATCGTAAAGAGCGGGTTTGTCACAGTCTTTCAACAAGACGTTTCAAATCGCGTCTAGGGTTTTGTGCCCCTGTCGACGTGGCTTGACAAAAATACGGAAGCCGCATGCCTTGCATGCAATTCCTGTTCGTGTACCTTGGAACTCGTCGTGGTGACCGCAGCGCAGACACTTGTAGGTAACAGTAGCCATCGAATTCGCCGACCTACCACTCCCATTTGAAGCCGTCGCCTATCCAGATGTGGAAAAATGGGCTGAATCACGCGGAATCACGCGATTCCCGGCATACTTCAATGAAATTTTGGAACATATTTTGTCCATATTCAGAATCGTTTACCTCGGGGTGAAATTGTAGGCCGAATCGATCTCCTGATTCGTTCTCCATTCCTTGGACTTCACACGATTCGCTGCTCGCAGTAATGAAGAATCCTTCTGGAAGCTCGTTGACTTCATCGTTGTGTGATTCCCACACAATTTGGGTTTCTGGTGTGCCAGCAAAAATTTTCCCGCCGCCATTAGAGATTGTGATATTGGCGGCCCCAAATTCTGGTTCCGGGGCTTCTGCTGCGCTGCCGCCGTAGAACCCGGCCATGAATTGATGACCTGCACAAATTCCCAATATCGGAATCTCGAGTGCTAGGTATGCTCCACAGTTTCCAAGTTCACCCGTGAGGCCAACTCTTGCAGCACCCCCGGAGAGGATCAATCCATCGAGTTCTCGAAGTTCAGATACAGGGGTCATGTTATCGATAATTTGGGTGTCAACACCGAGATAACGTAGCATACGCCATTCTCGGTGTGTCCACTGACCGCCGTTGTCGACGACGTCAATCACCAACGGGCCATCACTCATTGGTGGGTGGCGAGGTTGACGCTCAATCAAGGTGGCGGAACTCAAAGGTCCGCCAATTCACTGAGATAGAGGATTCTCATGCTGTGCTCAAATGCTGCTGCATGGCCCCATGCTTCCAACAAATTTGCACCCAGTGCATACACGCCATGGCCTCGAGCGACAAACAACTTGTTTCCGGTTTGCTTCAGGGCTTCTGTAATTTCAACAAGATAACCTTCCATGTCGTCATATTGGACATCGACGATGGTTGCGCGACCAAAACTTGAGCGGCCTTCGAAATCGGTTGGGACCAGTGCATAACGATCTTTCTCGAGACTCAACGTAGTCGTATACGGAGCGGCAACGTGCACACACGCGCCTTGGCCTTCATTCTCTAGACTCGCGATGGCCAGTGCGACGCTGTGAATCTGCCAATCCTCACTGGCTTGATTGGGGGCTGCGTCGCCTAAGCGACCGGTGATTAAATCTGATTCATTCATCAATCCGAGGGCTGCACCCTCTCGTGTAATGTGTACCAACCCAGGGGACTGGGTCGAAAGGAGGCTGAATGAACCTGTTGTGCCATGTAGCAGACGTTCTTTGTGCAATTGACGGCCGAGAGTTGCAAACATTCCTACAATCTCACCGGGAACCACAAATCCATCTCCAACAATAGGGGGCATGGGTGGGTTTTCAACCTCTTGAATAACTTCCCCCGCCGCTGCCATTCCCTGTTTGAGATTCTCATTTTCCTGCCGCAATTGTTCCAACTCGACCTTCTCATCACCATCAACGGTGCGCTTGGCGGTTTCGATTTTTTCTTGACCTGCTTCGATGACCACGCTTGAACCGGTGTGCATTGTTTGAGCACCTGATGGGGCAGAAGGTGGGGCATTTGGTGGGCTGGAGGGTGTAGAAGATCCTCCGCCAAACATTGCTCTGCCACCCAAACCTTTGCCCGGTGGCCCACTAGGTGGTCCACTAGGTGGTCCACTGGGTGGTCCACTGGGTGGTCCACTGGGTGGTCCGGAAGGGGCACCTCCGGTCACTTTTGCCAGCATCTCATCTGAGCCGTCATCGCCGTCAACAACCTCATCCGTCATGTTCGTACCCAAACTGCGGAACAAGTTCCGATTAAATACAGGTCCGCTGTCGCTTGCTCGCCCAGCCCCTGTAGTGTAGTGGCCTATCATGGAGCCCTGTCGAGGCTCCGACCCGGGTTCAAATCCCGGCGGGGGCGCCAAAATTTACTCAATTGAGCACTTTGCGTGCCTCGAATCGACAGAGGTTTGCTGTCGCAGAATACGAGCGACGTATCTCTAGATTTGCTTCGTGCCCAAGCATGTTGTGAAGGTGTTCCTTCGTGTTCTCAAAATCCTTGTCATCTACAATCGCCCAACCCCGGACAACCCCTCCGGGTCGTAGCAATGGCAAGAGATGTGGTAAGTGTTGCAAGCTATCGTGAGGGATATTGACCAACAGTAAATCGTAGTGATCGCACATTTCGGGTCGCTCTTTCAACTCACGAGCATCAACACACTCGATGGTTGTCCCAGGGTGAATGATATTCCCTCTGAGGAATTCTACCGCTGCGGGATTCAAATCACCTGCAAACAACTCACCAACCAAGCCTGATTCCGAAACCAAGGGTTTCAGTGACGGCCCCACGCCCGCATATGGGTCACAAATGTACAAGGGTCTTTCCAGTTCATGTTGGAGTTTGATGGCGCAATCGAGTGTGCCTTCACGCTCATGTGAAAGGCGTGATGAGTAGTAAACGGTTGTAGGATCTGTCCACAATTGATGGCCGCCCTCGACTATTCGCGTTCGTGTACTTTCGTCTTCACCTTCCCTAACAGCGAGCAGTTTGAGATTGCGGACGCGGAAGGTACCAATCACACCTCGATCTTCGAATACCGCTCGTGTGCGGGCGTGTTGGCAAAGTAATGCTTCTCCGATCGAATTCCCAAACTGCCTCTGAACATCATTGAGTTTTAGGAGAATCAAATCGCCAACGAATTCGTGGCGAGTGGGCCATTCTGTGGAATTGAAGACATCGGGCGAGAGGAAATTGGACAAGTGGTCTCGGTAACTTCGGGCAGTTGGTGGTTCAACAACCACATCGACGACGGTGAATGGGTCAATTGTTTCCTTAGATGCGTGCGCAGTGAATGGAATGAGGCGTCGCTCTGGATTGGAGGGGTCCACGCGGACGCGGGCCCCTTCTGGCAATGCTGATTCTGCCTTGAGTTGCAGCAAGATACGCTGCGTATCATGGCTCGGCACGCTCAAATGACGCATGTCGCTCGATGGGGTCGACGGGCCTGCCCCGCTTGACGATGACGGAGGGAGACGATGGGTCAAAATGGTCTCTGGTTGATTGGATTGGGTCCTGGTGACCTCCAACAAATGACCGTTGCAGCTTTGGATGCGGCTCGCGATGCAGACCATCGGTTCTTGGAAGGTTATACTGCGTTGTTGCCGCCTGAAGAATTGCAAAATATGGAGGCATTAATTGGGCCGTGGGAGATGAGGATGCGGTCTGCTGTCGAAGGACCAAGTGATTTGTTGTCATTGGCCCAATCATCGAAGGTTGCACTACTCGTTGTCGGTGACCCTCTACAAGCGACGACGCATGTGGATCTAGAGTTGCGATGTTCGGATTTGGGTATTCCCTGTCATGTACTGCATGGAATTTCGATTACGACCATTGTCACAGGTGCGGTGGGATTGCAATCGTATCGTTTTGGCAGACAATGCACATTTGCTTACCCTTACAGAGAATATCTACCCACTTCCCCTCTCGAAATCATTCTTGCAAACCGCGAACGTGATTTACACACACTGGCTCTGCTTGATTTGGATCCAACGGGAATGGGGGAAGATGAACAATCTCCAATGTCACCTGAAATTGCTATTGATGTTCTTCGCAAAATGGCTGCTTCTCTGGAAATTGATGTAGAAGATTGGGTTATTGTTCTCTGCTCGGATATGGGTACTGAGAATGCGTGTGTCTCAGTGGGCTCTCCTTCCGAAATCTCAGACATTAAGAAGGGGCGTATTCATTGTATGATTGTGCCTGCAAAACTTCACGATGTTGAGGCGGCTGCGCTTGAAAGGTGGGATTGACGTATGGCTGGACCCGGTAAAGTACAATTCCCTGGACAAAAGAAGCAGCGTATGCGTGCTAGAGGAACAAAACGAGCTTCTGCAACTGTTCTGAAACGACTTGAGGGGAATTTGGCCGAACTATTGGAGGACCCTCACGCGATGATGCCCACTGTTGCTTATTCTGTGAAAGGATTGTTCAGCAAAGATCCGGTGAAGAAGTCTCTGAAGGCATGCGCCAGTGTCATTGCCAAAAAGAACGATCGCAGATGGTTGGGTAAGCGTATGGTGAGACGCGGTGGTGATGCGGTTGCTCGAGGACTCGCAGGCTCACTACATGCGGCCCATGACGATGAACGAAGTATGGTTGCAGTTTTCGAACATCCAATCTTTGGCACATCCTCTTTTGTCCGACGTGGGGTATCCAAACCCACACAACTTGTCGCATTCCAAAATTTTGGGCATCCCCGTCAACGATTGCTAGCCTGGGATGAGCATGCAAAGAAAGGGTGGTGGTTCTTCTCAATGGAAGAAGGTGGAATCGTATGCACTGGTGATGAGCCGATTCCACCAGAAGGTTGGCTTGAAGGTGGACTCTCTGATACACCGATGCAATTCAAGCAAAAGGATGGTGTTTATTGTTCAAATGTAGCCCAATCAGATCAAGAGAGTGGAATCCATTTCACGGTTGGGGATGCTCGTGTAATCATCGATGAAGAGGATCTGGCGGGTGTTGCTGAAGAAGATTCGTTTGCACGGTCGGTCGCACTCCGCATGATGCCGCCTCGGTTGGTCGCCTTCGCAAAGGTAGAGTGGAATTGGCGCCCTGAAGGATGGCCCGAAGGGAAAGAGTTGCCAAAGGCGTCGCAAGAAAAGGTGGATGAGGTCATCGATGCGTGGCTCAACCTGACTCTCACTGACTCTCGACTCATTCGTACTCTACGTATGGCATTGTGTCTCAATATCGACGAGGGGTGTGTCATCGGCGAGAAATGGTGGCCGATGGATAATCGGGAATCAATGTTTGATGGGATCAGTGGTTCTCCTCCCGAAAAAGCCGCGCTCGAGCTCGTCTTTTCTGAAGCGTTAGAGGAAGGGGGTTTGCATATTCGTAGCAACGGGTCATTCGAAGAATTAGAAGAAAATGTGTTGCGGCTTGAGGATACTTCTTGTCATGCAAATCTCGTCGCGCTTTGGCCGGAATGGGGTGATTTCATCCTCGAAGAAATCTATGGGATTACTGGCGATGAGGCAGAGCGAATCCTTGACAAGCAAACCAAGCGGAAACAAGGGTTTGGTGCCTTCTTCAAGAAGATGGAATCCGAACGTGCAGAACACCTGATGTTGTCTCGGTTCCCTTGGAAAGAGGGGGATATGGATGGATTGTGTGGTCGTGCAGATGCGCTGATTCGCAAGGCGCGAATCGATGGTGTTGGTAGTACAATTACGATGGCGAAGAAAGGTAAGACCTCTGCAGATGAGGCGATTGGTTGGGCTTGGATCAATGTTCATGAACGTGCAGAATCGGAAGGGTGGCACTTCAGTTCAGATGCTCGTGATAAAGGTGGAGATTGGGTGCCGGCACTGAAGACTTTGTACGAAGCTAGTGCCGTTCTTGCAGAAGGTGGTTCGTCAGATGATTACATCGAGGCGATGAGAGCATTTGCCACAAGAAGTGGGGCATCCGACTTTGTTGAAATGTAATCTCCTTGACTGGGGATTTGTTTGTGGTCCATTCTGATGGATGAGTGCTCAGCGTGTACGAACGACTTGCCAATCATCTACACCGGGTTTCGGATCAATCCAATCGGGATCCCCTGGCAGAACTAGGCCGTCACCAATTGTGGCCAACTCCTTGGCCAATGATGCGTGCGTCTGCAAAAGTTGTTCCCAATCCACCGCACCGCTGCGCAGTTTGAAGCCCAGTCGAAGAGCGCGCCATGAGCGACTGGCGCGGGCATACAACTTGAGGTGGAGTCGCGCTGAAAGCGGCCACCATAGCAAGACTATGAACGCCGTCAAAGGCCATGGAATGGATGCCAACAATGGCAAGATAATGCTGGGGAGATTCAAATCGTGAAATGCCGAATTCGGAGAAGAAATGAACCACCCAATGGGCAAAGAAATGAGCGCCCACCAGATTGGGTATACCATCACTGAGCCGAGCAATTTCATTGTGCCTAGTCCGGCTTTGTTGGCTTCGATTCTCGCCAATCGATTGGTCACCACTCTCGTGAACATGTAGGGGGGGATGGAGCCGATTACTGCACCCCAAGAGACTACACCCAACATCCAAGAAATTGACCATAACCAATTGACCATATTCTTCGCTAGGGCGCGTTTGGATATGCGTTCTTCGCGATTGGTAATCTCCCATGAACGGAAACCCAATTTGTTCATGTCATGGTGATGATTACGGAATTTTTCTTCTATTTCTTCCGTTCTTTCAGTTTCATTGGTAGACTGGAATTGCCATGCCGCCCTCACTCTGCGTGAACCAAGTAATGCTTGATCAAAAGGAAGGGGGCCTTTCGGAGCCATGTTTTGTGAGGCACGATGAACGTGGATCATTCTCCTCGCGCGCCAAACAAGTTCTCTGTCTTCCCATGTTTCCTGTGCTTGATTGCATCGATTCATCTCCATTCTGAGTAGTTCTGTAATCGCTCCACACCATGCTCTTTCATGGGCTTGCTCTCCGAATTCTGTAACCTCTTCTGCAGTTGGTTGCGGTGCTCCATCTTCACCAGGTAACGGAGGTATTGGCAGTGGTTGATTGACCTGGAGGCTGACACGTTCCCTGAACCGATGTTGGTCACTATAGTGCAAACCAAGTGGGATGATGTGGGGTTGTGGGTGTCCCTGTTCTTTGGCTTGTTGAATGGCGTGAAGAAGAATTCTGGCGGCTCCAGTACGAAGTCTGACTGGGTGTGGTTTTAGATGCGTGACCCCTTCAGGAAAAATGACTACGCGTCCACCGGTTGCAACTGAATTCCCCAATGTCTCAATGAGGGCGGAATTTTTTGCAGAACGCTTCGCGGGTGCGCCTTCTGTTGATGCGGTATCTTGTGCCCGGTGCACGGGTTTTGCTCCAGCCATCCGAATGATTCTTCCAAAAATTGGGATATTGAACATGGTATGTTTAGCTGCGAATGTGAGACGGCCTGGCATCGAAGCCATCATCAACATGGGATCGATCATGCCCCCTGGGTGCCACGTTGAGAACAGAATGCCTCCTTCACTGGGCAATGTATCAATATCGACCAGAGAAATTTCCCGAAACCAAGTTTCCATAAGCGCCCGGTTGATTCGGCGAATTCGTTTGTATCCAGTGGTGATCTGGAAATTCTCCGGGTCCGAACCCCAATCCATATCTTGTCGAATTCGTATGAGGTTTTGATTCAATCCCCGGCCATTTTTGAATTTAGATATTGGGCAATTAATTGACTATATCCCGTCCGTCCGGGCATTTGTTTATCGTTGGCCAAGGGTTGGTCGTATCGCATGAATGACCTGTACTCGTTAACCGTCGCTCAACTCAAGGAGCGGTTGAGGGAGAAGGGGTTGCCTGTCTCGGGGAAGAAAGTTGAGTTGATTGCTCGCCTCAGAGAGGGAACTGAAGAATCCTTTGTTCCCGATGAAAAATACGATATTGGATGTGCAAAATGTGGGACATCTCTGCGGGTTCCAACTGATTATTCAGGGGGTATCACGTGTCCAAATTGTATGACAAAATCTCAAGTTACCAGTCCATTGTCTACTGAGGAAGCGGTGCCCAATCTTACAGGTGTTGTTTCAGATATGCAAGGTGCTGAAACACCTCAAGACTCAGATATCAGCGACTACGATTTTGTGACTGGCCCAGATGGTCAAACCTATGCTGTCAAAAAATCTGCTTTTACTTGGGGTGATTGGAGTATCGGATTCTGTGGTACAACCCTATACTTTGTTTTGTCTTTCTTTTTCTTATTCGATATTGCTAATGAAGAATGTTGTTTGTTGTTAGTATTTGGAGGGCCCACAGCTATTGGAGGAGGTGGGTTTGCCGCTGGCAAACCAGGCATTGGTATTGGAGCGATCACTGCATTGGTGGCGTTCCCACTCCTCTTCTTCGTGGGTTGTTTCTTCTTGCTTGCAACCTACTAACCTAGGGCTTTCTCAATATCTTCCCAAAGGTCCTCTACATCTTCGATGCCGATGCTTACTCGAACGAATCCCGGGACAACTCCTGCAGCATTTCGGACATTCTCGGGAATGAACATGTGACTGGAATTGAATGGACATTCGATCAAACTCTCGACGCCGCCCAAACTGGTCGCTTCGAAGATGATTTTCAGGCCACGCATGAAGCTCAGTGCGGCATCGTCGCCCCCGTTAACCACGAAGGCGAGCATGCCTGTTCCTTTGGGCATGGTTCGTTGAGCGGTTTCGTAATCGGGGTGGCTGGTTAGGGACGGGTGGATGACCTTGGAAATTTTTGGGTGGGATTCCAAACGTTTGGCAATTTCCGCTGCGTTTGCGCAGTGAATGGGCATCCTTGCACTCAGTGTTCGCATTCCACGCTCAAGCAGATAGCAAGCATGTGGATCGGGTGCCCCTCCAAAGTGGACTTTCTTTGGGAACAATTCAGCGATGAGGTCCTTTCGGCCAACCACCGCCCCACCAACGATATCGGAGTGGCCACCGAGATATTTGGTCGTTGAATGTATGACGAGGTCGCAGCCCATCTCGATTGGTTGACAACCCCAAGGAGTGGTGAATGTGTTGTCGATTACCAAGAGAAGATTGTGTGCCCTAGCAATCGTAGCCATGGCCTCGATGTCGCAAACTTTCAGAACAGGATTGGAAAGACTCTCGATGTAGAGCATCTTGGTATTTTCTTGAATCGCAGCTTCGTATGACTCAGGGTCTTGCATATCGGCCAGAGTGTTTGAAATTCCAAATCGGGGTAGCTCTTCAGTCAACAGGCCGTATGTCCCGCCGTAAACATCGGCGCTAGCAACGACGTGGTCTCCATTCGATAGCAAACCCATCATGACTGTAGAAATAGCTGCCATTCCGCTGGCGAACAGTTCGCCGTCTTCCGCTCCTTCCATGGCGCAGATTTTCTCTACGCACGCTTCTGAGTTTACACTTGACAAGCGTGAATAAATGAGTGTGTGTTGCGCTCCAGCAGCCCAACCTGCATAGCGTTCATCGGTTAGGCGATATGTCGATGATTGGAAAATTGGTGTATTGACGGCGCCTTCAATCTGTTTGGTGCCTGAGTGAACCGAGCGGGTGGCGAAGCGCTTGTCCAAATCCTCGCCGGCCATAGAACTCGTAGACACCGTTCAGCATTTCAATCAAGCGATGTGAGGGTCTAGACCGAATTGACCCAATCGGCGTATTCTGTATTTGTTTCTGCTGCCCAATGAATGATTTGTGGAACCTCATATGGGTGGTTTTCCCGAATCGATTTCATCACGTTTTCCAGTTGGTTTTGAGTGGTTTTAATTTGTAAACGCCACTCTGGCGATGATTCAATTTCCCCTTCCCATTTGTAGGTTGATCGAATCGAAGAATGTTGTACGCAGGCCGCCCCGGCCTCCAAAACCAATTGAGCGAAGGCACCTACTTCTGCTTCAAGCCATGTGCTTGGAAGGGTTGTCTGGATGATGGAAATTTGGGGGCCCATGGAATTGGGAAGAGGGGCCAAGCCATGAAATCGACGCCCCAACGCTTGAAGACCGCGTCGGCCCGCCGACGGCGGGGGGGAAGAAAGAGGGGGGGTTGTGGCGGTTTTTGTTGTTATGTTGCAGCGGGTGGTTCCACATTCGATGTGATCATTGTAGGAGGTGGACCAGGGGGCAGTGCTGCTGCCGCTTACATGGCGATGAAGGGTGTCAAAGTTCTGCTGTTGGAAAAAGCGGTCTACCCTCGTGACAAAACCTGCGGCGATGCTGTCGGTGGAAAATCGTTGAAGCATGTTGAAGAAATTGGTGTCAAGGCAACTTTAGAAAAAACCGACCATTTCAGAGTCGATGGAATCATTTTCGGAGCCCCTAGTGGTAAAGAAGTGCGAATATCTCTACCTGAAGAAGAAGTGGAAAATAGAGAGGCTGGCTACAGTTTACCTCGAATACAATTCGATACGCTTCTGTTCCGGAATGCGAATGAAAAGGTGCTTGAAGCGGGTGGCTCAGTTATCCAGAATTTCAACGTCAAAGAGGTTCACATTGAAGGTGATGCGGTTACAGGAATTTCTGGAAAATACGAAAAAAATGATTACCACTTCAATGCACCTTTGACGATCGGTGCGGGTGGATACAATTGTCCAGTCGCCCGAGCTGTGGTTGCACATCACGATGAACCAATGGTCGACAAAAAGCACTACTGCGGTGCCTATCGAGAATATTGGACAGGGGTTGAGGGATGTGAAGATTGGAAAGGCGCAATTGAAATTCACTTCATTGAAGGTGTCATCCCAGGGTACTTCTGGATCTTCCCTGTAGGTGGCGGGGTTGTCAATGTGGGCATTGGAATGGTCATCGCTGAAATGGACAAGCAGAAAACCAAACTTCGAGGCTTGCGGGACTGGGTCATCAATGAAGACCCAAAGTTTAGCAAGAGGTTTGCAAATGCCAAAATGGTAGAGAAATCAGGAAAGGGTTGGCAACTTCCATTCGGGAGTCCAAGGAAAAGGGCGCCCTCATTTCAGCCCCGGCGTGCAGCGATGGCGGGTGCGATGTGTATCGGAGATGCGGCCTCCCTAGTCGACCCATTTACTGGAGAAGGTATCGGGAATGCATTGCTTTCCGCAAAGTTGGCTTCAACCATATTTGATCTCGAAAAGCATCGGGAAGGATTCACTTCAAAATCAGCAGATGAATATCAGGTTAAGTTGTGGGAAGAACTCTCTGCGGAATTAACAAACTCATACAAACTACAACGTTTAGTCAAGAAAAGGCGGTTGATGAATTTCTTCATTGGGAAGGCTGTGAAGAAAGTCGAATTGCAACGAGCATTGACTGACATGATTGCTTCCAAAGAGGCTCAAGGCCAATTCCACTCAAAATGGTGGATGATCAAAACTCTGTTATTCTGATGTGGTTGTATGGATGCAAGTTTGAATGATATCGACGCAGTGTTCCTTGACCTTGATGGTACAATCTACCTTGGCGCGGATTTGATTGATGGTTCGCTCGACTTTCTTACCCGGTGTGACGATTCTGGTGTGAAGCGCTATTTCCTTTCCAACAACAGTAGTCGCTCTGTCGATCAGTATGTCACCAAACTGGCTGGACTCGGGATACCTGCAACCACAGAGGATGTGCTATTATCGACACACGATTTGCTTTCATGGTTGGCCTCAAATGAAGTCAGTGAAACTTGGTTGGTCGGTACTGAGGGGATGCGGGGGATGCTTGAATCACAAGGTATTGCAACTCAATCTCAAACGCCTCAATATGTTGTACTGGGCTATGATACTGAAATCTCGTATGATAAAATTGCAACCGCATCGATTCACCTCCACAGAGGCGTCCCCCTGGTCGCTAGTCATCCTGACATGGTCTGTCCTTCGCCAGATGGAGGTTTGCCAGATACGGGTGCTTACATGGCGATGTTTGAGGCAACGACGGGGGTTCGACCCATCCACGTTTGTGGTAAACCCGAACCAGGTATGATTTTGCATAAAATCGAGGACCTTGGATTGAATCCTGCACGTTGTGCAATGGTTGGTGATCGACTCTACACCGATATGGCGATGGCGACGCGGGCTGGTGTCAAAGGAGTGCTCGTATTGTCTGGTGAGGCAACAGAAGAAGATGTTGCAACGTTGCCGGATGGGGCGGAGCAAATGCCGGATTTAATCGTGAAATCTGTAGATGAGTTGTTGCGCTGACGGCGCCAAAAATAAGGTCTTGAAAACGTCTTCTTCGAGGTTTGATGCGGGGTGGACTTCAAGTGCCCATTTGCAAACTCGCGACGCGTGAGTGCAAATCCACCGCTTTCCGGCGCGCCCTCATGTGATGTGGGTGCGCTGCCATTGGTAGAGGATTGGCCCCTGCTACCCTCCCACCAAGTCCATATGGATCGTTTGGCAAAATTTGGTGTCATTGAACTTGAAGAAGTTCTCGATGCAATGCGTCAATGTCCCAGAGGTGTTCACGCACTTCCGTTCCCACTTGATGATGAAATGTCAAACCTAGAGGCGTCTAGCCTGCGAATCCCGTGGTGGGCGGGTGGAGACATGCACCACTCTCTCTTGCCAGGTTTGTTTGAAACCTGCCAAATCATGCAACTGCTGCAAATCGAAAAGGGGGATAGTGTCCTCTTGATGGGTCCCCGCGGCAATTGGTGGACTGAGTTGCTGATGTATATCGGTGCACAGAATATTGTTGTCCTAGAACCTGATGAAGGGCGGCGTGAAGTACTGTCCAATCGTTGGGATGATTTACGACTCGACATTGTCGCCAAAGCATTCGGCTGTGAAATGCAATTGATTGGGATGAGTGAATTGGATGATTCAATGCCAGTGGGTGGATTTGATCGTGTGCTGTCCACGGGAATGTTCTCCTCACTTCCATTGAGTCTCATGATGCGGGTTCAAGATGAGGGGTATGCTGTTCTACCAATTGAAAATGAAGGAAGGAGCATGTTGCAACTCATACAGCACCACGGGAAGGGTGAGTTGATGGCGCAGTGGGTTGCTTGTTGGGATGTAGATCCTTGGTCGGAGGAGGTGTTGGTCGGACTCGAAACTGGTGCTGAGCTTGATGGAAGTAGTGTTGCAGACGAGACGCGGATGGCCATCGAACTTGCATGGTGCAACGCAAATTCAATGCCAACCCGAGATCGATTTGGTCCGGCGCGTATGTTGGATATGGTCGAGCGTGTTTGGTATTCCATTGACCCTGTTCACTCTGATGTGCCCGAAGGTGAGTCGGGTGGATTCAGAGAACTGGTGTCTGATGATTTGTTCCGCATGGGTCACGTTCTCCTACAAATGGGAATCTTTGAGCTTGCATCTGAACATCATGGGGAGGCGTTCCGCTTGGCACCAACCGCTGAGTCTGCGACCTTCCTCGGTTGGGCCCTCGGGGAAATGGACGATTCGTGGGGTGCGCTTGGTTGGTGTCGCAAGGCGATCGAAACCGATGAAAGATTGGGCAATCCATGGAATGACATCGGTGCCATTTTGCTACAGATGGAGCAACCGGCGGCTGCGATACCTTGGCTGGCTGCAGCAACTCGCTCTCAACGCTACGATGCCCCTGGCCACCCTTGGTCGAATCTAGCGCGCGCGCACGAGGCGCTGGGCAACAGGATGGCTTCGTTTGATGCGGCGAGAACCGCATTAGAGCATTCACCGGACGATGAAAACTGTTTGAGAATTATCGATGATCTCAGTGGATTCCTACTGTGAATCTTGGGGTGTAATCAGCACGGTACTACCGTCGCGCTCAATGATTGGGAGTTCCAGTGTCGATGAAGATGGGAGTACGTGGACTGTGCAGGACGGTCCGCAAGCAGGTGCGAGGTAGTCCTCACCTTGATCTGACAAAATGAATCGGAGGCCGTGTCCTGCTGGGAGGATTGCGTCAATCGCTTGGAATTCCATCATCATGGTTACGGCTACGCCTGGAATGACTGTTTGCGCATCATATCCGCCCGCATGGTATCGAATGTCCATTGTAGCGTGCCCCAAGCGGAGGCCTGTTTCAGCGTCCTGCATTTCGATGAATACTTGACCGCCATCAAATGTAGGGACTGCTTGAAGGTGGAGCGTAGCGAGACCTGCGATGTGGAGGTTGCTGTCGCTCAGTGCAGGGCATTCTACTGTGACCGTTTGGCCGCCGCCGACGACAGGGGCGCCGCCGCCGAGGAATGCGCCATCGTTGCTGCATTCGCTCATGTCTAATGCAAGACGTTCGACGTCTGTCGGGGGCCACGTTTCTTCGATGCGCCATTCACCATCATTGCGCTGGACCTGGGCGTGGAGTGCTGGTGCTGGACCAATTCCCTTGAGGTAGTACTCAAACCATTCAAAGAGATCCTGCGCCCAATCCCATCTGGTCATGTTGTGGATTGCTTCCCCACCATATCCCGAATCCTGATTGTTGTGCTTGGTCCATTGATCGGGGTAGTTGTGCTCCCATTGGCCAATCATTCCAGCGACTTCGTAACCGTTGTCGATGTATTCCTGATACCAATTCACACCGGGTGGGCCGCCGAACACTTGGTGTGGGTCGACGTTCCAATCTTGCAAACCTTGAACCCAGTAGATACTGCCGTTGTATGTGCCAAGGGCCTTGTCGATGTGGCTTCGCTCATCGTAGTAATTGTCCATATATGGATCCAATTCACCTAGGCCGTATCGTGTAGGTCCTGCGAGGAATCCTTCGAGGACGTCGGCACACATGTTGTCAAGATCATCATCATCGTAATCGAGAATGCTGCCTCCATAATTGGAATGCATGACTTGGCTTCTCGCTTCCGCACTGCCATTTTTGTAGAGCAAGGGGCCGAGTGCAGTGGTGCCTGAAATCGGCACGATTGTTTTGAGGTGGGGGCTACCTTGAGCTGCGGCTTCCCAAGCGGTTGCACCTTCGTAGGACTTGCCGTAAATCGCAACGTTGCCGTTACTCCAATCCTGTTGACCTAGCCATTCAACCGCGGTGTGAATACTCAATCCTTCACCGTCGCCTCGATAATCAAAACATCCTGTACTGTCCTCTGTAGCGAATACAGCGACCTGAGCGAATGCGTATCCATGGGGAATGAAATTGTCGTAGATGAATTCACCGCGCCCCCCTCCAACAACATTGGTTGGTGATGACTCATCTCCAGGTTGACCATAGGAAAAATAGGGACTGATGACTGCGATTACTGGGACCTCTTCTCCTTCTTGGGTGTTGGAAGGAAGCCAGTAAGAAAGGTGGACATTGGCTGAATTGGGTCCGCCTTCCCACAGCCCTGTTGTGTCGACCTCGATATTTGCTTCCTGAACATCGAGGGCGTGATGGGGTCCTGTATTGAGCAAGAAACTGTGTGTGTGGCTGACATTCCACTCCAATGTGTGGCGGTCCCAAATACTCGGGTATAATTCGTCAGAGTTGTCAATTGCGGACTCTTCAGCACCAAAACAACCTGAGAGGCTCATCATGAGTAGTAAAACCGTCAGGCATGATGCTGCCCGTGGGGAACCCATGGTGAAGTCGTGTTGGTATTACATCATCAATGGCTCGCTTTGGTGCATTCTTGCTATTTTTTGGAAAAGCGAACGTTCATGACGGAAAGGGCTGCCCCAAAACCGTCGGCTAGGGCCGTCAGGTGGACATATGCGAATCGAAGGCTCGCACGTATTGGTCACAGGTGGTACCGGTTCAATCGGTTCAGAAGTTGTGCGCCAACTGATGGACCGCAAGCCAAAACACATCACAATTTTCTCTCGGGATGACTCAAAACACTTCTATTTCCAGCAGGAATTGGTCGGCCGTGATGATATCACATTCATCATCGGAGATGTGCGCGATCGCGAATCCCTCGCGCGCGCGTTCCAAACAGATGTGGATATCGTGATTCACGCGGCCGCATTGAAGCATGTTCTCATCTGTGAACAAAACCCGATTGAAGCTGTGAAAACAAATATTCTCGGAACTCAGAATGTGGTCGATCTCGCAAAGGATGCCGGTGTGCAAATGATGCTCATGGTCTCCACGGACAAAGCGGTCTCACCAACCTCTACAATGGGCGCTTCGAAGTATGTCGCTGAGAAGTTGACCCTTGACGGGAACTCCACTGGAGATATGCTCTGCGCTTGTGTTCGATTCGGTAACGTCCTCGGTTCTCGTGGTTCGGTCATACCGGCCATGGTCAAGGGCATCAAAGAGCGCGGTGAGGTGTGGATCAGTGACGAGGCGGTCACTCGATTTGCAATGCCCATCCCCGAGGCGGCGCGCCTTGTTCTCGACGCTGTTGAAATGACCGAGGGTGGTGAAATCTTTGTTCTCAAAATGAAGGGGTTCAGTTTGGGCCAATTGCTCTCCGTGTTCAAGGGTATGAATCTACGAGATGGTGGGTTTGATGTCGATGTTCGTGGCTTGATTCGAGCAGAAAAGTTGCATGAAGATCTAGTGACCTCTGACGAAATCGCACGCCTCTATGAAACGGATTCCCATTACGTGGTCGCACCGCCGGTCGGTAACTGGTCACCCAGTGACGGAATGACGAAGGTTGACTTGGCAGAATACAACTCATCGCATGCTGAAATGTTTGAGGATGCAGAATTGGTTGAACACATCCGTGAATGCATCGTCATGCTCGGATTGGAGTGATGGTATGATCGGCGTGACCGGTGCTTCCGGTTTCATCGGGGCTCATTTGCTTGCACAACTTGGCGATTCGGGGTTTGGGATCGATTTGCGTGCGCTGGATACACCTGATGCATTGGCTGATTATCTGCGCGAACACGGTTGCCAAACAATTGTGCATTTGGCGGGGCCACTGCCTGGTGATTCCAACGCCGATATCGTCGCCACCGAGTTGGCGCAGCGTGTCGCCGGTGCGGCGATGTCTTTGGACAATTGTCACATTATTTTCTCGAGTAGTATTCGTGTGCATTCACGCGATGAAGGGGTGTTCGATATCAATTCTGATGTGGCGCCTTTCGATGCTTATGGGGCTGGGAAAGCGAGTGGTGAAAACGTGTTCTTAGGGTGTGCAGATGATGCGCATCCCGTCTCAATCTTGCGGATCTCATCAGTCCAAGGTGTTGGCGTCAATGGTCGGGCGCAGGGGCTCGCAAGTGTGTTCGCTCGCCAAGCGATAAACGGTGGTCCGATTACGGTCATGGGTGATGGCGATTCCATCAAGGATCTCGTTGACATCCATACAGTACTCGATGTGGTTGGAGATTGTATTCTGAATCCGCCATCAAATTCTCAGATCGTTCCAGTCGGTTCCGGCCAACCTACATCCGTGGGTGAATTGGCTGTGATGGTAGGCCAAATTTCAGGCGCTGATGTTGTCCACATCGATGCCGATCCAAATGACCTCTCTGGCTACGTTGATTGTGAAGTCACAGACAATGATTTGCAAACCATGGTCGAAACTGTTTGGGAGGCTGTTGAATCTGATATGGGGGTTGCATGATGATCGATGCGTGCCCTTTGAGTGATTCCCCCCACGCTGATGCTGACCAAATGATGAATGCTGCAAAAGACCTGTTTGGCGAACGGGATTGTTGGGTTATTCGGGTCCCTGCGCGGCTTTGCTTGGTTGCAGACCACACCGATTATTGGGAGGTTTTCTCCCCTCAACTCGTGACGTTTGCCAGTGATTCCTGCACGATGCGGGCGGTCATTTCCCCTCGCAATGATTCTCTCGTGCAAATGTACAATATGGGTGAATTCGAAGATTGTAGGTTCAATCTGAATGTGGATTCGCCACCATCTGTTAGAGAAGGTGGCCAGTGGTTGGCTTGGTTGGAAACGCAAGGCACGCCCACACCGCATTGGTCGAATTATGTTCGCGGACCTGTTCATCATACACAGATGCATTATGATGTCAAGAATGGTTTTGACATCCTCATCGATTCGAGTATTCCTCATTCTTCAGGGGCATCGTCGTCATCAGCGCTGACAATTTGTGCCGCTATTGCGATTCGTTTGGCCAATGGTTTGGCACTAGAAAAGGATAGGTTGGCCGAAGAAACGGCTGACGCTGAATGGTATGTTGGAACCCGGGGTGGCATGATGGATCATGCAACCATGGCCTTCGCCGAAGATGGGAAGATGTTGCGACTGACATTTCGGCCATTCTCCGCTCAATCATTGGACTCAATTGATGAATTGGATTCATGCAAGTTTGTGACTATCTTCACACATCCGTCGGACAAGGGTTCTGCAACGCAATTGGCATTCAATGCAAGGGCATTGGCCGCGCGTGACGTTATTCCACAAATGTTGGAAAATCCTGCAGAAGAAGTGCCTAGCGTCCTATCTATCACTGAAGTTTCTGAGGAAATCATGCGAAAATATCCTGCATTGAAGGCTGCTGGACATGTCGAATTGAGAATCAAAGATTGGTTGGACTTTGCACAAGGTGAGTTTGACCGATCACAAGAGATGCAGGTCTTGCTCCACACCAATGGTGAGGTTTCCACAATGGGCAGTTACATGAATCAAGCATGGAGAGATGCTGGAGAATTATACGGTATTCGAACGCCACAGATGGATCAAATCGCTGATGTCTGTCTACAGTGCGACGGTGTGCTGGGGCTGAAGGTTATGGGCGCAGGCTTTGGTGGAAATTTGCTGGCGCTTGTTCGCGATGATGCTCTCAGTGGTTTGCGCGAATTGCTTGAGGAGTATTCTGGCTTGTTCTCGCGTCCGGTGAGTGAATCTATGTTGGTCCATCAACCTGGACAAGGTGTCTCCATGCTCACTGAATCAGAAGGTGATATGAATTGGGCACCGTTGTGGGCAAATGGGGAGGAATAAAGTTGGGTCACACGATTTTGTATCTCACCGATCACTGGCCATACCCCCCAGGGGAGTCGTTTGTCACCAATGAAATTCGTGATCTTGCGCCTCATTTCGAAAAAATTCTGCTATTGCCTACAACCATGGATCCACTCGGTGAATTGACCCGCGAAATACCCGAGAATTGTGAAGTCCTTACCGATGTCCATGCTGAAATTTTGAGGCGGTGGAATCGAAGGGGTTTCCTCGGACGTTTGGGTGCAGGCATCAATGTGAAAGGTGTGATGAGAGAGGTTTTGGCCTCAAGGCCATTTGCTCCCAGAGAAGTGATAGGAGAGGCTGCGCAAATTCGAATTGCTTGTGATACGATTGAGAAAGTGTTGGGGCCAAGATTCGCAGAAATCGATGGTGCTGTATCATTCTGGCTAAACCGTGGGGCCAGTATCGCTGCTGAACTTTCCCGGCGTCACAAGAAAATCGTTTCATTTTCACGGGGGCATGGTGGTGACATCTATGCTGGAAGGGTTGGAAAGAAGTACCTGCCCATGCAGGGGTTCGCGCTGAGAGAACTCTATGCAATTCTACCCGATTCAGAAGCAGGAGTTGTACATCTTCGTGAAAAATATCCTAAGTTTGCCCACAAGGTGGAATTGGGGCGTCTCGGTGTGGATGAGCATGAGCCTGCGTCGGCGTCGAATGATGATCGTCTGCATGTGGTGTCTGTCTCTTCCTTACTCCCGGTCAAGCGTGTACATCTGATTGCTGCGGCTCTCAAACACACTCAACGTAAGATCAAATGGACACACATCGGTGGTGGCGATACACTGTCTGAAGTGTTGGTTGAAACAGGACAGGTTGGTGACAATGTCGAGGTTGATCTGATGGGTCAAGTCGCGCATGAAGATGTCCTCAAATGGTTTGAAGAAAATCCTGCGGATGTCTTTGTCAATGTCAGTAGCAGTGAGGGTTTGCCCGTCTCAATTATGGAGGCGTTCTCATATGGAATTCCTGCGGTTGCAACTGCGGTTGGAGGGATGCCAGAGATTGTTACCGAAGATTGTGGGGTACTGCTCAAGCCTGATTTTGAATCCGAAGAGCTAGCTACAGTCTTAGAGGAGTGGGATGTATCGGATACTGCACGTAGAGATGCTGCTCTGGACAAACAACGAACCGAGTATTCATCCATCAAAAACGAGTTGAAATTTGCGGTTGATATTGCGGCCGGGATTTGGGAAGTCGCGCAATTCGCGGTCATGTTTGTTTAAAGAGTCAATTCAATGAAACCTGCGGTGCGAATATGGTGGGCAATTCAGTATTGGAGGGGTATGTTACCTTCTTGTGGGAAAAGAAAATCCCAATCATTGGATTTTTTGTGATTCTCATCGTTGCTGATTTGTTTGTTAGAGGGGTGCTTCAATCATGAAACCTGAGGAAATGGAAGCGGCCATGATTCGCAACCTCCCAGAGAAAACGGGGAGGTCGCTTGAGGAGTGGTGTGCAGTGCTGAAAGAATCTGGGATTACAGAAAAGCGAGATTTGAAGAAGCATCTCAAAGAAGATCACGGCGTGGGTCATTTCCAAACGCAGACGATTGTCAAACACTACCTGAAAGATTGAGTTTCAATCATCCAATTTGACTGCGCGGGCCTTCTCAACTGCATCATCTGGAAGGAAGAATAGATCGGGGACTTGATTCTCAAACTCTGAGTCCCAGAAGTGTTGGCTGCGGGCCCAGATTTCCTGTGAACTGCACCAATCTAACCACTCGTCTATCCAATCACAGGTCCGCAGGACCTGCTCGTCACCATCTGCCTTGTCGCGAAGCAATCGATTCATCATACCAATCATGACGACGTTTGCTGGAATGAGTGCGTAGGTTCCGAACGGGTTGCGCTCGGTGTCAACGGTGCGCTGTTCTTTCCAAAGAGCAAGGAAATGATCGTAGATGAATCCGATTGCGAGGACGGTTACAAGGACGCCTGCAGCGATGGAGGCGAGCCCCCAATAGGTCATTGCGATACCAAATGTTTCCTTGTCGGCCTCGAATCTCCAACTGACATAGGGCCAGATCAGCAACGTGAGTGTGGTACACCAGAACACCATCGAGATGAGTGTTTGAGATTGCTGGAGTC
>CAZXVR010000006.1:0-26819 GCA_964644485.1 uncultured Candidatus Poseidoniales archaeon | reverse complement strand
CTCACTGTGGTGCTTGCAGCAGAAGGATATCCCGGCCCACCTGCCAAGGCTCGTTCCATCACAGGCGACATCTCTGATTACCTTGATTCAGATGGTCGCGCTTTCATCCATCATGCCGGCACCGGAATCATTGATGGGAAATTGGTTTCTACAGGTGGTCGGGTATTGGCCTCAACCGGAATCGCCTCTTCACTTTCAGAAGCGAGGAATCTGGCTTATCAGAAGCTTTCAGATGTCCAACTTGAGGGTTCTCATTTCCGCCGTGATATTGGCCACAGAGCACTTTAAGGCGCGAGTGCTATTCGTTGCACTGAGCCCCATCCTTCGCGCGAGCGCGTGAGGAGGGGTTATAACGACCTCTCAAGTCGCGGCGTCGCTGATGGCGTAGCGTATGTGCTGTCAGTAACCCAAGAGAGGGAATAAAATGGAAAACGAAAACGGAACTGCGTCGACGCAAGCCCCATTGTTTGGGCTGCTTGCAATCCCGGTGACGATTGCAATCATGCTTGCCATGATGGTAGCCGCTACTTGGAACACCGTCGACTATGATGGAAGCGATTGGAACACACTGCTGATGATTACCACCGTGCTATTGGCCGGCGGTCTTCTTGGCAAAGCACCCCGAATCATCTTCGAACCCGTTGGGACACGCCCCTCTCTCGTATCCCTCGGATTTGCAGTGGTGATCGGTGCCGTCGGCATGGTCCATTACTACGATGGAGCTGCTTTACTGGGCTTAGCCTTCACCATGATGGCCATTGGCGTTCATTTGTTTGACCGTTCAAGGCGCCACGAAGAAGAACTGATTGTGGTCGGAATTGTCGCTGGATTCGTCTATGCGATTCAAGTGGCTGCAGCCGGTCATTCATGGGGCGACGGGGGCAGTCTTGCTGGTAGTTACTACGACATCCTAGACGTTGACAGAATCGTAACAGGTTACCTGTTTTTCACATGGTGGGCGATTTCAATCCTCACCAGTGTTCTCATCGCTCTAGCCGTCCGCGGTCGTCTGCAAGCAGGTGGTCACGGTTCTTGGTTCAGGGATTTGCCAGAAACGGTTGAAAAGGACCACATTCCACTGTATGTTGGTTTGGCTGTTTGGATTGGAGCACACGCGTTCAGCCTTTGGCACGTTTCTACCCTAGACAACCCCGATTCGATTTTCCTAGCGGAATATGTTGGATTCTTCTGGGCCTTCTTCACAGGTATTGTGGCCATGTTCGTTGCATTCTGTTGGGCTGAACATTGGAGAACACTCGGACTGTTTGTCGCCTTGAACTGGGCTCTTTACACGTTTGGCAACTGGCAAGGTGCAGGATTGTTCATCTTTGGAAATGAAGAAGGTTTCCTCTCATTCCTACACGGTAGTTTGGGAACATTGTCTTGGTTCGCCATCTTCTTCTGGCTCAATGCTGGAATTCTCTACTACGGTTTCTCAGGCAAACTATTGCGTGGTCCTGAGCGCCGAAACCATGGACAAGCGCGACTTTGGTGGGGCCGACACTGGTATGGTATCACAATTGCTAGCGCTCTGCTCACAGCCTTCGTTGTGCGCATCATGTGGAACGTCATTCCTGCAATGAACGCCGCGGGAACCGGTGAGTGGGACATGACAGGAGGTTCTGACCCTTGGTATATGAAGCGAGCAATCGATTACATCCTCGCTCAGAACAGTCACTTCATCATCGATATGGATCGTGCCTACCCGGTTGGTTCAATCAATCCTCGGCCGCCCTTGTTCAGTTGGACATTGGCTCTCGGCGGTTCACTGTTGAATCCGTTCTTGGATGGCGATGTTCATGATGCTGCATGGTGGTCCATTGCAGGCATGCCTGCAGTTTACGGTGCTCTAACCGTATTGCCAATTGCTGCAACCTGCCGCCGCTTCTTCGGAACTGGCGCTGGTGCAATTGGCGCTTGGCTCATGGCTCTCATGCCTGGTCACGTCAGTCACAGCACCTTCGCTCTAGCAGATCACGATGCCTTCGTGATTCTGTTCATGTCACTTGGATTCTATTTCTGGCTATGTGCCGTCGATAAAATCGGTAGTGACAAGTTGCTCGAAGACTCTGATTGGAATCCTTTGCACATGGTCAAGGGAATCAAAGCTGCATTCAAGCAGCACCCAGGTGCCATGGCACAGGCTATTTTGGCTGGTGTTTCGTTTGCAACCGTCGCTCTCGGTTGGAAAGGATTCGTGTATGGTCTTGCAATCCTCTATGCTGCATTCTTCATGCAGACTGCGATCAATCTGGTGCGCCGCAGGGACAGCATGCCGCTAACCGCTGCAATCATTGTGATGATGCTCACGACATTCCTGTTGCCTTTGCCTTTCTACGCAAACATGCAACTCAACCTGATTTGGGACGCTAGCGGTTTCCAACCTTTGTTCTACATTGTTGGCTTTACCATCATCAATGGATGGATTGTAACGGCTTTCCGCGACAAACCTTGGTTGATGGTCATCATCATGGGTTCAGCGATCACAACGGTTCTACTGGGCACTCTGTACATCCTACAGTTGCTTGAGATCTCCAATGGATGGGACGTTCTCACCACCGGTGGATTCTATTTCTCAAAGAACAAGGTCTTCGGCACCATTGCTGAAGCACAGGCCCCAAGCCGTGGACAATTGTTTGCAAACTTCGGTCCTCTTGTGTTCTTGTTTGCACTGGGCATGGGTTTCATTTCTCTATGGCGCGGATTCCGCACCCGAAAGCAGACGCACATGGTCTTGTCGATGTGGATTTTGTTGGCCTCTTACATGGCATGGTCCGCTGGTCGTTTCATGTTCAACGCTACACCTGTAATGGCCATCATGGGTTCGGCTGCGATTGTCGGAATTTGGCGATTTAGCGGTGTCAAGGAGTATGTGAAGACTTGGAGGCGCATGGGTGTGAGTGGATCTAAAGCACGATTCTCTTCTACGATTGGAGCCGCTCGCAAGCATCTCGGCGTTCCTGCAATCGGTATGATTTTGCTTCTGCTATTCAGCCAACACGCCATCTATGGAATCGATTCTGGAATTCCCCGAGGCGAGGTTGCCGAGAAGCAAGTCGACGAGACGCTCCACGATTTGATGCCCGACGCACTTCGAGCAGAACTCTTTGGTTGGTCTGTACTCGATGGCTCGCCATATTCGGATTATGGAATTGGTGATGAGGAGAACCCAACCTGTCAAGGTGAGTGTTGGTATATGGGGACATTCGGACCCGGTTTCAATGGTCGTTCATGGAACGAAGCCTATGATTGGTTAGAGGCCCAAGATACAGATGTATCATTTTCAGAACGGCCCGCCTTTGTATCATGGTGGGATTATGGATTCCAAGCACTGGCTCAGGGCCAGCACCCAACTGTAGCAGACAACTTCCAGTCTGGAATCCCTGCTGCGGGTAACATGTTGCTTGCCGGCGGAGAAGAAGACACGATTGCACTGTTTATCGTGACACTTGCCGAGGGTGACATGCGTCAAGAGTTCAATGATGACCAAGGAACAATCGATGACGACCAGTTCACCCGTGCATTTGCGCGAACGATGCAACAACACTTCAGCTCAAGCGCAACATGGGATGAGTGGGTTGCAGTCAACACGATGTCGACCAGTCAAGGTGTGCAAGATCGCGCCTTCACCATCATTGGTGCTGGAGACGATGTCATGTTGGCTCAAGGTACCAACATGAGCGAGGATGGAACCCGCTCCTCCGATTCGATGTTGTATCGCCTCTACGAGGATCGTGAACAGATTGGAGAGTACACAGACCTAGGCACAGCCATCTATGATTTTGACCAGAATGGAAAGGTCGACTTTATGGAAAACTGTCCCGTCGAAGATGAGTTTGTCATCGACGATAACGGAAATTCGCCTGGTGATGAGAACTTCGATTCAACAAGTGCATTTTCTTGTAAATCATCCCACTACATCATCGGTGATTACTGGTATACTAGTGACCTCTACGACGATTTCGATGACGTCTCGACATCTCTGCACAGACAGAATGCTCGCTATGCCATCGCTCGTGATTTGCTCACCCACGTTTTCAATCTAGAGGAGCTCGTTGATTTGTATCACGACCTCACCTCGATTGAGTATGAAGTTGCTTCCTACGATGGAGGTCCCGGTGAAACCGTCACACGCAACAACGACATTCGTTACTTTGCTGTAGACAATCGATTGTATCCAATCGGAGGATACCAGTATGCAGAGAGTGGAATGCATTACGGAAACCCAACGGGTATTTTCTATGCACCAACCACGCTGAGTGGATTGGACCCAGATGATTACATCGAATCTGTGTATATCACACAGCGAGGCGATCGTCCCGAGCAAGAGATGACCGGTGCTGAGTTTGAAACCGCCTACATGGCAGATCTTCTCGCCGGCCAATCCGGTAGTGGTGGCGACATCATCCAACTCGTTGATGTGCGAGTCGACCAACAACCTGCATTCTTCGAGACAATGATTGCCCGAACCTACGTGGGTTACGGAACCCCACAACTAGGTCTTGAACCAGAACGTGGTCACGGTCAGCCAAAGCAGCACTTCCAAGGCTATGGTACACCCGATACACCGCTAACCTTCGCATATCCATTGCCTGGCGCTATGATGAATCACTTTGTATTGGCAAATTGGTATGATGCCAATGAGGACAATGAGCAGATGATTGCTTCTGCAAACACAGGTGTCAAGATTCTCAAGTATTACTCGGGAGCAACCCTAGAGGGTGACGTCGTCCTTGGTGAAATCGGCGCAGTGCCGAATGCCAAGCTGCTCATTGAGCGTGATGCATTCAGTGGTGAAGATCCTACAGATACAGATGCCCGGACCTATTGGATTCCAATCGGCACAACGCAAGCTGACGATGAAGGTCATTACAGCATTACAGTGCCCAGTGGTCGTATTCGTGTGACCGCATTCATGGGCGAATCAGACTTGGTGACCGCCCGAGATTCGATGGTGACTGCTGATCAAAATTCAGCCAGCGCCTGGGCCGTTGATTTGGTGACTCCAGTCAACGATGACCGCACAATCAACCCAATTACCGGTATTCTAGCCAATGTATCCGGTTCGACCTGGCTCGGAGAATCTACGATTAACGTCACGGGTGCTCAAGGGCATTCAAACGGTGAATCGGTTCTCGGTCTAGACATCAATGTGGGCGCCTCGGGAGCAACCGGCACCATCGAATGGCAAGGTGACGCTGATTTCGGTGGGGAGCCACTTGCGAACATGGATCTACGCGTCTCCAACATTTGGGATGAAACAAGACAAGATGCCTACTACATCACCACATCAGATGGAGATGTCGAAGGAGAGCGCGAGTATGGACCAGGTGCAGTTGGTGAAGTCACCTTTACCGGACCTGGTTCGATGACATCAGAAGCCGGTGTTGTCACAGCAACAGACTTCACAGGCAACTACACACGTAGTATCTTGCACAACCATTCCTATACTGGAATTGGAGACGTTCTCGGTCGAGGTACATTTGAGGGAACCATCGAAAACATGGATGCTCAAGAATGTGTCAACGGTTCGATGCCTGAACAAGCCTCCTACTGTCTTGAAGACGTGAACGTTACCGACCTATTCCTCATCGATGGTTTCGTCGAAGGGATCGATGGTCGCTTCACATCGAATGGAACATCTTACTTCACGACACCAATGTATCGTGAGACGATTATTGGTGCAGGAACGTTTGTTGTGGATGCAACCGACACCTCATTGTCCTCTTACGGTACAATCAACGGTACGGGAACATTCCAAGGTACTGGTCAATTCAGTGGCGACATGGTCAGACCGGGTTCATTCCATCTAGTCGATGCGATCCCGGGTAGTTACCACGTTGCAGTGCTATTCGACAATGGCGAAGAATCGATCTTGCCGATGCCGCTTGTCGTTCCACTCACTCGAGACAGTCCAGAGGCGAAGAACATCGAATTGATGCTACCTGGAACTTGGATTCAAGGAACGGCGAGTTCGTTGGCGGTTGGTGACCTCGAAAGTGAAACGGTCACGGGTCGCATGGAACTTGTTGACTTTGATGACATGGAGGCCAATGTCACAGAACAATGTGGCGAAATTGCTTGGTCACCATGTTGGTTTGAAACCGACGAAAATGGTACATTCGGTATCGGCCCCGTTCTTGAAGGTGAATATGTTGTGACAATGGATGGAGATTCGGACGGGTTCGATGAGTATCGTTCCAACACGATTTCGGTCACACCAGATACCGCTGGAAATGTAACACCGTCTGATATCGATAAGATTCCGCCGATGTTCGATATCGAGTTCTTGTTACTCGACCATCAAGATCAGCCTGTAGAAGATCAGAACCTCTCGTTCTCGAACCAATACACACCGATTACAATCGATGCGCGTGACAACGGCAATGGTTCGTATAACGTTGAATTGCCACGAGATACATGGGTTGTTCAGAGTATCCTAGACGAAGATTACATTCTCTACGAAGAAATTGATTTGCAAGATAACATCACAGGTCTAGTCCTGCAGTATGTTGAATCTGCTTGGGTCAATGGTTCGGTCATGTATGATTTGACCGATAAGCCGGAAGAGGAACCTCAACCATACAGCAATCAGAGGGTCGACATCCAATGGGGCGGAGGCATCACTGAAGATACCATGACGGATGAGAATGGTACCTTTGGCTTCCAAGTACCAGTTGGAGCCGAAGTAAACTTGACCGTGAATGTCGTGATTGGTCATCTCATGATTGGTAAGCACTTCACAGTCCCTAGCGGTGGAATTGACTTCACAGGCGAGGATGCGCTGTATCCACAGAACAGTGTGGGTGCGGCTGGAAACATATTCCTGTATGAGGTTGGTAATCCATATACACAGAATGTGCCAGGATTCGGTGATTATCCATTCATGCTGGAAGCGTATGACAATTTGTCAGGTGTGACATGGCTGTGGCCAGTCGATACATCGCAAGGTCGCTTCACGGCACATGTGTTGGAGCCTGCGGACGGCGAGGCCAGAGAGTGGACTCTAAGTGTCAACAATCCAGTCCTCAATGTTGAACCATTCACATACACGCCTTCGGGTGACAATGCGACAATACAACTCATTGCGAACCCAGCTCATGTTATTGCAAACTTGACAACCTTCATCGATCACTCGAATGATGGGAATGTAAGCAATGGAACGGTTCAACCGATTGATTTCCGCCTGATTCCATACACGGCATTTGATGAGTCGAGAAACATCAACATCAGCGCCAATCAAACATGTGACGAAGGTGTAACTCAGAACTGCTGGGACAATGGAACAATCTCGCTTGAATTGAGCGTTGGGAAGTGGATTTTCGAAACCGATGCCAAGGACGCGCGTGACGAGAATACAACTGATTTCAACACACTACTATCCAATACAGGTGGGCTGATTGATATCGCCATCGGTTCAGATGGCATGGATGTCGAATTGGGCTTCTTGCCCGAGTGGCACACATCCATTACACTCAGAAACGAATCTGGTGGAACAATGGCCAATTGGACGGTATACTTTGAGGAAGCAGGCGATGGCACTGATTCGTTCACCCTTGATACGGATTCCAATGGAACAATTGTTGAATATCTGCCAGAAGGCGATTGGTTGATTCATTTGATCGACTTTATCGATGATGATGGGGATGACACGAACGACGATCCATTGCAGACATTCCGAACTACTTTGACCATTGACGCCTCCACTCCAGGCACAGAAATTGAGTGGCAAACGGTCGAAGCTGCACAATTCAATTTGACATTGATTGAAGCCGGAACTGGGGAACTCTTGAGTGGATACTCGGTGACAGCATTCAGCGAAGACGGGTTGGGAGAATTCACACTAGGACCGAGTGATGAGTCGGGTGTAATCGACAGCACACTCATGCCGGGTACATGGACATTGAGTCTAAATCGAACCGACAGCAACCTACGCTGGATACTTGACAATGTGACGATGACTGTCGTCTCAGGTGCAGGAAACCCAGACACCAATCTGACACTGAATAAATGGGTCGAGATTGCCGGTAACCTATTCCGTGACATCAATGATGACGATGCTTGGAGTTATGCTGAAGGAATCGAAGGAGCCAACGTCACCGTTAGTAGTTCCACCTTTGGTCCTGTAGAACTGACCTCGGATGTTCTGGGGACATGGAGAGTCTTCGTGCCGGTGAACGACACATATGATGTGTTTGCCACAAAGGATGGCTACAGCAATGGTTCCGTATCAATGCAGGTAGACTATGCTGTCAACACATCTGACATCGAAATGTTGGCCGGAATGGTCACAGTCGGTGGAGAAATTTCGCACGTGCTCCCATCAGAATGGGGACTCATCGCTGATGACATCACTCTTGCATTGATCCCCACCTCAGGCTTAACTTTCGATGAAGTGACACCTACCAAGGTGCTTGTGAATGGCACATGGGACGGGACATGGACAGCAGATGTGGAGCCTGGAGATTGGCTTCTCTATGCGACCTATGACGGCACTGAAGGACGGTTTGCAGCAATGGAACATGTTGGAGCAGCCGTTGCAGAGGGCGGGGAAACAGATGCCATGCTTTCGACAGCAAGCGTTCTGCATGTATCCACCAAGTGGGTCGATTTCGATGGCGACGAGTTCACGCTAGGTGACAGTTCAGAGATCGACAGCGGTGACAACCTTGTTTTCGCAAGTGGTATGGCTCACAGTTGGAATCAAACCGTTGATTCAAACGGTCAAATTTCGTTACTTCTACCCGCTGGCGACTACAGTATCAGTGGTACATTCGTCACCACTCAACTTGGTGTCGAGATGACATACAACGGTGGGAAGAATGCCGAGGTTGTCGGCGGTGGTGTCGAATCACCTGACCAACTTGTTCTGTTTGAAGTTCATGAGGACCACTCGATTACATTCAGCGTCGGTGAGAACCACACTTCGATTGAGCAATCGGAAGAAGATGGGGACAACTTCACAATCATCGATAATGATGCCGAAGATGGAGACGATTACACCGCTGGTGAAATCAACATGCAACTCACTTACACAGGTAACATGGCCGAGGACGAATACATGCTCACATTCGAACTGAATGGTGGCGATGCTCAGTATTGGACCGTTGAAGTTTGGACTGGAACCAATGAGACTGGCGATGACATCTGGAGTGAATATCAGACCTACAGACTCGGTCTCCAAAGCAACGCCACAGCAGATGTTCGAATCCGTGTAACAGCTGCAAACGAGAGCCACGCTGAATCATACGATGAAGGCCATTCACTGTTGGTGAAGATGACACACAGCGATCAGTCATTCAATGAGTACGAACTCAAACTGTTCATCCCACAAGAGTATGGAATCGGATTGGATGAGTCTCAAATCCCCGAAGTGATCGGTGTCCAACCGGGCAACGACGAAACGTTCTCATTCATGTTTGAAAATACAGGAAATGGTGATGACACGTTCAGTATCTCGATTTCTGAGTTGGATGAAAGCTTGACACCGTGGTGGAGTGTAACCGGTGCCTCTTCAGTGACGGTTGGCCCCCGAACATCACAGGCATATTCTGTGAACATCCACGCCTCCGAAATTTGGCTTGAGGATACAGAATTCACTGTAACCGTAACCATCACCAGTGAGGACAACAGTACACAAGAGACCGTTTCACTAAACATCAAGACGGCTCTACCTGATTTGGCATTTACAGGAGACCCAGGTATGATTGGACTATCTCAGGATGGGTTCGCACCGATGGGCCAGACCAATCAGTTGTTCGTTAACGTGGTCAATACAGGTCTTGTAGACGCATTCGCTGTTCAGGTTGAAGTTCTCGATGAAGATGACGTAGTCGTCGGTGCACTGGCGCTCGATGTGCCTGCGGATAATCCATACACAAACGATGTAGAAACAACCACGTTCACCATCGACATCGAACCTGTGAGCGACATTGGTTCTGTGGATTACACGTTCCGGATCAATACGACAGGTCTAGAGTTGGTTGACGAGAACCCGGATACGATTCAGAAATCGATTAACTACCAGCCGCCAGTATCTACCAAGGCAAACAGTTGGGTCGGCCTCATCGTTGGTCTGATTATTGCAGGTCTAATTGGCCTGTTCTGGAAGTTCAGCGGCCGTCGCAGCTCACAAGCGTTCTGATTTCAATCAGTCCGCACCTCACGCAAACCTTGCGATACAAACCAGCGACAGCCATGCACGATTCGGCGAAGGGGCCATGAACCCTCGGTCGCCCCTACGGGGCGAAGTTCATGTCACCAGGCCCTCATCGCCATCTCGAATACCTCCCTGAACCAGAGGATCCGCGCATGCTTACTGCGATTGACCCTGATGCCCCTGGTTACCCACCTGAGGCATATGGGGCCACATCTGAACAGGCCGTCGCGTGGCGTATGGCGACGAATGAAGCCCTCCGCAAAAGCAACCCTAAACCGTGGGGTGTCATGCTCGCTCTATGCCTTATATCGGCAATGCTACTCTCTTACCCCTACATCTCATCCTACTTTGTGGGTGCGTTGACACCCAATTCAGATTGGGCATACGAGGACACCAACATCTACGCCCTGCAGGACGATTTAGGCCTCAGTGGAAACGGGGTTCTTGTATGCATTGTTGATACAGGGATCGATATGACACACCCTGATCTTGCCAATGCCAACCTGGTGAGCTATCGGGACTTTGTTGGAGGTGACCATCAAACTGTTCAGGATCGAGGTGCTGACCTTCATGGCACGATGATGGCTGGAATTCTCGTCGCTGATGGTGGGTCTAGGGGCGCTGCACCCAATGTGGAACTCGTGGTTGCAGCAGCCCTCAATTCCGAAGGCTCTACACAATCCGAATCAACGGTTTCAGATGCCATAGAGTGGTGTTGGAACGAAATGAATGTCGATATCATTTCGCTCTCATTGGGTGGTGACCCTGATCCTGAAAATCCCCTTGGATCAATGACAGCAGACGCAGTTTCCGCCGCACTCGACCACGGTGTTTTCGTAGTCGCAGCCGCCGGTAATTCAGGAGGTGCAGGAACAGGGGTGACCGACGTATCCGTGCCTGCCAATGTCGACGGTGTTATCGCGGTTGGTGCTGTTGACAGAGATGGTGCGTTGTGGGAACGAACTGCAACGGGTTCACAGACTGAAGGAGCAGATGGCGAGGTTCGAATTGAACCCAACCAGAAGCCTGAGGTCACCGCACCCGGGGTGGGCATCATATCGACATCTGATCCAGATATGGCAATTCCATACTCTGCAAGTACTGGTACAAGCGATGCAACCGTCTTCGTTACAGGTGCTTTGGCGTTGATTCTTGAGAGGCATGGGGACGCCATCCCTGCTGGCAACTCGTCAAGATTTGCGAATTCTTTGATCAAGCAAGCACTAGCAGACTCCTGCCAACCAAACGCACTTCAGGGCGAGGGACACCATCCACGCTGGGGGTATGGAACCCTCGATGCGCTGGCCTGGGAGCGAAATGTGGCTGATGCAATCGCCCAAAATAGTGATACTTAATACAATAATTGATACTTTTAGTAGATATTATTGGTTATTATTGATACTTTATGACCGATAAACGACCTGCCGCGGCAACGTGGCTGTTATAGCCCTTGCAACTCTCGGACACCTGCAACTTGGAGTGAGACCCATGGAAGAGACCCATCGAAACAAAAGCTTGCTATTGTCGTTCTTGATGCTCACAAGCGTCATGATTGGCCTTGTTGGCCTGATGCCAACAGCGCTGGCTGCAAACGAAACATCGAACGGCACGATTACTGGAACTGAAGTTTGGTCCGGATCGCATACATTGACTGGAGATGTCATTGTCGCGACCGGTGCGAATCTGATTGTACAACCTGGAACGACTGTCACAATTCCGAATGGCACCATCATCGATGTGCGCGGCGGATTGTGTGCCGGCGACGTCGCTTGTGGCGCCAACGGGATGGCGAGCAATAGCTCGCGTATCACATTCAATTGGCAGGAACCGTCCAACGCATCGGCTATCGGCGCATGTTATGGTATCTTTAACGGCAATCACTACAACCGGGATCCTTCGTGCAACGAAGGTATTCTACTCCGAAGCACCGTCGATATCGGTGCGACCAAATTGAATCACGTATCGATTACCAACGCGTATGGTATGCCACGATGGGTGTCAGATATTTCTGAAGTCCGTTATGGTGCGCTTGTTGCAGAGGGCTCAAGCCCGACCATGACCGGCTTGAAATTTACAGGCATCAACACCACGAGTTTGCTGATTCTCGACCTTGCTCGGCCAGACATCGTCGGCGGTGAATTTACCGTTGGTGACGATGAAACCTCATTGATTGGTTCAGCCATTCAGGCCTATGGTGCGGGTAGCACTGTTCAGCCGCTATCCATTATCGCACCCGTGTTTACTGGGACTGACAAGGGATGCGGCCAAAATGACGACGGCCGTCACGTGCTATGGGTCGAAGAATCCTATGTGGATATCCAAAATGCCGTAATTACGACTGGTGACTATGGAATTCGTCTTGACGATTCGGCGGGTTCAGTCACGTCTTCTACAATCGAAACGGCGTGCAATGGTATCGACGTCAATAACAAGAAGACAACGGGGAACAATGTGGCATACAAGTTGACCGTTGCAAATAACAAAATCACAACCGATGAGAGGAGTCCCTTGACTGCCTTCAATTTGGCCTGGGTCGATTTCAACAACAATGTCATCGATGGTGCCTCAGACGGTTCTGGAATTCAAATTTCCAAGAGCAAAGTCACCGTGAGTGGCGGATCCATAGGCCCCATCGGTGGATGGAACGGAATCTGGTCGATTGGAGAGAGTGATATTCGGGTTGAGAACGTCACAATCCAAGATACTGCTAAGGAGCCAATTATTGCCGGTGAATATCACTTCGGTGACAGTGGTTGGTCGGTTCCGGGACCCTCTGAGAATCGCATGTATATTGCCAATTCTATCATCGAAAGCGGTGGTGGGGAGTGCACCGGGCAGAAAGCCTGGGGTGGTGATTTCCCTTGCCCAGCTGTCCATGCATTCCGCTCGTCGGTTACTCTGCTGAACAATGATATCAGCATCGGAGGTGCAGGAGATGGTATCCGTGCAGTCGGAGCCATCCTAGATGTTCGCAACAATCTCTTCAACTCGTCCGGGACGGGAGCCAATATCAAGCATCACAACACCGGTTATGCGGGTGACCCACAATATGGGACACTCGGATTTTTCTCAGGAAACTCATGGTCAGGGGTTGGCCAGACGTACAATATTACAAAGAGCAGTGTTACTGTTCAATCTGAAAACATCCCGATTCCTAACCAAGTAGCGAATACAACCGATCCGGTGACTCTATCGTGGCCTGATGTTGAGGCTGCAGCATGGACAAATTGGGAAACACAAGTGTTGGTCCCAACATGCAGTATTTGGCCTCCACA
Organism: uncultured Candidatus Poseidoniales archaeon; assembly: GCA_964644485.1. Classification (GTDB taxonomy): domain Archaea; phylum Thermoplasmatota; class Poseidoniia; order Poseidoniales; family Thalassarchaeaceae; genus MGIIb-P. Next base: position 13,385 of record CAZXVR010000006.1, on the reverse strand, counting down.
AAATTTCCCGCTTGCCCTTGAAATGACAAACAATTCAACAGTGCTCACATATTCGAATTTAACCGGGTTGGATACCTCAAATATCTATATCGACACATCCCCAATCAAGTGGGCAGTTCAAATCAGAAAAGCCGAGATTGTCAAGTTCCGTACCATCGTTGAAGGTGTACGTGTGGGTGGAGCAACCGTATTGATTGAAGACAGTCATGGCGAAGATTTGTACAGTCTGACGACCGACAGTCAGGGTTGGACATCTGAGGTCTCACTCGCAAGTGATTTCCATCTCGATATGACGGGCGGAGGTCCGGGCGGAATTAACCCTGACCGCTACGCTGATGATGAAGGTGAAAATTCCTGTAGCGATGGCATGGATAACGATGGAGATTTGATTTACGACTCCGATGACCCTGATTGTCAAGCGGGCCCCAGCAGTCGCGAGTTGTCGTTGTACTACGTAACCGCATACAAGTTTGGTAAGGGCTATGAGAAATACAGTCTCACAATGACCAGTCAAACAGGTGTCTTGACTGAAATTGTATCATTGGAGAATCTTGAACCAAGTTTGACAGTCAGTCAGAACGACGGTCATTCCTTCAAGCGTTCAGTCAACTTCACAGGTACCGCACATGACGGCCAATGGGCGGGCATCTATGCATCAGATGAGTTGGCTCGCTGGGATCAACAAGGCGCAGTCGAGCAAGTTCAGGTCAAAGATCCGTTCACCAGCGATTGGATTGACATGCGTTTGGCTGTGGACGACAGCAATTCAGGTGGCGAAGTCACTTACAACAACCATCCATTCAGCCACTGGTACTTTGAATTTGATATGAGCGACCAACCCGAAGGTGATTACACGTTCGAATTCCGTGCATCTGACGGTGTCACGGAATCTCAAATCGTAACGAGAACAATCAAACTGAACACAGAACCTCCAACCATTTGGGTCGATGGGCCTGCATCCGGCACAACCATCGATGATGGAATCGTGCATTTCACAGGCAGAGCATCAGATGCTTACAGCGGTATCTTCGGTAGTGACATTCAAAGAATTTTGTTTGAGGTCGACGGTCCTGATAATTACTACAACTTGTTCGACAAACAAGGTGGCACCGCATGGTCTGCAGATTGGGCTGTGGGTCACTTGCCATCGGGCACGTATACTGTGAAGGTGTGGGCCAGTGATTCTGCTTTCTGCATCAATACCCCTGATGAGTGCTCACCAGTTGTATTGACTCTTGAAATTGACAACGACAATGCGCTGCCATTCGTACAACTTCTCACACCCTACGATTTGCAGGTTATCACCGCCAGTGAAGATACACTATTGAGCGGTGTTGCTCGTGACAATGATGGGACGGTAACGAAGGTTGAAATTGTCGTCAAAGATCCACAATCTGGTTTCCTTGAGATGCCAGAAGGCTCGCATTCCCTGGTTACGGATATCGCAGCTAATGGTGGATGGGCAACGACGTGGGACACAACCAATTTGGTTCACAATTATCATTACATCATCGAAGTGCGATCCTTTGATGGATTCCAATACAGTGATGCTGCTTCGATCGAAATCGTAATCGACAATCCACCAAACCAAGACAACACTCGGCCCGCGTTTAATTCAACGGCGTGGCCTGATGCTGTGACAATTTTCTGTGAGGAAACTGGTGCATCTCAGAATCGCTGCGGTTCAGGATATTCAATCGATCTAACGCAATATTTCTCCGATGTGGATGCAGGTGACAGTTTGTCATACTACGTTCTCGACCAACAAGACAAGTTTGAGGACGATTATCATGCAGAAGTAATTACCATCGGAAGTACAGGGACTGCCAATTACAACCCACTCTCGATGTCATTTTACTTCCCCGATATGGCTGATTGGTCTCTAGAAGCAGTCATCTTTGAAGTTCGTGATAGTGCAGGTAGTACCATTTCATCGGATCCAATCGATTTCGATGTGGTGGGAGTTTCATTCACTTCAGTATGTGCCGGACTCATGATTGATGATGCCTTCGTTGCAGGCTGTCCTTCCGAGGTCGGCAAGGATGACATCATTGTCTACAGCGGTAATGGGCGACCTTCGGTCAACGTCATTGGAGAAACATCAGCCGGATTGCGACTCGGGAGCACGGCTGTTGGAGAAGATGGAACATGGATGATGGAAATCGGTGCGAACCGCCTCGACAAGGGAGACAATACAATTGTCTTTGAATATGGCAACGTTGAACAGCCACTCAACTCGGATTCACAGATTAACGTTGAAGGTGGTGCTGATGACGGCACCAGCGCCTTCATGTGGATTTTGATGCTCGTTGGAGCACTAATCGTAATCGGCGGATTGGGCGGTGTATTCGTCTTCTTCTTCGTCGAATTTGAAGAGGAATACGAGGACGATCTTGCAGAACCGGTTGAAGAAGTCGACCCCTACGCTTGGGCCAAACAAGGTCAGCAGGAAACTGTGGCGGCCCCAGTGGAAGCAGCAGCCCCAGGTACGCAAATTACCTACAATATCACCCAGAATATCCAAGATAGTGTCGTTTCTGATTCACCGGTGGGTGCCACAACGGTAGCAGGTTACCCTGGTTGGAAGTGGGACGCGGAGCAAAACAAGTGGGTTCCAGACAACCAGTGAACCGAGAATACACCCTCTGCCATCTTGGGTCACGTTGGGTGTGCTCGCGTCACTATCAAAAGGGGACGAGTCAAAATTAGAGTGAGGTGGACAGTATGAGTCATCCCAGACCAGGTGTTCAGGAGCGAATCATGCTCCATTTGCGAGATTATGCAGATTACACTGATTCGGTTGAAGTTCCATTCGCACTATCACAGATGGGCATTGCAAATGCAGTCGCTATTGCCCGTAGCAATGTACCCCGTGCGATTGCTGGTTTGAAAGACGCCAACCACCTGATTGAGCGCCAGGCCCATGTCGCAGGAGTCAGTCGGAAGAGGAAAGCGTATTTTTTGACCGATTCAGGCATGGTTCAAGCTGAAGAAACCTGGAAGCGTCTTTCAGAACATCCCGTTCGTCTCGTGGACAAAAAGGGTGCCACGCATACAACCACATTGGCGGGTTCGATCGACATCGCATCCTTCCCGCTACGTGCAGTCGACGTTTTGCGCTATATGGACGACAACGGGATGCTGGATTTGCGAACGCTCAATGAAGAATTGATTCAGCGAGATTTGGATAAGCACGTGGAAAAGCAACTTGTAACGTCATTGGGTGATTTACCGCGCACACGAGCGTTCTTCGGTCGAGAAACTGAGCTTGAGAATATCTGTGCTTTACTCGATGCACGTTCATCCTGTCTACTCGTTCCTGGAATTGCAGGTATCGGTAAGACAGCACTTGCTGGAAAAGTCATCGAACAATACACCCATCGCAGAAATTTGCTCTATCACCGGTGCCAGGATTGGGAAGGGAGTCGTGCATTCCTTGAGGCGTGTGCAGAGTGGTTGTCGACCATCGGCGATGACGATTTATCCGATTATATTCATGCAACTGCAGTCCCTCAATCTTCAGTCGCAGTAAACCTGATTGTGGGTGCGCTTGAAGAAATCCCATCTCTAATTGTAATCGATGACCTACACAAAATCAACGACGATGCCCTTTTTGCGATTATTCGAGGCTTATCACAGCGAATGGAGGACGTGCAAGAGTGCGGCCTCGTGATGTTTAGTCGTTCTTTCCGGGCAGTTGTTCCGCTGAAGGATGCGGAAGGGAATATTTCCGCACTCGTTTTGCCTCTGGAAGGTTTGGATCAATCTGCCAGTCGGAATTTGTTGACAACGATGCCAGACATGGACATGTCCACATTCCTACATATCTACACGCTTTCTAGAGGCCATCCATTGATTCTCCAACTCATCAATCGCGGTTCGGTCGGTTCTACGTTCCACGATACGCTGGAAACCTTCGTTGAAGAAGAGATTTTCAGTCGCCTTTCAGGATCTGAAAAGAGAGTGCTTGGCGCCATCGCAATCTATCGCGAGCCCATGCCCTTAGAAGCCCTTTCAAATCATGAAATCGAGACGGATTTGCTAGATGATTTGGTTGAAAAAGGTCTGGCGAGACAAGTTGATAGTGAAAATTACGATGTGCACGATTTGGTTCGCGAATTCTTGCTTCGAACCTTCGATGCGAAAATAGCGACGACTTTGCACACCGCCGCATGTGCTTGGTATCGAGAGCGCCTAGATGCGCCAGAGCAGCAAATGGAATACATCTACCATCTTGTCAATTCAGAAGACACCGATACTTTGGGAGATGTGCTTGAGAAGCATGGCCGTTCATTGATTCGGAGCGGGCACATGGAATTACTCTCCCTACTGTTAGAGCTCGACGGCTCACAATTTGAAATCCCTACATGGGCGATGATTTTGGAGATGCGTGGAGATATTCTTTCACTGCAGGGTCGCTGGGCCGATGCCGAGTCGGAATACGAAGCCGCTCTACCCTTAATTTTGGAACCGCCTCATGAATCACTGGTGATGCAAGGTCGGATTCTGTCGAGCAAAGCCGATTTGGCCATTCAACGAGGCGAATCAGATTCAGGCCTAGAGTTACATCGTCAGGCCCTGCAATTGTTTATCGATACAGGTGATGCGAAAGGTGCGGCCCGAACCTATGCCAACATGGGCTACATTTTCCGTCATCGGAAAGACACCAAACGCGCCCTTGAGGTATATGGTAACGTTGAGGAATTACTCGAAGCAGAAGAGGATCCTGAATTGGTTGAGGTCCGCATCAAGTTGGCCTCTGCACTTCTAGAGATGGGTGAAATTGATCGCGCTCGAGAACACGCATTGACCTCTTATGAAGAGACAGAAGATTCAGAGCATGCCGGACTCCATGCTCGTTCCCGAGCAGTCCTTGGTCGATTCTATGCTCGCACCGGGGACGCTGACCTTGCTCTGCATCACTATTCAGAAGCGCTTGACCAGATGGCTGAGGAAACAGATCAAAGAAGTGCAGTTGAAATTACCATTCTTCTTGGAGAAGCACTTTCCGATGCAGGTCGTTCCGATGAAGCCGTCGAACATTACCTCGATGGATTGGCCATGGCTGAAGCCAACGATTTCCGACCATTAATCGGGGAGTTATTGGCGCGGTTGGGCGAAGCCGCACCTGAAAAAGCCGAGCGAATGAATTACTTGCAACGTGCCCTAACCGTCTTCCGTGAATTGGGTGCAGGTGCACGCATGAGAGAAGTTCAAGGGCAGATGCACCGCGCTATCATGGGCCACTAAAACCCAGGTTGCTCAACCTGAATGGTGACTTGTCCAGCATCCAATACAACCCAAACAGTTTCGATTCCTGAAAGTTTGACCATGCCTGAATGTGTTGTCGCAGCGGCTCCGGAAATTGGTTGACTGGTGCGGTACATCTGGTTCCCGTCAGAAAGGTGTAGGGAATCATCCGTCAACCACATTTCAAGGCCCAATCCTGCCGCTGATGAAAGGTATAGGTCTACAGGTTCAGCATAGCGTGCATCCACATCCAATCTCGCTGCTTCATCCGCCCTTTCAACAGCTGCACTGACGGCGAGCAGGTTTTCTTCCAACGCTTCTTCAGTCCATCGATCTTGAGTTGAAACTTCCAAACCCCATACCCAAATCGAGAATGATGAGAGGAACATAAGTCCAAGCAAAAAGGTGAACACATAACCAATTTCAGTCGCCGCCGCCGACTCATCATCGGAAAATCTCCGGGACATTATGCAACACCTCCAATGATGGTGTGGCTTGATAGGCTCGCAACTTGGAGATTGAACATAACGGGTTCCCCTCCAGCATGATACACAACTTCAGGCATTGTCGGGGACGTTTGTACCCACCCGACATAATCTTCCAACATCTCCAATTGTCCAGGGAAAGCCAGCCAATCAGACGAATAATCCGCATCGGCTGAACTTTCTGCCGCAATCGCAACCGCATATGGTCCATCCCACCCGCGGCGGACTTGATGTGCATCGATTGTTGCAACCTGCTCTCTGACATCAAGGGTCAACGTCAATTCAAGTTGGGCCGAACCACCAGTAGAGTCCATTGTCGGCATAGCGATTGGAACCGTCGCAGCCAATCGTGGGCCAGGTCCCTCGCGCGAAGGGGGTGGAACCAGAACATCTGCCCGATATTCAGGATGGTTTGTGCCCACAAATCCACCCTGCGTTAGAATCTCCAAATTGGTCACACTAGAATCGAACGTGTATGTGAGTCTTGGAAGGTGAAGTGCCCATGCAGAACCGAGTGTTGCGTGGGGGTCATCTCCAACCGCTCCGCGAATTGAAATTTCTAGCCCAAAGAAATGAGTACCATCTTTCCAAGCGTTTCTGATGTCACTGGCTTTCCAGTGGCCAACAGATTCCCACGGTAAATCAACATCAATCCACCCGGATGCCCTTAGGTCAACCACGACACATCGTTCCGCCCCATCCTCTGGAATTTCTGCACTCCCGTCCTCGCCTGTGGCAGCATAGATTCTCATCGCGCCCTCAGTCGATTCAATCGAAAGGGCGCCGATATGGTCTTGATTCAATGTGAATACTTCGGCAGGTGAACTGTGATCACTACTGACCACTTGACCGGTGCTGGTCGACCAAGATGCCGATGTGCCAGCGGTTTGGACAACGAAGGAAGTCGAACCGACGGTTGGCGATTCTGCGGAACCACCGCTCTTTGGGGGCTCAAATTTCCAGTCCATCCCTGATATTCTCCCGGTATCGGCGGCCGGGGCAATCGACAAACTACCCTGTCTCCATCCGGTGGTATGGGTTGCTGTTTCGCCAACAGTTTGCGAATCTAGGATCCACTCAACTTGGATTGGGCCTCCACCTTCAATCCAAGAAAGTCCACTCGCTTCCCAGGGGATTCGGATGCTGGAAAAACCGCTGATTGCATGGTAGAGGTTTCCAATTTTCGCGGTCGTTGGTGCGCTGTTCGGGTTGTGTATGAGCAAGGACCCATCCATTGCAGGGGGGCGGAAATGCACCCCTGTCAAAGCACCGCTCCGATCAGGCCATGGAATGGCGCCAGGCCCGCTTCCATCGAGTTCGACAGATTCACCCCAATGCAGCACCATCCGCGCAGGTGCTGAAGTTCTCAGAACAAGTTGCTCTGCTTGTGACACTACAATCTGCCCATTCCATGTATGGATTTTATCAGATTCTCCAGATGGTGATTGAGTCACAGGTTGCGTGGATGAACTTCCACTCCCAATCGTGCTTGTTGTTTCCCATTCCACTGTGAAGGGTGAATCCGATTCAAGATGTATTGAGTGTGTATTTGGAATCAGTGGCAGGGTCCAACTTCGACCATTATCTGAACCGGGTATGGGTTGGTCTGGTGTCGCTAGTAAAGCACCCCCGTCACCTCTCCACATGATGACACGTAAGGGCATTTCACTGTGGACCCACGCCTCTCCTTCTCCTGCATCCATTCCAGATTGCATCCAAACATCATCTGCGGAAATCACATGATTTTCAGTTGAACCATTTTGCTCAAAAGACAAATGATTCGAACCCAATAGGGATGTCAATGTATTGAGAGGAGTCGCCGATACATCTCCGTCCAACAACGGCAGACGATAGTGATTCAATGATTCAGCAGATGCGTGAAGGTTTGTGGCACACAAACTCTCAATGTGATGATCTGCGTGTCGGAACCGCATCGAATCATCCAAGTCCAAAACTCCTTCGAGCCTGAATGAGCTGTCGGGTTGGTGTGTAGCACTATACCATGTTCCACCTTCCAACAGTTCCCATCCAAGGGTACCAGTATGTGGTCGAATCGTCAATTGCGCAGTATCCCCAGGTGTTCCCGACTCACTCAACCGCTCTGTTTCGGCAGCCAAGTCCTCCATTTGGCCAACCATGTTTTCTCGCTCAACGGCACCATGCAATTCGTCGATTACCGGAATCACCGTCACCATCATCCCTGAGATGATTGAAATCACCCCTGCAAACAGCAACACGGTTGCAATGGCTGCAGAAACAGCCTCTTCATCCTGTTCTCTACGAATCATTGGACCACAACCTGTTGCAGAATCACATCGAGGTGAAATACACTGGATGAGGGATGAATTGTCATACCTTCTGCCCCTGACAATCTGCCATTTGGACCGAATCCAACGTATTCACTCGAGTCACCGGTTGCACGATGCATGTCGTATGCATCAGTCCAATGGCGGAGGTATCGAGATTCAGGGTTATCCAAACCGGAAAACTCTGCCATCAAACGCAAGTTCCGTGCCTCATGATCAAAGAACGTAATCGCTCCCCTACTCTCAATATCCAGTGACACATCAGTGTTTCTTTGCATCCCTTCAACATCAACATCGAGCAAGACAAAACTGACTCTCAACCCACCATCTAAAGTGGTATCATGATGTAATCGTGGATAACTACGAACATCGATTGGTTGATTGGGAAGCTGCTCGATTCTGGCTCCATTGATCAGGTTGACTTGGAACGAGCCTGTGGTGAGTGGTGTCCGAATCTGGACCCCATCAAGAGGTGTTCGGATCCAACGATGAATCACTTGTTGATCGCCATCGAGTACATCGATTTTCACCCATTCTTGCAAGCCCATCTCGGTTGTTATTTCACCCTGTCCTTCGGTTAAATTCCACACTTCCGAATCTGTGCTTGTTTGGATGTGAATCGAGAATGCAGTGCCATTCAGAGATGTAATCGAAATGACTCCATTTTCCATCGAGACCGTGACACGGTCGTGACCCTTTAGGTCCGCGCTGATCTCCCATATTTCCGCAATACGCAGTGGGGTGACCGTGTCTTTCACATGCTGGCTGTTGACCACAACGCCAGTTCCTTCCGGTGATTCCGCAACGACCAGTAATCTGTCATTGAATTGGGTTGCTGCTACACTTCCAGCAGCCCAATCGCGGTTGTCGGTAAGGTCCTGCATGAATGGCTGCATGACCACGACAACACCTGCCATCGTAGAGACGACCATCGCCAACAGCATCGTGACGCCCATGATTTCGGAAACGGCCCGCTCGTCGGCCGATTGTCGAGGCGCGTCGGATGGCCGCATGGACCGACATATCGCCGTATGTTCTTAGCCATTCTCATTTCACCTCATACTGAGGTGAAGTTTTTCAGCCCGTCAATATCTCTGATTCCACCTGTCCTAACCAATGGCTAAATTCGGGCCCATCTTGGGTCGAAACTCGAAGATCACCCGACCAATTTTCAACCCGAAACAACACCTCGCTTTCCGCCAGGTGTGGGGCGTTGTTTTTTTCCGAAAGATGGCACAGAACAACACTCTTTGTTCGGGGGCTAATTATTTCTGCCAGTAACTCCGCAGTCTGCTGATTTGACAAGTGGCCACCGCGTCCAGAAATCCGTTCTTTCAGGCGTGGGGGGTATGGTCCAAGAGCCAACCTTTTCGCATCATAATTTGCTTCGATTGAAATGTGTGCGCAACCCCTGAGGTGGCGGATCAATTCGTCGGTGGGTTCGCCTAAGTCTGTGACCACAGCGGCTCGCTCTGTTGAACCTGAATGAACAATGAATCCGACATTTTCTGCACCGTCGTGCGGTATGGGGATTGGGAGCACCGACAAATCACTCGTGACTTGGACACGTTCAAGCGATTCAAAAATTCGACACTGGTTGACCGGGTCAAGTCCGAGGTGAGCACAAGTCGTGAAATTGGCGTGCAATTGAGCCCCGTGACGCCTGCTGAAAATTTCCGCTCCCTGAACATGGTCTGAATGGTGGTGGCTGAGTAGGATCGCATCAATCGTTGAAGGCTCAACACCAATTCGTGCAAGTCGGCGCTCTGTTTGGCGACCACTAAATCCACAATCAATGAGTACTTTCGACTCCTCTGTTTGGAGCAGCGTGGCGTTGCCGCGGCTACCCGAACCAAGGTGCGTAATCTCAAGTGTCATTCCGACCTTATCGGCGGCCGACCTTACACCCCTTGAATGAAGCGCTTCAGCAGTTGTTCAGAGGTCTATTTTACGACCCTTTGAAAAACGCCGTTCTAGTAACATTATGGGTTTAAATTATATCTGGAAATGGAAAAATTCCCCATTACAAACTCGAAAACTCTGCTTGTTCTGTCCGAACGACGCTCCATCAGCATCATAAGCGTGAGAGCAGGGATGGCTCTGTGGGTGTAACCCACAGGTGAGTCCATGCGTCGAAAGCAAACAGCGCTTCTGATTACACTCTTGATTCTCGGGTCGATGGTTTTCGTCAGTCAAATCCGCCCCAATAGCCCGGTTCAGTCAGTTCACCCGGGGGACACAACCGGCGAGGGGCCACCGATAACAGACCGGGATAAGGACGGGATGCCCGATCTTCACGAAGAGGCTTTCAGTGAGCCCGTATTTTTGGACATGGGCGACCGTTCAAGACTCATCCCCGGTTTGGATGCAGACAATGGAACGGACAACCAAAGTGATCATGATTACGACGGTCTAACCGCTCTGATGGAATATTGTTGGCCGTATGATTTGGATTCTTGCTTTACCAGCGATCGAACAGGATTGCCTGGCAAGCCAGCAGAAATTTCCGAAATTGGTGTACGCTGGTATCTCGACCCCCGTTCAGGGGACACCGATGGTGATGGTCTGCCAGATGGCTATGAGGTGGCCATGTGCATGCAGAGTGTCGGACAGAAGAACGCGGAATCAAACATTTGGGAATGCCCAGCATTCGACCCACTCAACAGTAGCGACGGTTTGCTGGATAGTGACTATTGCCGTGACCTTCAATTGGGCTGTGGCGATGGGTTTGATGTGGATCGGGACGGCACGGTTGAGCCTCACGAATTCTACACAAATGCAGAAGAATATCTGTATGGGGCACCTGAAAATTGGGTCACAGAATTTGACGGCCTGCGATGTTCAGGCGAAATCAGTATTCAAAGGGGCAGTTTAGAAGTGACCTTGGCCAACCCTTGTCGAACGGATGAAACTCGCCCCACCAATGATGACGGGTGGTTAGGGACCGATCCGCTTGACAATGATACAGACTATTATCGGTGGGTAGGGAACCCTGGACAGGCCCTATACCAGACACAAAAAGGCGATGGAATTATCGACGGTTGGGAGATTTATTTCCAACTCGATCCTTTGAACAGCAGTGATGCATTAATTGACAGCGATTTGGATGGATGGGATTTCAATCGCGACGGCGCGATATCACCTGACACTTCAGGTTCAACTCTAGACCTTGGGGAAGTGTTCAGCAATCTTGAGGAATATACCGTTTACATTGATGATGGTAATTGGGTGACTGCAGGCGTCAAATCAGCACCACTCGGTCCAGCCGGTCAAGCCGTCACAACATTTGACCAGGGAACAACCCCCGGCTTGTTGCATCACAACGCTCATTCGATTTTCTCAGATGATGTGCATGATTTGGTTTACGTTGGTACCATGCGTGGGGTCACAATCATTGAGCCTTTGATGAATTCGTCAAGCCATTACGAGCTTCCTTCTGGAACTGAATTGTTTGATTTGTATATGTGGCCAGAAGGTGGTGATGACGGTGTTCTACTTCTTTCTACAACATCTGGATTGATGACAATGGCTCTTGGTGCGGATGGAAAGTTCTCTTCAGTCGTCGATGAACTTGAAACCGGTCCAATCGAATTGATGACTCCAATTCAAACAGGTAGTGGGAATCAAGCCCTTTTCCTCGGTTTCGGTGCGGATCAACAGGTTTGGAGATTCACATTGGACGCCCAAGGTCTCATCAGTACGCCAACCTCAGTTTTGCAACTCACCGACACGCTCCAACAACAAGAAAACACCACGGTGGAAACCGCAGTCCATGTCGTCCTTCCAAGTGAAGGTCCACGCCTATTTTTGGGGACTGATCGTGGCTTGGTGATGGCCAATAGTTCAGATTTCTCTGGCGGTTTTGATTCAAGTTGGATTTTCAACACCTCAAATGCCGATTTGTATGTCCATCCAGCTGACACATTTGATGACGCTCTGGCAGCCCGTGTGCAGGCATTGTATGTGGATGGGCCACGAGATGCAAATGGGGATATCACCAGCCCACAGACCCTTTGGGTTGGAACACGAGGTGGGGTTCATCAGTTCGACTTGGTTGTCGGCCCATCGGACCCAATTGGCGCCTTCTCCTTTGAAAGAATGAGATACAATGATGCTGAGAATGAATTCACCGCCAATGACATCTATTCCATCTTACCACTTGGAGACGAAGTCATCATCGGTTCACAGTGGGGCTCTTGGGCCCTTGATGCTGATCACAGCCGTTCCTCCGGAGTCGAACCTGATCACACACGCATACCTGGCAAGGTTGTCGATTTGACAATCATGGATCTTGATGGTCAACCGATGCTATTCGCGGCATTGGATCCGGGTAATTACGCCAACATTGTCCTCATCGACCCCCAGTCAAATGATTCGGATTCAGATGGCATGCCCGATGGTTGGGAGTTCATCTTTGGTTTGGATCCAACCAATCCATACGATGGAGATGAAGACTCTGATGCAGACGGTGTCAACTTCAATCCTGATGAAGATGACTACTTTGATCGAAGTTGGTCGAACCTTGATGAATTCCGATATGTCGCCTCGACCGAACAAGGCTGGAATAGCACCAATCCGCAGTTGTCTGACACCGATGGCGATGGTTTGTTTGATGGTGAGGAATATTGGGGCTTCTTCCTCGAGCAGACCAATTTCACATGCCACTATCTCAATGGTGACTACATTTGTGATGAATCAACAGGTGAAGAAGCCCGAACGACCTACATCACCGGCTGGTCGGATTCGGGTGCTGGCGGTGGGACAGATCGTTCCATTGATCCAACCAATATAGACACGGATCAGGATGGCATGCCCGATGGCTGGGAAATCCAATACCGCCGCTGGATTGGACAAACCTTCCACGGTGGAAATGATTGGTCACTCGACCCAACAGACCCCACGGATGCAAACGATGACGCAGATGGCGACGGTTTGACCAATCTTTGTGAATATCAATGGCAACAAATCCGGTTGTTCGTTCTTGAACAAGGTCTAGAAACACACAATGAAACCGCAGAAGGGGCTGCCAATTGGGTCGATACAGACCCCAATCTTGTCGATTCTGATGGTGATGGACTTCCCGATGGTTGGGAGGCCAGATACACTTGCTCTTGGTCTTCCGCGCAGGAAGGCCTGAACCCTCTCAACGGTTCTGATGCTGGTAACAATCCGGATGGTGATGGATATGATGTGAATCACGATGGTATCCTTCAGCCAGATGAGATGTACACCAACTGGATGGAGTATTACATCTCATCACTAATCATGTTGGGTGATGTTGATCAGGATGGCAATGCTTTGCCATTTACCACCTCCCTGTTTAACGATTCATGGAATGGTTCTG
>CAZXVR010000005.1:0-27806 GCA_964644485.1 uncultured Candidatus Poseidoniales archaeon | reverse complement strand
CATCACCCAAAGTGATGTGGATTCGCTCATCTCCACCCAATTCTTCTCTCTTGGATGCGTCATAGACAAAACGTCCGCCGACCTTTTGGTAGGAACACATGATTGGAGTCCCGGCAACGGGCAATTTGTAATCCTCACCAACATCGAATCGCTCTGCGGGCACAGTGGCCGTTCGCAACGCGGCAATAGCGGCCAGTGCAAACGCATCGAACATGTTGCCATCATCACTGATTGCAAATAGATCAAGGATGACTTGCCATGCCTTTTCACCAGGCAAAATGCACAACTCATTTGTGTCTATGCAACCTGATTCTCGGATACCTCGATCAACAACTCGACCCATCTCTATGCTTTCTTCAGAAGGTGGGCCTGGTTCCCAATTGGGCCCACAAACAGGACGAATTTCTGCACTTGTCATCAATCCACCTTGTGTTGGGCGATCCGGATAGGGAGTCATAATCTGGAATTTGACGCCGGCGAAAACGATTGTGTCGCCCATTCGAACACGGCATGATCCTTCGGCATTGTATAGACAATCGACCTCGATCTCAAGTTCACGCCCTTCGAACCTTTGGCGTCCTTCCAACCGCTGGTCATCAGCAGCCAAAGCAGCCAAATTGTCACGCAAAAGGCTAGGAATAATTGGAATGGCCATCAAGCCTCACCCCCATAGCGCTTCTTTAGAGCTTCAACCATTATCGCATGAACCTCGTGAGCGGCTTTGACATTGTAGTCCCATGCTAGTTGGAACTCATCCATGCTGAGATCTCCATCCATTTGTAGGAATACCAATTCATCGGTCATCGGGAGGATGCCCATGGGCAAATCTGCCTCCCCATAATTGTCCTCGGGTTTGTTCAAATCCATCAGGACGATTCCGTTGCACTTCCCTGCTGCAACACTAACAACCATGTCAGACATTGGGATGCCCGCATCCGCGAGCGCAACGCTGGCGGCAGTGATTCCACAGCATCGTGTACCGGCCTCGGCACAGATAATTTCGATCTCAACTCGAATCTTACTGCGCGGATACAATTCCAAATCAACAACACTTTCGAGAGCGTCTCGAGTTACCTTGCTAATCTCGCGACTGCGACGATTGAATCCTGGCCGTATCCGATCAGAAGTGCTGAATGGTGCCATGTTGTAGCGCACATCCAATATCGCTCGATCTTGACGTTGAATTTTTCGAGGGTGGGCTTCCATTGGCCCATAAACTGCAGCAATCGCTTCGTTCTTTCCCCACTTGATATACGCACTGCCATCTGCAACGGGGACAACCCCACATTCAATTTCGACAGGACGCATTTCATCTGCTTTACGGCCATCTTCGCGGATGCCGTTTTCATCCATACACTGGTAATCTCCATATCCCATATTTTCACTTCCTAACTCTCACTCACTCATTCGCCAATGCATCGATTCGATCTTTCAATCCAGGGAGGTGTGCCGTTTCACGAATCAGATTCAATGCTGCTCGTATTTCACGCATCCCATCGTGCTCACCATCGAGCCAGACTCGACCATTTTGCCCTACGACAAGTCGACACTGACCCAAATCCTTGAGGGTCTGTAGCATGCTACCACCCTTTCCAATGACTTGAGGAATAATATGCGGAGGAATTTCTTCTAAGAGGCCGGACTTCAGTTTTCGTAGTCCCATGCCCTTCATGGTGGCCACTGCAGAATGAGTTTCATCGACTTCCTGAATGCGGCACAATACGGCCTCACCAACATTGAGATGTTCGCGAACAGCCCCAAATTCAACCTTCCATGGTGCGAGACTCATGGGGAGAATGGCATTGAAGGAGGCTCCGATGTCAAGAAACCAAATGTTGTTCGTCATCCCTTCGACAAAACCAACGACAAGGTCGCCAGCTCTCGGAACATATCGGCTGCTCAACGGGTCGATGCTGACCGTGTTCCCATTCTCTCTCAGTTTGCCCATGCGCATTGCGACCAGTTCGCCGTTAATTCGGCGTATACCGTGCCCGGCTTCGGCGCCTTCATGCACGCCGATACGCTCGCCCGGATGGACGAGCCGCACAGCACCAGAGTCACGCTCGGTAGGGGTGCTGTCTTCACTCATATCGTATTCACTCCGGCCCGCCGACCCAACACCCCTCTTTAACGGTGCCCACCCCGTAGGGGTGTGAGTTAGGCCTCAATTGAGCTCTTTGACCTCGGTATTTGGGTCTCTTTTGGCCACCTTGGATAGGTATTCGCCTTTCATGCCTGCTGGAATTTCAACGACGAAGGCCCAGTCCCCATTGGATAGCCATTCTTCTTTGATGACGTCGCTTCGCACCTCTCTTTGAACGGAGCCATATGCGGAGCCAGAGACACGGAAGGCGAGTTTGATTGTTTGAAAGGATAGAGGAATTACTGGACGGAGTACGGTTATTGCATCCTTGATCTGACGCTCTACAGAGAGAAAGGGGTCTGGATTCCAGCGCAATTCGTCAAGAGCCAATTCAATTCGCGTTGCTGGATGGGGGGCCTTGCTTCTTGGATCGATGGCGGTCCTGGAAATTTCCGTGATGATTTGCTGGCGCTTGTCCGCAATCATTTGCCGGCGCTGTGTCGTTGTAAGTTGAATTGAACCCTTGCTCAGAATATTGATGACACAATCGAGTAATTCTGTAGTGCCAAAGGTCGACTGAATTTTCTCTTCAGTAGGTCGTTCTCCACCCTTTGCATCATGCCAAATTTCATCGGTCGCGAGCAGGTCATCTAAGCTGACACTACTGGGGTCTGATTTGAACTGGTGAACAAGTTCTGGATCGACCAATATTTCGTAACGCTTTCCACCCTTTTCAAGACGGGCGACAACGGCGTTATCCAAACTGACCATGATTCCCCTCACTCATCATATGCGGGCTTGAGTTTGTCGATGTGCGCAACGGTTTCATCGCGGCTAAGCACACGATAACCAGACTCGTCAATGACTGCAATTTCAACGGCTTCCTTGTTGAGTTTCGCTTCAATGGATTCGCGTAGCGCTTCAAGGCCCATCTTGATGGCGGCATTGAGCGTTAGGTTGGGTTTCCAATTGCTCTCGAAGAAATCAACTACAGTGTTGCGGCCTCGGCCGATTGCACCAGCATGATAGGATTGGTAAGCACCAGATGGATCTGTTTCGTAGAGGTGTAGACCATTATCATCGACACCTGCGATCAGTAATGCTGTGCCAAAGGGACGTGAACCGCCATACTGCGTGAAGGACTGCTTGAAATCACAGATGCGCTTTGCCAGTGCATCCACTGGAATTCGGTCACTGTAGGTAATACGGTTGATCTGACATTGCACTCGAGCTCGGTCTACGAGTTGACGCGCATCAGCCACGAGTCCAGATGTGGCGAAGCCAATGTGGTCATCGATTTTGTAGACCTTTTCGATGGATTCAGGAATAATCAGTCGGCTAGAAATCCGCTTGTCGACAACCAAGACTACGCCATCACGATATTTTAGGCCAGCAGTGGTCGTTCCACGTTTGACCGATTCTCTGGCGTATTCTACCTGAAATAGTCGCCCATCTGGGCTGAAAGTTGTGATACCATGGTCATATCCTCTTCCACTTGGTTGCATCTGAATCCCTCTGCCGACCTTCGCTGTCCCCTTTGAACCTTCGTCGGCTAACTCTTGCGCGCGCGTGGAGGTTCTTAACACAGGGGGCGGCGACTCTATCGACCGTTGTCCAACACCACACCCTATGCGGGTACTCATACTAGCCTCGGGAGGCAAGGATTCCTCGTATGCGACATGGTGGTCGACACTGCGCGGATGGGACATCGCCGGACTCGTCACAATCCGAGTCACCGGAGAAGATTCGATGATGTTTCAAGTACCGAGTACTGCACTCGCTGGTCTGCAAGCCGCAAGCGCAGATCTTCCATGGCTCCCAATACCAATCGACGGTGATGAAGAGATGGAAATGCAGCATCTAGAGGGTGCATTAGAAGGAATTGTTCATGGTAGCCAAAAACCACGTTCTCCAATTTGGTCATCGGCTGAATTGCAGGATGCGGCGTGGCCTGAGGGGTGGGGTTGGCCAGGAAATTTACGCCGGCTACGGGCATCTGAACCCATCGATGCTTTGGTGGTCGGTGCGATTCGAAGTGATTACCAGAAAACCAAAATTGAGCAGATGTGTGAAAGGTTGGGGGTGAAATCATTCACACCATTGTGGCATCATGAAGGTGTATCCCACATGCGTGATTTGGTCACGCACGGACATCAGGTCATGCTCACATCGGTATCGACAGAAGGGCTAGACCAGGGATGGCTCGGGAGAATCTTGACCGAACAAGATGTCGAAGAATTAGAATCGCTTGCGGATGTTCATCGTTTCAATATTGATGGAGAGGGAGGGGAATTTGAAACTGCGGTTATCCATGCACCTTGGATGAATTCTTCAATCGAAACCCACCACACCGTTCATTGGACAGGTCGAAGGGGATGGATCGATATTTGGGGTGCCGAACTGGTTTGAATGGATGGTGACTCAATGCGACATCCTCAAAACCGACCTCCTTTGCCCCTCAACTGGGTGGTTCAATGCCAGTGAGTCCTCTTGATTACCGATATGGTCGCGATGCAATCAAGCTCGTCTGGAGTCAAGAAGGTCGACATGCGCGCCAACTGGAGGTCGAAAGGGCATTGATTTGGGCGCACAACCAACTGGGGCGTGTTAGCGACGAACACTATGCTGCCGTCGCGGCAATTTCCAATCCTCAAAGTGTGACCGCTGAAAGAGTCGATGAGATTGAAAGGGAAACGCGCCACGATATCATGGCACTCACAAAAGCAATGGCGGAGGCTGCTGGTGAAGCCGGTTGGTGTATTCACCTTGGCGCAACCAGCAACGATATTGTGGATACTGCAGTTGGTTTACAAATCAAGGATAGTCTTGCGATTCATCGTGAAATCCTAACCACTTTGATCTCTACACTCGCCGATCTCGCTGAGCGCGAGCGAGCAACTGTGATGCTAGGTAGGACTCATGGTCAGGCCGCTGTGCCGATTACTTTCGGACTGAAAATTGCGGTATTCTTGGATGAGTTCCGCCGCCATTATGTTCGTCTTGATGAAATTGCAGATCGTGTCTGTGTTGGTAAGTTCCTCGGCGCTGTCGGTACAGGTGCTGCCCAAGGCGAACATGCTCGAGAACTACAACGATTGATTCTCACACACCTTGGTTTGAGTGTTCCTCTTGTAACGACGCAGG
Organism: uncultured Candidatus Poseidoniales archaeon; assembly: GCA_964644485.1. Lineage (GTDB taxonomy): Archaea > Thermoplasmatota > Poseidoniia > Poseidoniales > Thalassarchaeaceae > MGIIb-P. Next base: position 22,579 of record CAZXVR010000005.1, on the reverse strand, counting down.
TTGTCGGAAGAGATCGCTATATTGAATGGGTCTCATGGATGGCAAATGTCGCAACTAGTGTCGAAAAATTGCTTCAAGAAATTCGGAATTTGCAGCGTAGCGAAATCGCTGAGGTAGGAGAGTGGTTTGACGCCGAGAAGCAAGTTGGAAGCAGCACTATGGCACACAAGCGCAACCCGATTACCGCTGAAAATGCGTGCGGTTTGGCCCGTGTTGTCCGCTCGTTCATCATTCCTTCATACGAAAATGCGTTGCTATGGCATGAGAGAGATTTGGCCAATAGCAGTGCTGAGAGATTCACACTTTCTCATTCCGCAATCCTACTGGATGATGTGATGGAAAAGTGCAACCGAGTCATGTCAAAGTGTGTTGTTGACACCGAAAACATGCGAGCAAATATCGAGAGGCAAAACGGACTCGTAATGGCTGAAAAGGTGATGATTGAACTCGTCGATGCTGGAATCCCTAGGGATGAAGCGCATGAATTACTGCGAAGTGCGAGTATGACGTCTATTTCCGAAGGTGTGCACTTGCGAGATGTCTGTGGAGGCATGGATGCGATTACCCAGCGGTTCGACAATTCACAATTGGACGCGATGTTCGATCCTTCGAATCACATCGGTGTGTCTTTAGAACTCGTTGACGAAGCTGTATCTATTGCCCGTTCTCAAATCCAATCATAGAGAAAGGGCATAGAGGATGCCGCCAGTGATGGCAGCGAATCCGAATAGCATTACAATCATCGCATGAGGACCAAATTGATTGGTGTCGAGAAATGCAACTCTGAAAATACCGCCACTGCTCGTCATTCCACCGATCAAACCGACATCGTCGTCTTGCTCGTCAAAATATGGCAACTCCCTTCGCGGGATGCGTTCCAAGTTATCTAGATTGAATTCGGGATCCAGAATCGCATCCTTGGCCATGGTTGTCCACAAACCGTCAGTCGTATATCCATTCCGACACCACACTCCTCATTTACCTCGGCTTCGACGAGTGGTTATGCTCCCACCCATTAGCGGATGCGTCCACCTTTCTGTCTCAGGGGGTTGTGGAGGCACTACATGGGGCCTCCAACATGCAAGGCAGGTTCTCAGTTCTGGAGATCATGTCGTGTGGATTTGTGAGGAAATGCCTGATGGCAATCGCTTCTCCCAACTGTTTGCTTCAATATCCCCCAGCGCCGTATCGAAGTTGCACCTCAGTGCCGTCGGAGAAAATACAGAGGTGGGTATCAAAAGTGCGATCGATTTGCTCAGTGTTTTGGAAAATATCTCCCTCGTGGTTGTCGACGACTGGACGTCAAAAACCGGTAAACCTAGTGCCGATTTGCGAAAGTCATGCAGCGAAAAGGAGGTTGCAATGATTGCAATTTCGTCCGCATATGAGGATGCTTCGGGTTCGGGGTGGAAGGCTCGTGGGGGTTTGAAGGGGTGCGAAACTTGGTTCCTGCATCGTGGTCAAGTAGACTCAATGTTCCGTGAATTACACGTCCAAGAATCAATGACACAATACGTGCTTTCCGATGAAGGTTTTACTCTTCGTAAGTGAGGCCTTGGGATTCTGCCGCCTGCTCGAGCAAATCCTGCATTTCATCCAATGCATCGTCATCTGGTTCATCAAATTGTTCAGGATTGATTGCGCCACCTTCCAGAACATCTTGGCCGGCGATTGCAGGGTCTTCCTGGCTGTTCTCGATATTTCGCATACGCGTTCGCCAAATGAAAACCAGCAGTCCAATGGCAACCGCTATCATGGCATATGTGCCAATCTCAGTCGTATCCATGGCACGTGGAAGGCGTCTTAGTCTTCAGACTTGCCCTTCCGACTCAGTGGTTTGGCTAGATGTCGTCGGTGAGAGGGCGGGGGCTCTTTCCAATTGCTGTTGATACTTTCCGATAACCATTCATCAGGATGCTTAGAGTCACAATTTGGGCATCTCAATGACTGGTTTCGACCTTGGGATTTGTAGCGTGTGCCACAGCTGCAAATTGGCCTTACCTTGTTTCGTTCCCCGCTAAGCAAACGCAATTTTTCGAGGTGGATATATCCCTCGGGGTCTGGAAGACCAAACCACTCAATTTCATCGCCGGGCTGTAGTTGCTGAGACAATTTGTTGACATCGCCACCTTGGGCAAAGGAAAGCAACGTTTGATCGCATTCAATTTCTACATGTCCACCCTGCATAATTCGGACATTTTTCACTCGCCCAGTTGCTGCGACCCCGAGGTGATCATCTGTCGCTTGATTACTGCGGTGAGCGCGGTAATCCCTGCAAATTTCAGCACCATTGTTTTGCAGAAAATTGTGCGCTTCGATCACACCTTGTTTGGTTTCTCCACGGATACCGTACAGGACTGGACAGGGTGTCCTCGGTGCGATTAGGCTTCTATTCGCGTTCGGATCTCGATTGAGGAAGGTACTTGGATACCGTCTAGACATTTCATTAACGAGTATTGGAGGAACTTGTCTTTCCCCCAGAGACAGTCTCCATGCTGTGCATTCCCAGGTAAAATCGTGGGCTCCTTTCCAAGCGATGGCTGCGCTCGCACCAATCATTCCACCCTTCCCAGCAGGGGTTGACCATACCCTGTGCAGAATGGATTCTAACTGGGCGATTCGATCCTCCAAATCAACGAATTGCGTTACAGTATCCCAATACATCGATTCTGGGGGTTGTGTATGTGCCATCACCAATACAGGTTGGGCTGAATGCAATTCATCGCCACCTTGAATATCGCCAAAACGTGTTGAGAACCATTCTTCCAAACTAGACTCGAGTCGAGAAGATTCTGATGTTTTGATGGCGGCAGATAATGCAGCGTTGCCCCTTGTTCTACGTGGGGCAAAAGGCCACAATCTAACGAGGCGTGGATCGTGGATGGAAAAACCAAGTGCCGTTAGATAATTCAGGAGATTGTTGAAATCATCGGTTGTACATCCTGACTCTCTTTCGTCCGTATCGTCAAGCCCAATCCAGAAAGTCGGGGAATCCCCGACGATCATATTTCCAGAGCATCACCCTCGTCACTATCGTCCAATAGTCTCTGTATGATGCCGGAAATACCTACGTTTGCATCGACTCTGAACCCCCGAACACCGTGCTGGAATGCTGCACCCATGTCCGCATCACGATCCCCGGCCATGAAAGAGCGGCCCTCGTCGAATTTTCGACTCAATTGATTTGAGTTTCTTGCGACTTCTAAGGGGAGATTACTCAGCAACTGGCGACCGACTTGTAGCATGCCAGGGCCTGGTTTGCGCACGGGGCTATTGTCCCAAGGGGCATAGGGCGAATATAGAATTAAATCGACATGCGCATCATTGTTTTCGGCTAGGAGTCCCTTGATTACTGCATCATTAATTTCAGCCAGCACTTCATGTGAAAACATGCCACGATTCACTGGCGACTGATTGGTGACGATTACGATTCTGTAGCCCGCCTCACGCAATGCAGCAACTGCATGACCTGCACCCTCAAGCATGGTAACTTCATCGACGTTTTTGACATAATCTTCGCGACCCACATTGAGAACACCATCACGATCCAAGTACGCGATTGAACCGTCCCAACCGTCGAGTGATTCGACCGGGTCATCAATTTCGGCATGATGCCTACTGGGGAGGTCCATTTGTTCACCTCATGAATGGCTTGGTAAGCCTCTGCTGGCCTTTACCGCCTCTTTTACAATGTGATTGATGATCAACTGTAAATCTTCAATTCGCTCCATCGATGTAGTGTCGCATACGATGGCGACATCAGCCATTTCTGCTAGCGCTCCACCTTTGCCAGACTTGTAATTACCAGTGATTCCAACGGTCCGTGCTCCGTTCTCAGCCGCATATGTGATTCCGTTCAAAACGTTCGAAGAATTTCCACTGCCGGAGTATCCAACGACTAAATCCCCTGGTGCCAACCAAGTTTGCAGTTGACCAACGAAGATGTTGGCGTAAGATGTATCATTGGCCCACGCGGTCAATGCTGCGATATTGTCTGTATGGGCAAGTGTGGGCAACCCCAGTTCCTTGCTCCAATCGCCAGCACTGTGACTCGGCGTGGCAGCAGAACCACCATTTCCGATGAAGTGGACTTTGCCGCCGTGATCCATAACTTGCAGCATTTCCGTATAGAGCTGGCCCACAGATTCACGAGAAAGTGAGTTGAGAGCGCGGGATAAGTCAGCGATATATCCGTCCATGAATTCGTCGAAATCAAAGGTGTCACTGGACATGCGACTCATCACGGCGTCGTAGCGAGCCTATATGTGACTTGCCGACCTGTGGAGCCGCATGGAGGACATCGTGGCAGCGGGTGTCACTTCATTGGGTGGAATTTTCGGGCTCGACTTGGGCCAAACGAACTTGATAATCGTCTCCATTGGTTTGGCTTGCTTAGGATTTGCATTTCATTCCAATGACAAAAGGTTGCGCCGATTTTCACCGCTAGGCTGGGTTTGTATTGGCGTATACTTCTATCTCGGTGCTGAGCATTACTTCGAAATTTCAGATCCAGTGCTGATTTTCATGTCTGTCGCTGCACTACCTGTCTGTATCGCATATGGGGGGTGGGAAGCGATATTGCTGCGTGAGAATCGTTCGATTGAATCTGTTGAATGGTTGCGCGGTGCCGTTTTCTGGTCCGCAATGCCTTACCTAGCCATTCAGCACATACCATTACTCAATGCAGGTATTGTTTGGTTTACAGCTTGGAATACATCCTTGTTTTTGCAATGGACGGGGGCAGGAGATATACAACTGGGGCAGATGATGGTTGATCTTGGAACGACGTCGGTTTCATGGTCGAGTTGGGATGGTAGCCGGTGGCTATTGACAGATACTCTTGGTGAAGGGGGGTTCTACGTCCCAATGGTTCATGCGGATGGCACCGAGGTGAATATTGGATTCGTATTGGGATGTAGCGCGCTGCAATCGATGATTGTCTTCGTGGGAGCCATTGTGGCTGTTCGCGGTTCTCCGTGGCAGCGTAGGGTACGAGCCCTGATGATTACGATTCCATTAATTCACATCCTCAACGTCTTCCGGAATGCTGGAATCATTTGGATGCATGTTGAATATCATACCCATTGGAATCTAAACGGTATGAATATCTTCGATTTTGGGCACGCCTATGCGGCCAAATTCATGAGCCTGAGTGCGATGTTCTTGATGGCACTTGTCTTGTTCGATTTGTTACCTAAATTGCATACACATGTGCTTACAGTTTTAGACCCATTTTTCCGACTTTTCGGTTCGAGTTTAACCAAGAATTCATCTTGATTTCAACCGGTCCAAGACCTTGCCCTTCAATGGCATGTTATGTTCCCAAGCGAATTCCTTCATGACCCGCAGCGCTTCCTTTTCCTTCTCTGAATCTCCGACGAAATCCGTGACGTCGATGACATCATTTCGAGTATTGGCTTTGAATGCAGCAATCGGTTCTTCATTCCAAAATACCATGTATGCGCTACCATACCCGAATCTTTCTCTCAATAATGACTGGAAATATGGGAGAAGTGGGTCCGAGGGAGGTAGGACGAAATCGCGCATCGGTGGCAACTCGTCAGCCTGTTCGAGTAATTCTTTACGGCCCCAACACACCTCATGTAAATCATCGACGAGGAATCCCTTGATCAGATAACCCTCTTCTTCAAACTCATGCAATACACTGGAAATTTGCTCTGGTTTGAATGGGCTACCTGCAAGTTTTTCAAATTGTTTCAGGGTAATCACTGGATATTCGGAAACCATTTCGCGCAGGTATTCACGCTTTACCTCCCAAATCTCTTTGCCCTCAAGTTGTCGTACGGTTTTGAATCCCCCTCGATAATCCTGGACCAAGTGTCCAGAACGGATTAAGGGTTGAACCAATTTCCTAAACTCGGCTCTTTTCATCGCATAGCGATCCATGAATACCTTGGCATCTGAATGTCCGGCGAAGAACTCGAGGACATCCAGTAATTCCTCATCGGCTTGGATTCCGCGCATGCGCAACAGGCGTTGGAAATGCTTGTAGGAAGCCCAAACTTGGTGATTTCTCAAATTGGTACCCTGGTGTAACTGCTGGCTAGCTGCCATGGATTTCAAATCGACACGATACATTTCGCATCGCCCACGCAAGGCGAAATCATCTCTGACCTCTGGAATTTGAGCGATTGCCAATGTCTCATTCTCAACACGTGTGTCTTGGTGCAACCCATGGTGATGGAACAATGCGCGAAGGGTGAGTGATCGTGGGCGTGGGTCAACAACTCCTCCGCGAATGTAACGCTGATTGTCACCCATCGAGCGGAATCCCAATTGCGAAACAATTGCCTGGATGTTCTCATCGCAATCATGAATGGGTTCGCCATTGAACGCATGTAAAACGGACACATCGACTAGTGTATCCTTGTAATTGTCCAGCAATACTTCGAAGATTTGCGCGAATTCATCCAAATACGCATGTGGGATGTGAATATCCTTGATTTCGAGGTAATCGTTGACTTTGAACATCAAGATTCGGCCCACGGGGTCGACTCCTTTGAAAACCGGATAATACCAACCCTGTTTGAGGACATATCTGACTTCTTGGATAAATCTCGAACAAAACGGGTCTGATTGAGATAAGATTCTCAATGTGCGATCTTCTCTCCGTGGTCGTTGGAGTGATTCTGCATCTTCGGGCACGCAGAAGAAGTCGGTTGGATCGGGTTGTAGAGCAGTCACTCTGACGACTTTCCCCTCTGCTTCAAGGTCGCGTAACACATCTGCCAACATCTCGACAGGGTGGCTCACAAACAGGCGTAGTGAATGCAACTTTATTGGACCAATTCTCTTGATTAATTCAGCCAACGCTTGGTCGAATGGCATCGGTTCATAGACCTCGTGAACACGATGGAACAAGGAAAGTGATCTCTTGCGATCAATCAATTCTTCAAATTGCTTAACAAATACCATTTGTCTTTCCATATTTGACATCGAATTGCGTGCATCGCGTTGGACATGCTTGTACTCATCTGTTCGCGGTATATCGCCCACAATATCTGAACGCTCAACATTGATTCCAGGGGGTATTTTTTGGAGCAACTCTTCATCCATGTTAGAGAACCAGGGTTCGGGTCTCAATCCAAGCAGCATTGGAATCATTGATTTGGTTGTGTAGCCTACTCGTGAATGCAGTAATCGACCCATCACGATGTCCGAATCGTGCTTCATATCCTTCCAATCGGCAAACCGGAAATTCTCAATTCTGTCGAGTAATTCTTGCATTTTCGCGAACATCACATGGCCTTCTTCAAGGGCAGTCAGTGCATCTGGATATTTCTTGAATGACTTTCTCAAAAGCAAATTTTGCAGTTCACGATACTCGATGATGTTGTCTTCACCACCTGTGATAATATGCTCATCCACACGGAGGATAAACTCGCCCTCTTCCGTTTGCTTAAAGAAGCCAATAGAAACGATATTCCTCACTTCAAGTTCATGCAACAGTGACTCGATTTGAGCTGTTGGGAATGGTAGGCGTCCGGAGAGTTCATCCAGTGTTTTGGGGCCCTCGGTACCAAGCATGTCTACAATTTTGATTCGCAATGCTTCGTGTGGGTCCATCAATTTAGCAGGTCGCCATGATTTAGGGGTTGTCCGGGTGAAATCGGTGGCCATTTCATAACTCAGCCCACCGGTGTATAACTCGCGTAAATCATCGAGTTCATCGGCTCCTTTTGCGGCAAGTACTCCAAGAGTGCCGTGGACTTCTGCCATTCTCATGGAAAACCATTTGTCATCGACTTCGCTGGTTCCAGAGCCTCGAATTTTCGTGATGGCTCCGGACTCGGCCAATTCGGCAACCCATTCATCTACCACGTCATGTGGAATATCGGTGAGTTTGTCCTGATATAGGGGGTTTTTGAGGTCGGGGTGCAATCCACCACCCTTCTCCATTAAACTCAGCAAACCGTCTGGATCCTCGGGGATTTTTGCCTTGTTCTGGAAGTAGAGATTGAGGGCATTATCATCCAAATCAGTCGCTCTTGATCGGCCTCCTAACAAACGTTTCAAAATTTCCGGATCAATGTCCTTTACCAGATACGCGCGAGTTCTCATGCTGAGTAAATCCTCGAATGCGGCCATGTAGAGATTCATTCCAAGCGCACTTGGCAATGTCACCCTTGAATGGACAATTCGGACACCACCGTCATCCATCCTATTGACAAAATTTTCAAGTTCTTCCATGTCTAAATCTGTATGGAATATCTCGTTCTGCGCCTCCCTTATGAGTAGGCTATCTGCGTGCTGGCGGTGTTCCCGGAAAACCTTCTCAGATTTTTGCTGGAATTGCTTGGGACTAACTTCCTCAGCCCCTATTCTGCGAGGGACAATCATTGAACGCCCCGAAACTTCTCTGAATCGCTTCGCGAATAGCTGACTGTCAAGCAGATATCGCTGCAATACCGCATCACGCTGATTGTCCTTGAACATTGGATAAATCTGCTTGGTATCAATTTCTTGACCAGTTTTGAATAAAAACGAATTTTCATCGAATGACATTTCGACAACATGGATATTGTTCAGGTCGCACAAACCCGCCATGAAATATCCCAATGCCATGTTGAACGCTCGCCCTCGACACGTTGTGATGATGTATGTTGGAACAGGTGAATTCATGATTTGTTCGATTAGAATTTTGTCGGGGCTTGGGACCTGGATCGAATCAATGGTGTGCTCTTCGAGGAATCTGGCAAGAGATTCCGTCACCGGATCGGACAATCCATAGGCACCTGAGAGCAATTGCCTAGGGTCCTTTCCGCGGCGGATGGTTGTCACTGTTGCATTCAGCAAGTTGAGGACTGCTTGAGAAAGTTCACGCGTTCGACTCATTGCTTCTCCTGACCACGATGGTACTGTTGGTCGATACCCGGTCACAGGAGTCACACTGACTCGACTGGCCTGGATACGATGCACACGATATGTGGACCCACCCAACAGGAAAACATCCCCTGGCCGAATATTCTGTACGAAAGACGATGATAATTGACCGATCATCGAGCCATCTGCACTAAACACAAGGTAGTTGTTATCTGGGGCGATTGTTCCTATATTGGTATAGTAAATCATCTGAGCATAACCACGTTTCCCGATGATGTTTTGTTCCCAGTCAACCCAAACTCTACGCTCATCCTCCAGTAAATCCAAGACTTCGATATAATCATCATATGAGAGGCTACGATATGGGTAGGCTGATGTGATGATTGAGTAAGCCTCGTCCATGTCGATTTCGCCACAAATTGTCAGTCCGATGATGAATTGTGCCAGAACATCGAGGCAGTTCCTAGGGAAGCGCAGAAGATCCATTTCACCAGACATAATTGCACCTTGAAGCGCAACCAATTCGAGAAGGTCGTGTGAGGATGTTGGTAGGAAGCGTGCTCTGGGTATACCGCCAACATGGTGTCCAGCACGTCCGATACGTTGCAATGCTGTTGCAATTGAGCCCGGGGAACCCAATTGTATGACCATGTCAACTGTTCCGATGTCTATTCCCATCTCAAGTGACGATGAGGATACACAACAACGCAATTCACCACGCTTGAGTTTACGCTCCACTTCGAGGCGGATTTGTTTGTCCATCGAACCGTGGTGACCCTCTACACCTGCCAAACCCAAAATGCGCAATTTTTGGGTGATAATCTCGGTCATTTGTCTCGTGTTTGCAAAAACAAGTGTCGTTGTATGTGCTTCGACGAGATCTTTGATAATATCCACATTGTGATCGAGCAGTTGCTTGACCGGTACCTCGCTAAATTTAGGGTGCGGGAGGATGATGTCTAAATCCAACTCGCGAACTTCACTAACTTTAGCTATGTGTACAACAGATGATTCTTCATCATCGAAAACGGGAATTGGGGCACCCGTTTCACTCTCCCTATCCTCGGCTTTGACAGGGACGAGGAATTGGGCAACTTCCTCAAGTGGCTCCATCGTTGCAGAGATTCCCAATCGCTGAACAGGATTGGCGATTAGAGTGTCCATCAAGGCCATTGTCAAAGCCAGATGTGTGCCACGTTTCGTCGGGACAAGAGAGTGCATTTCGTCGATGATTAGCCACTTCAAATCATTCATCAGTGGCCTGAATTTCTTGGAGGCGAGTGCCAATCCCAACGATTCGGGGGTGGTAATGAGAATATGTGGGGGGTTTCGGAGCATCTTTTGCCGCTCGGATTGAGGGGTATCTCCAGTACGCAAGCCGACTTTGATTTCTTGAGCGCGGCCTGGAAGGAATCGCTCCTTGATTTCTGTGAGTGGGCCAATCAAATTTCTTTGAATATCATTGGCCAAGGCCTTGATGGGTGAAATGTATACACAATACACTTGTTTCTCGAGTTTGCCATCGATGGCTAAACGAACAAGTTTGTCAATAATTGTCAGAAACGCAGTGAGGGTTTTTCCAGATCCTGTGGGTGAACAGAGCAGCAAGTGCTCACCATCGATAATTGATGGAATCGCCATCTTCTGGGGATCCGTGAAATCTGGAAATTTATCCTTGAACCAATCTCGAACTGGTTGAGATAGTTTGGACAGTAAAGCCTCTGTTTCCTCAAAGGATTCAAGGTATACTGTTTCTGCCATGAGAAAATCCTCCTATTACTCGGCGTGTAGCGTGACGGAGCGGTATATCAACGATTCGCTAATTCGACAATAATTGGTGTCCAAATGGACACATCGATACTTGGGGAAGAGGATAAACTTGGTATCCGAACAAAATTTGCGCCGATTGCTTGATGTGGCTAACGCACACGCGCAGTCACATGAGCGACTCCCATGCACGGCTTGAACGCCTGACGAGCATGCTCAGGAGGCGTGGAATAATTCTGCCAGCCTTTGAGATTCATGGGGGGGTTGCTGGACTGTTCGACTTCGGCCCTAACGGTGCACGTTTGTGCCGCAGATTGAAGGATTCGTGGATAGACCACTGGACGTCAAATGGAGACATCGTTGAGATAGACAGCCCTACAATTACTCCTGAATCCGTGTTGGTTGCCAGTGGACACGTCGGAGAATTTAACGACTACATGTCTGAATGTAATTCTTGTAATGGGGCCTTTCGAAGTGACCACTTGGTCGATGACAAACACGCGAATCCCGATATTCTAAACGCCGATCAGTTAGACGATATTATTTCTGAAAATCAGATTCCTTGCCCCACCTGTAGTTCTGTAGATTGGAAATCTGCTCGACCGATGAATCTCATGTTTAGCACCCGAATTGGGGCAATGAAAGGGGGCCGTTCAGCTTACATGCGTCCCGAAACTGCCCAAGGAATGTTCATGCTATATCCTGCACTATATCGGCACTTTCGAAACCGACTGCCATTTGGTGCTATTCAAACGGGTAAGGGATATCGTAACGAAATCAGTCCAAGGCAGGGAATGATTCGATTGCGTGAATTCAACATGGCAGAACTGGAATATTTCATCGACCCCGAAACTGAGCCGAATCATGATTTCTCCAAATGGGCAGAGATTCAGTTCAATTTGGTCCCCGACCCAGAATTTGGAAGTCCTACCGAAATGTCACCAGGTGTTGCTGCGACTGAAAATGTCATTCGGCATCCCACCGTTGCGTGGTTCATGGCTCGTACATGGGATTTCTTGGTAGACGTGGGTATTGATCCATCTCGGATTAGATTCCGACAACATGAAGGAACCGAAATGGCGCATTATGCGAGTGATTGTTGGGATGCTGAAATTCATGGATCCTATGGTTGGATTGAGTGTGTTGGAATTGCGCATCGAGGGTGTTACGATTTAGCTGCTCATGAAAAGGCAACCGGGGACAAAAACCTACGCGCTTGGCGGCCATACGATGAGCCGAAAGAAGTTGACCGGACAATTTTGTCTGGGATTGGTTCAATCATAGGCCCCACGTTTAGAGACAAAGCCGGACTGGTTACTTCCGCGTTAGAGAGTGTCGAATTGCCCACACAATTCCCATTCGAACTTGAGTTGCCAGATGGTTCGCACGAGACGATCGAGGAATCGATGGTTGAAGAGAAGAGGATTCAATCGACTGAGCACGGCGAGTGGTTTTTGCCACATGTTGTTGAGCCTGCCTTTGGCATTGATCGAATATTGTGGCACGTTTTGGATCACGCTTTTGATGAAACGGAGAAAGGTGGAGAACCGTATAATGTGCTGAGATTGAGCCCATCCGTTGCTCCGATTGATGTTGCAATTTTTCCACTGATGGAAAAGGATGGTTTGGAAGAAATGGCAAGCCAAATACACCGCATGATTTGTTCAACCAGAAATTTGGCGTCTTACTACGATGGTTCGGGCTCAATCGGTCGCCGTTATGCGCGTGCGGACGAGGTCGGTGTGCCATGGGCTGTTACCATTGATCATGAATCATTACAGAATGGTACCATTACGATTCGTCGCCGGGACGATGGAAAACAAATGCGAATTGAACCCTCTGATCTTCTAGACGCCCTGACGTCTGACACAATCTCTGACCGATTCTGATTGTCAATGTTCAAATGTCGCCGATGTTCGTCGGTTGTCGATGGCTGAATCCAGCAACCCTGACGACTGGACGGAACGCTATCGGCCTCGAGTCTCGAGGGATCTTGAAGGGAATGATACTCAACGGAAACGGATTCGTAACTGGCTCACTTCTTGGGAACGTGGCATGCCCGATAAGCGAGGAATGCTCCTCTCTGGCCCACCAGGTGTAGGCAAAACAACTCTGGCCACAGCCATTGCCAACGACATGGGTTGGGATGTGGTCGAACTCAATGCAAGCGACCAACGCAATGCTGCAGCCATTCGCAAGGCATCGACAGGGAGTGCGAATCATTTCACATTCAATATGGATGGGAGCTTCAGTTCCGATGCGAATCGTCGAACCTTGATTTTACTCGATGAGGTTGACCACCTTTCAGGAACCTTCAGACAAGCGAGCGAGCAACGTATAGAGGCAACACTCAGTGCTGGAATGGATTCTGAAGAGGTGAAGAACCGACTTAGTGGAGATAGCGGAGGTAAGGCTGAACTCCTTAGATTACTACAAAATACAAAACAACCCATTCTATTGACTTGTAACGATCCCATGAGATTGTGGGGTAGAGGGGGTCAATGGCGAGCCACACGAGATCGGTTTTCTCGTCTCGCTGAAATTATTGAATTCAATCGTGTTTCCGACAGTGCATTGAAGCGGATTGCGAATCGAGTATTGGTCGCTGAGGGGGTCACGGCCGATGCCAGTGCTATCGACAGATTGGTTGCAGCAAATCCAGGTGATATCCGTGCGATAGTTAGGGATTTGCAAGCCATTTGTGCCACTTCTCCCGAACACATCGACCTGAAGGCTGTTACGGACCAAATTGACATGGGCCAGCGAGACCAACAAATCGATTTGTTTCCCGGTTTGGAGAAATTATACCGGACACAGAATTCCAAAGAAGCAGCGCGCTTGAGTTTGCTATTGGACAAAACACCTGATGAATTGTTGGCATGGGTCGCTTGGAACAACGCATCGGTGCTACGCCAACCCGAAAGTTGGGCTAGAGCATCAAAAACACTGTCAATTGCCGCTCAATCGATATTTGTCAGATATTCAAATTTGGCTTACCGCTCATCCTACTGGGGTGGAAATCTTGGTTCATTGGCGGCAAGTGTGGCATCTACTGAAAATAGACCGGACAGGTTTTCCCTACAGTTCCCAGCATTCTTGAGAAGAGGTAATGAAGCCTGGCGCAGATCATCTATTGTCGAATGTTTGGCTGAAACCTGTGGTGCGAGTGAGATGGCTGTGCGTGAGGAACTGTGGCCAGCGCTTCGGGCAATTTCTAGTGATAAACTCGGGGGTGACTCCGCAAATTTCGAGATTTCGTTGGCATTTGGGTTATCGTCAAGCGACCACCTCGCTCTGCATGGTTTGAGATCCAATCTCAAGACCAGTAAAGCATTGGCAGAGGCCTATGATGATATCCAAATTGTCAATGCATCGCCAGGTGTCCAAGGCGATTTGGAACAAATCCAAGAAAATACTGAGGACGAAGACGAACCGCAGCCTGACTCCGCCCAGAAGTCGCTGGACTTTTTCTAACTCTTATTCTCAGTACGCCATGTTCTGGGGTGGAACAAAACTAGAACCGTGAGTAATTCTAGACGTCCAGCCCACATCAGTAATGATGTGTAAAGTAGAGAATACCAGTTCAATCCCGCCCATGTTGAAGTTGGGCCAAATGCGCCCAAAGCGGGACCCGTATTCCCAAGTGCAGCAAAAATCACGGAAAGAATTGTTTCGAGGGAGTGTGATGGCTCAAAGAATGCCAATACGACCAGGCTAATCATCGCAAGTGCAGCCCACGTAGACAGCATTCCGATAACGACCCACATGCGCGAATCTTCCACCACTTCTCCATTCATTCGCACACTGATAATTGCTCGAGGTTGGACCATGCGGTGAATTTCACGCCGAGCAAGGACGAACGCCAATCGCAGACGAAGAATCTTCAATCCACCACTGGTTGATCCGGCCGAAGCTCCGACAACCATCAGGAATAGAAGAACGAACAAGGAAAGAACTGGCCAACTAGCGAAATCGGCACTGGCATATCCGGTCGAGGTGCCAATGGCTGCTGCTTGGAATGCACCGTGTCGCAATGCATCACCCCATTCCCATCCGGCGCTGTAGACGAGGTTGAGTGCGAAAATCGTCCATGCGCCGGCGAGAACCAGCAAGTATACACGCAATTCCTGATCATTGACCACCTTGGTGTATTCCTTCAGGAGAAGAAAATGAAACAATGTGAAATTGATTCCAGTAGCGACCATGAAGAAAGTGATGATGCCTTCAACGAGTGGACTGTCAAAATTCATCACCCCAGCATCAGTAGTACCGAAACCTCCCGAAGGCATCGTTGTCAATGAATAATTGATGGCGTTAAACCATGATAAATCCGCCCAGAAATGTAGCAGTAGGAATTCAACCAATGTGAAGCCGATGTAGATGCCCCAAAGAGCCTGTGCTGTTTCTTGAAGACGCGGACGTAGGCGACTCAATGAAGGTCCGGTTAGTTCAGCGCGTGCGATCGACATGCCCCCTCCAAGAGCGCGGCTCAGAAGCAGCATTCCCAGCATGATGATTCCCATGCCTCCGAGCCACTGTGTGGATGAACGCCAAAACAAGATCCCATAGGGTTGGCTGGCAATGCAATCCTCAACACCCTCACATCTGGGCGAAGCATAGGGGTCAATGGTAGTGGCTCCACTTGTTGTGAATCCCGACATGGACTCAAACCAACCACGGACCATTCCCCCAAGAATTTCCTGTAGCGTACCACCGTCTCCATCCCACGTAATTGGGCCATGGAATGTTGGGCCAAACCAATAGGGCAATGCACCAACGGCTACAATGAGGGGCCAGGAAAGAGCGACCGCAGCGAATGCCTCGCGGTCGCGTAAGCGGTCAGCAGTATCTCGCCTCGTTCCGATCCGAATGAGGAGGAAACCAACAATACCACTGAAAACAATCGGGGGCAAGAACGACCAGATGATGATGGACATCTCATCTTGCATGATATATCCAATCGCTCCGCTAATCGTCAGTGGGATGGTGAGCAGAACCAAACTCCAACCCGCAACAAGTGCAATGACATCGAATCTCATCGTCAGCGCTCCAAAATCTTCTCGACGGTAGGCACATCGTCGGCAGAGACGAAGAGAATCAATCGGTCACCAATTTTGACAGTCATGTCATCCTTTGATCGGAACATGACTCGGGAACCCTCTGCATTTTCACGCTCCACCAATGCGATTCGGAATGAGCCTTTTTTCTCAATTTTGGCAATGGTCTGACCCAGGCGGCTGTGGCCCTCGAAAATCATGGCGCTCATCGCCACAATCTCTGGAACCGATGGCATCAGTTGGTAGTGACCCGGTACACGTCGATGCACTTGCATCAGAATCGAATCAATCGCTACACGACGCTCTGAGACCGCATATGTCAAACCGATTCGGCGGACCACTCTAGCGAGCGCAGAATCATCGAGTACAAGCCCAGTTCGTTCAACACCGATGTCTGCGGCACGCATCGCAATCGCGATATTTTCGTGGTCATCGGACAGTGCTGCAATGGCAATATCGTGTTCTGCCATTTCGATTTCGCGCAATAGGTCGAGGTCGCCCAGATTGCAATGTATGACATCTAGGCGCTTGTGTGAACCGATGGAGGAACCTACCAATTCATTTGCGGCTTCTAGGTGCTCATCCAATACGGTGACCCAGCAACCTTCGTTCAGGTATTCAGTCGCCAATTGTTTGCCTAGTGCAGTGGCTCCAAAAATAGCCACTCTAGGTGACTCTGGATAAGGGGGTTCAACGTGACCCGCGGCTTTGGAAATCCGCTTGAATGTATGTTCACCAATTGTGGCGAAAACAAGTCGGTCACCCGCTTCAACAACAGTGTCATCATCGGGCACAAATGCGCTCTGACCCTTTCGGCAAAGGGTGAATGCCTTTGGTAAGCCGTCGATTTTCCCCTCTGCCTGACCAAGTGTGAAAGAGGCCAAATCGGTAGCATTGGGGGTTACTTCGACTTCGACAATCCAAGCATCCCCGCCAAGTGGTAGAACATCATTCAGACTTGAAGATTTGAGGCCAGCTGTAAGGCGATCGATTGAAGCTTGGTGAGGGCAAATGGCAACATCAACTCCAGACCATCGAGACAAGCGACCTTCCTCATCCGCAATCAAATCCGCATCGTGTATGCGTGCGATTGTGAGTAGGGGGGCACGGTTGGGGTACTTTTCAATCGGCAACTCTTCCTCTAGTAAATCTCGTGCAAGGGCACATGAAAGCATGTTCCTTTCATCACTTCCAGTGGCAGCGATGAAAACTTGAGCGTCGCGAATGCCTGCTTCCTTCAAAATTTCTCGACGTGTGACATCGCCGAGTAATACGAAAGCATCAATCGACTGGGATTCCTTGATTGCGGTGGGATCGGAATCGATCAGAACAACATCCTGTCCTTCATCGTAAAGTGCCCTTGCGACACCCCTGCCGACCTCGCCGGCTCCACCGATGATAATGCGCATATGCAGTCCTCCGGCACCCTTTCGGCCCTTCCACTCCCTCTTAACTCCTCACTCGCCTATCACCACTGGGACACGGTATGTTCCACCGGATAATTCGGGTGAACCAACTGTTTCCCATGACTCCATCCAACAATTTGCACATCCGATAGATAGTGGTCTATAGAAATCGTAAGCCGCTTCGCCTTCGTTACTAGGATATTCGATCCATTCAGTCATCGTAGTCGGCGTGTGCAAAAGCCAGCGATTGTTGACAACATCGACTTCGCCTTCAACAAAACAGGCCTCCAAAACGATTCCCTGGGCATCACACCAATCGGTGTCAAAGGGGAAAATTGTATTCGCCCAAGCGTGTGGTTCCCAGCCTTCAAAATTTCCATCCGTCATCGGTCCAAACTCATACCATGCCGGGATATTTCTTGTGCGTAGTATGCTGATCCATGCATTCGATTGCTCGTCACAGTCACCACGCTCATTGGCCAGGCAACTCGGGCCACTTCGTGCGGGTGACGTGCCTTGGCTGTAGACGATGGTGTCGCGAACTTTGATGAAAGCCGCATGCGCGAACGCATAGGGGTCGTCTTCATCCTCTGGTGACAGCCCACTGGCGATTTCATTCGCCTTCTCAATGACCAACGCATCGTTGCCATCGATTGCCCAATTTCTACTGGGTCCGGGGTCGCGGTCATACCACTGCTTATGCACTCCAAATTGATCATACATGGTGTTCAGGTGCCCTGCTCGCTGATAGTCTGCGTAAGTTCCTGAATTGCTGTTATCCATCGAAAATCCATGGGTTGAACTGGGGGCCTTATCGGGAGCCCTGTCGCCACCCCACCAAGTGAAAGAACTTCCAACTACATCGTATCGAACAACAAGTGTGATAGATTCTTGTGAGGCGATGTTACCCTGCCATATGACACAACGGTCAACACTGCATCGATTGGAGTTTTGCCCGATTGTGGGCCAATATACTTCAGAAGAAGAATCGAGCGAGATAGCTTCTTCCTCGACCAAATATTCCTCACTTAAGGGGATGGCAACTTGACTGCCACCAACTTCAGTATAGACTGCCATAAGCACCACCTCTTGCAACGTTAGTACTGGTATTTCTGAACCGTCATACATCTCAAATCCCAATTCGGAAAAGCCAAAGTTGGTGCGCATGGTTGGAATCGGCAATTCGTAACTGAACGAGATGGAGGGGTTACTGGTCGGGTTGTTCAAATGAATGCTCCTTTCGACTGTAAACGAAGCATGTACGGGATATTCTCTCGCAGGACCAAACTCTTCCATAAGTGTGTCCAACCATTTTTCCAATTGGTTTGATATGCGCTCTTGTGCAGGGGTAAATAGGAACAGGAATGCAATTGCAACGACCAAAACCATGGTCCTGATGTTACTCTTTGCCTTCCGATCCCGACGCCGATTTGTCTTTCCCCCAACACGGCGAACATTCAACCCAGGGGGCGCGCCTCTGCGGGCACGATGGACCAATTTCCCTCCCGGTTTTTGGGTACCCACCCGGATGTTCATACCCCTTGTTCCAAGGACGACTCGGCCACAACTGTAGCAAATACTCGAACTGCCCGGGTTAGGGCTCAGACAGTATGGACATCGAGGCATTCAGCCCCACTGGGATATGTAGCACCTTCAATGTTCTTGGTGCGTCCCTTACGGGACGCAGTTCACTCAGCCTCATCTTCATGGCCAATGGAACGGACACCGGTCGAAACACCCGTTCTCTGCAATCGTGTCCATTCTTGTTTCATCCTCGGGGAAAGCCCAGATGGTAGCCAGACTCGATCTGCTGCGGATTGCCCCCAAATAATCGCTGCGGGGAGGACCAGTAGGGCGATTGGATAAGTTAGACCAAAAGCGATTACAACAAGGAGCATGGAGTGTAACAACATCGCTTTGAATGCTGGTTTGAAGCGCCGTCCTTCAAGTGCATTCCAGCCTTGCCAAGACCCGATAATGGCCATGGACCAAGGCACGATGCAAGCCAATACGGCTCCGAAGATTAGAGATGGAGCTCCGAATCCAGTTGTGATGAAGCCAATTTCGGATTGTTGCGTCGAAATCAGCCTGTAAATCAGCAACACGACCAACATCGAACCCAAGCCCAAGCCAAATGTCCAGCCGGCCGTAGGTTGGCCATTCAACTGCCTAACACCTTCTCTTGTTAGCAAGAACATTGTGAGAAGGGACAACGTGAGTGATAGCAGCAACAGTGGGACCAACGGGAAGGCCACATTTGTCCAAAGCGGGTCTAGCACCAAAGTCGATGATGCTGATTGGTAAATCGCACCGACAAAAAAGCCATACAAAAGGAGGCGTGTTGCAGTGGGCAAATCATAGAAGCCAACCATCCGTGACATACCACCTCGCCATCCAACCCAAACTCCGACAAGGCCGATAGAAGTGGCAACCTGAAGTTGCCATAGCGGGATACCAAGGTCTACCACGAGGGTGGCTTCCAAAGTCACTTCTTATGCTTGTCCGGCCCTTCGGGCCGTTCCGAGGGGTTCTTACGAGGAAGGTGAGAGGGCGGGCCGATGGCGCTTGAGGGGTTGAAGGCAGGCATCTTTGGCGCCATAAGTCGGCTCAAGGGTAAGCGGAAACTCGATGAAGCTGAAATCAAGGAGTTGACAAAAAGCATCCGAAGGGCGCTTTTGGAAGCTGATTTCAACGTCAGGCAATCGAAAGAGATCACGGCTCGACTTGAGGAGCGAATGGTCGAAGAAGAGCCGCAACCAGGTGTCACACTTCAGACCCATGCGATGAATATCATCTATACTGAATTGGTCAGGTTACTTGGCCCTCCAAAGGAAATCCGACCGCATAACCAAACGATTCTGATGGTCGGACTGTATGGCCAAGGGAAGACCACTACGACCGCTAAATTGGCTGAATGGTGGCGACGTCGTCATGGAGTCAAAGTCGCTGTAATCGAGGCCGATGTTCAGAGACCTGGTGCTTATGCACAATTGCAGCAATTACTGGCGGATTCCCCTGTCGAAGTATATGGTGAGCCCGAAAACAAAGATGCTGAGCAAATTGTTCGCAATGGATTGGCAAAGGTTGGCAACGCCGATGTCGTCATCGTCGATACCGCTGGTCGCGATCGCCTTGATGATGAGTTGCAAGCAGAACTAGAGCGTATTCACAAGGTCGCAAATGCAACCGAGAGATTCCTCGTAATCGATGCTCAAGTCGGACAAGCAGCTGGACCCGTTGCTGCTGGATTTCACGAACTTGTGGGTGTGTCCGGAGTTATCGTGTCCAAACTGGATGGAACAGCCAGAGGTGGTGGTGCGCTGTCCGCGGTTGCTACCACTGGTGCTCCGATTGTGTTCATTGGTGAAGGTGAAAAAGTTGCCGATTTAGAGAAATTTGAGTCGGACCGATTCATCTCTCGTCTCTTGGGTATGGGCGACATTCGGGGTCTTATCGACATCGCCCCTGATGCGCTTGACCAAGAAGAAGCCATGCGATTGACTGAACGTATGATGTCGGGGCGGTTCACACTCAACGACATGTACAAACAGATGGAAATGATGTCCAAAATCGGCACCATCGACAAGATCGTATCACATCTCCCCACCTCATTCTTCGGTGGATTGGGTACCATGGACCGAAAGCAGAAGGAAGAGATGCAGGGCAACCTTGAGCGTTACCGAGTCATCATGGATTCCATGACCGAGGCAGAAAAGAACGAGCCGCAGATTCTGAAGGCGGATCGGATTCGTAGAATCGCCCGTGGTTCAGGAGTCAAGGAGAAGAATGTTCGTGAACTATTGGCCCAATGGAATCGCTCTCGCAAAATGATGAAGGGAATCAAGGGTAATCGCAAATTAAGGCGCCAAATGAAAGGCATGATGGGCGACATGGATGACATGGATATGCCGATGTGAGAACATGAGTCGTAGATTTGCAATCATCGGACACCGTGCCCCATCCTCTGGTAAGATCAACCTGAACGATTTGTCGGGATCTTCCGGCAGAATCGATGTGTTGGCTCGTGCCGTCAACACGGCCCTGTTCCTATCCCATGGAATTCGTGATGATACCGAGATTACCTTACACCTGATGGGTGGACCGGGGCCAAGTCGTAGAATTTGGTTTGAAGGACCTCGATTGCGTGGAGTTTATCCCGACGAAAGGGGAATTGCTGGCCATGTGAATAAAGCGCTGAAGGAACCGGTCCCAGCCATTGGCCAATACGTGGAAATCCATTCTGGATTTTGGCATTCGGGCGGAGGTATAGAGCAAACTATCGCAGAATGGGGACGCGACGATGTGGACATCATCGTGCTGGATTCCGAAGGGGAACCATTCAACTCTGAAATCCACAGCAATCGTAAAACTGGGTTTATCCTGTCAGATGATCAGCCCTTCTCTGAAACAGAGTTAGCATGCATGGAGAATTTCAAGAAAGTTTCACTCGGCGAAACGTGGTTACAAGGCCATGCTTGCATCTCAATAATTCATCACCTCATGGATTCCAGTTAGCAAAGCCATGCAGGGAATCCTTCGTGATCACCAACCAATGCTGCATGCAGAATTGAGTTCGGAACATTGAGAGGATGTGTTTGAGGCCATGTCGCAAGTGGTGAGATGACTACATTTCCAGCCATTAAACTGGAACAATCCGTGTGTGGTATGGGCTCGTCCTCGATTGATGCTGCTCCAACAACAAACCCCCTATTTTCGCCCGACTTTGTAGTCGCACCATGATACCAACGTGCTCCGAGGGGGACTGTTTCTACAATCCCACTCCACTCATGCGGTGTATTCAGGTTGAGAATCAAATCTCCACTTCGGAAAGCCTCTCTGACGCGCTCATCGATTGGCATATCCTCATCCCCCCAAGGCTGATGCTTGCTGCCTCGTGTACGCATGAGGTTCGTGGGTTCGGTGTTGGTGACCGATAAGGCTCGATCAATGAGCTTCAGAATCGCTTCATTGCCAACTGAAAAGTCTTCATGCAAATATGTCCCCAAACTGAGAGCGATGGCTGGCAAGCCATACAATGCAGCCTCTCTCGCAGCAGAAACAGTGCCGGAATGGATGACATCAATCGAGATATTGGGGCCGAAATTTATGCCAGAAATACACAACCGTGGTCGAATCATTGGCGCCCAAGATTCGAACCCCTGGTCAATGGCAACAATGGCACAATCGCAGGGTGTACCATCGAGGCTGAAAATACTCACAGGCGGGCCATCGACGTCTAGATTCAGCGTTGTGATCAAATCGTTCCGCTCTGTAAACTCAAGATCGGTTTTCAGAGACAATCGCATGCCGGAAGCAGATTGCTGATGAGCGGGGGCGAGAACTGCCAATGGGTGACCTCGCTCATGCAATATTTGGATAAGCCGATGTAATCCAGCAGCTTCAATCCCATCGTCATTGGTCAAGAATAGTGGTTCTCTCCAAGACATTGGGTACCCTCAATTGTCGGCGGCTATTTCTGGTTCTTGAGTTAATCTATTGTTGGTA
>CAZXVR010000004.1:0-29920 GCA_964644485.1 uncultured Candidatus Poseidoniales archaeon | reverse complement strand
ACACAACTTGTTGTCTCAATATCTGATCCAGATGGAATTCAAAATATGGAATGCTCTATTCTTCTGAAAGATGAGGATGAAATCACATTGTTTTCACAAATTTACCACCCAGATGAGGAGGGTGTGTGGGTACAGAAATGGACACCACCCGGGAAAGATGTGGCAAATCACACGCTCTATTTCGCCTGTATTGACGAAACGTCACTTTCGGTATCTGAATCTGTTCTCTTACGCGCGCGCGAGGCAACAACGGCGCCAGTGAGTGAGGAAAATACTACTCAGCAAGGGAAGGATGAGGTATCCTCAACAATGATATTGACTGGGTTTTTGATTGCACTTCTCCTGTTGATGGTCATCACAGTGCTTCTCATCGGTCGCCGTGAAGAAATTGTAATTGAGGAAGATGAGCCCTTTTCGGATGATGTTTGGGCGAAGAGAGATGAACATTCATCAAATGAAACTCTGACTGAGATGGCTGGAATACAGGTGAGTGAATCTCAAGAATGGAGCGATGCTGATTTGCTTGATGCCGGTTGGACACAAGAACAGATCGATATTTACCGATTGGAAAAGAACCCTCAAGAAATCGAGGTTAGTAATCACGAAGAAGAATGAGGCATTATTTATTGATTAATGAGTTTCATCGAATTCAATAGAATCACCAATCTTAGAATCCTACAGAATCCTTTGATTTCTATTTCCTGCTTGAGGTAGGGGAGAAGATTCCATAGAATCTGCGATTTCTGTGCATAGCATATGTTTCTGTCCAATCATGAAAATGTTGAGCAACAATCCAAAATCCATTCCTCGTTTATTGGATGGGATCCCAATCACTAGACGATAAGAAAATTTGAGAGGATTTGTGTGGAACGTTATACTGCAAAGCATCCCCCCCTCTGCAGGAACAATTTCAATTTTCTGAGAAGGAAACTCATGTTTTCGGGGTACCGCGACCCACATCTTTGGGATAGACGCAAAAATCGAAAAACACCTATTTGGGACGCAGTATAGCGTTTAGTAGGGGTAATCCTTAAGGAGGTTCTAGAATGCGTGCCAATCGAGGTGAAACTCATGGGAGAAAAGAAGTATTTCGTTCTGATGAAGGGCGGAAAAGACACAAGCCAGGTCTTCGCAAGCCGCCAGCCTCGAGGCGCGGCTTTGAAGGCAGCCACTCGTGGCGCAACCGACATACACCTGCGAGAGCGTGGCACCAAGCGTGTCCACGTCTTCGAAGGCTGGACAAAAATGGTGACCCCTCCGGCGTCCGCGCCGGATTGGCTGAAGGCGAAGGGCCAGATCAAGAAGGCCAACGTCAAGAAGCTGCGGGTAGACCACCTGTGATTAGAAACAGAGAATTCTGAATCTGACAAAACAAGATAACACACAGGCCCGTCAGAGGCGCTTCGGTGCCTCTGGCGGGCTTTTTTTAATTCAATTATTATTCAATTAGTGGGCCATTATTTTCGAAGGCCTACTTTCTTTGCAATCATCGCAATTGGATCGTAATATTCAGTGACGACTCGTTCCTTCAGCGGAATGATGGCATTGTCTGTGATGTTGATTCCAGCAGGACACACCTCTGTGCAACATCGAGTGATGTTGCAATATCCAAGACCAAAATCATCCTTGATCAATTCAAGTCGGTTTCCTTCATCCATAGGGTGCATTTCCAAATTGGCCAAGCGCACGAAGAAACGGGGCCCAGCAAATTCTTCGAAGAGTTGGTGTTCCCTCATCACGTGACAAGTGTTCACGCATAACATGCATTCGATACAAGAACGGAATTCCTGGAGGCGGTCTGCTTCAATTTGATCGAATTTCCAATCCATTTCGTCTGGTCCTTGGAGGGGGGGGATGGTTTCATTGAGGTCGTAAGCCCATTGTAAATCGGTTACCAAATCTTTGGTGAGTGGGAAGGCTTGCATTGGCTTGACAACAACAGGAGTATCCTCAGGAGTTTCCTCAAGGATATCTTCCATTCGAGTCATGCACATCAATCGCGGTTTTCCATTGACCTCAGCACTGCAAGAACCACACTTTCCAGCCTTACAGTTCCAACGGCAAGACATGTCGGGTGCATGTTCTGCTTGGATTCGGTGAATGACATCTAGAACGACCATCCCCTCATCCATCTCAACAGTATAGTCTACCATCTCACCAGTCGGGGTCCCTTCTTCATCGGGTTCGCCCCTGAACACACGGAATGTCACATCTTCAGCCATGATTACTCCTCCTCCTCATGCAAATCGTCAGCGTCTAGTAGATTCTTCAAATGATCAGGGATGGGTGGATATTTCACGTGGTTTAATTCCATGCCCCCAGATTCGTTCATTGTAATCACACTGTTGATTTTACCCCAATGTGAATAGTCAGGTGTAGGGAAATCCAAGCGTGTGTGACCACCGCGACTCTCCTCTCTTGCCAATGCGGCCAATGCGCACATTTTGCTGATGTCAATCATCGCTCCGATTTCCAGTGCTTGGTGCCAACCGGGGTTGTAGATCCGAGTCCCCCCTGGAGATGTTGTAGCCTCGCGGGTTCGGAAAGCCTCTAGGTCATCTAGAGCTTCTTCCAATTGGCTACCTTGTCGAATGATTCCGACCTTCTCCTGCATCATGTCTCGCAAATCTTCGACCACCTTGGCTGGGTTCTCCCCACCCTCTCTAGACAGGGGAGCGAGGGTTTCTGAGATGATCTGGTGGATTTCATCTTCATCGATTTCGGCGTGACCATCCATTCCTGCAGCCGCTGCCGCCGCATGCTGACCGGCTCTTTTTCCAAAAGTGATTAGGTCAGATAATGAATTCCCGCCGAGGCGGTTGGCGCCGTGCAACCCAGTCGCTGCTTCACCTGCAGCATAGAGTCCAGGGACCGTAGATTCCTGTGTAATTGGATCCACCTTGACGCCGCCCATGACGTAGTGTGCGGTCGGCCCAACCTCCATGGGTTCCTTGGTGATGTCAACAGCAGCCAATTCCATGAATTGATGATACATACCTGGCAATTTCTTCTTGACTTGTTCTTCGGGTCGCCACGAGATGTTGAGATAAGCGCCACCGTGTTCACTTGCACGTCCAGCCTCTCTTTCGGAATTGATGGCCTTTGCAACCACGTCTCGAGTCAGCAACTCGGGTGGCCTGCGTGCTGTAGGCGTTTCATCGGCAACAATCGAGTTGACCCAATCCATCGCTTCTGCTTCAGTGTCTGCGAACTCCTCCCTGTACATTTCAGGGACGTAATTGAACATGAACCGCTCTCCCTCTGAATTGGTGAGCATGCCACCTTCACCACGAACGCCTTCAGTGACCAAAATTCCTCTTACACTGGGGGGCCAAATCATTCCGGTCGGGTGGAATTGAACAAATTCCATGTCTCCCATCTCGGCACCTGCCCAGTAGGCTAGGGCATGTCCCTCACCAGTATACTCCCACGATCCTGAGCATACGGCCCAACAACGGGTAATTCCGCCGGTTGCGAGAACGGTGGCCTTGGCCTTGAAAACGTGTAGCGAACCATCGACGCGGTTGTAAGCAAAGCAACCGGATATTCGTCCATCACTCTTGAACAGATGTCGAACGGTGTATTCCATGTATACTTCCATGCCGGTGTGAATTCCGCGTTCTTGGAGAGTACGAATCATCTCCAAACCGGTCGCATCTCCAATGTGAGCCAACCTAGGATATGTGTGGCCGCCAAAATTGCGCTGATTGGTAAGGCCCTCGGGGGTTCGATCAAAGATGGCCCCCCACTGCTCAAGTTCACGAATTCGATCAGGGCTTTCTTTGGCGTGGAGTTCAGCCATACGCCAATCATTGAGATACTTCCCCCCCTTCATGGTGTCACGGAAGTGGGTTTCCCAAGAGTCGCGTGGGTCCTTGTTGGCCAGTGCGGCTGCAGCGCCACCTTCGGCCATCACCGTGTGCGCCTTTCCAAGCATGGACTTGCAAATGACCGCTACGGAGGCGCCTTCGCGTGTTGCTTCAATCGCGGCGCGAAGGCCGGCACCTCCCGCTCCAATGATGACGACATCATACTCGTGAGTTGTGTATTCTTCAGACATCTAACCACCCCACAATATGTAATCGGTCCACCCGAACATTGGATCTGTGCAAGCATAGACATAGAAGTCTGCAAACATCACTACGAATAGAGAGTAAAGAGCCCAATCTTTGTGGTGTTCATTCAGTTTGGTACTAAACTTCCACAACTTGTACTTGAGGCGTGCCATGCCCGAAGATGTCCAATCGTTGGCACCCCCGCCAACAACGTGTCTGAATGCATGGCAGCCAAGTGTGTATCCGGTCAACATGATGACATTCAGTAACAACACGAGAGTGCCTACAGATACCCCGTAAGAGTGGGCGTGGGTCACAGGGTCATGGAAATTGATTGAAAGCCAAACATCGTAGGATAATATCGGCAAATATGCCAGCGCTGCATACATGAAGTAACGGTGCAAATTCTGAACGATCAACAAACCTGTTTCGCCCGTGTAGGAATTCCAAGGTTTGCTGACAGCGCATGCGGTCGGGTGCTGGAAGAAGGCACGATAGTAGGCCTTTCGATAGTAGTAACAAGTTCCGCGAAAACCAGCGGGGAAGATGAGGATGAACATGGCTGGGGACAGCCACCACATTGCCTCAGGCATCCAACTTTGTTCATCGGGAATGATGAGGGGGCTGAACAACGGGCTCAATACATGGCTACCGTTGTCCTCAATAGCCATGGTCTGAGCTCCTGCCGAACGGCCAAAGTCCTCAAAAATCCAGAAATCTGCTTCCATAAAACCGCGCCATGTTGCATAGACAACCATGATTCCTAGGTAGAATGCCATCGCGCTGGGGCCCTTCCACCAAGCATCGATGCGATCTGTCGCACCGAAGCCTTTCTTCATGGGCAGAGGAATTTTGTCACCCATCTGTTCAAGCCCCGCACTCATGGGCCATTGCCTGCCCACCATATACTTCGCTGTGAACCCCATAGGGGTTCATAGGACACAGTGTTATCCCACAATCATGTACGACGATGTGCTCTCTATCTGCACGGAGTGCGGATTCATGCCGGGTGCATATATTCCTGGTATGAAATGCCCAGAGTGTGGTTCTCTAATTCTCTAAGGCTGACTTTCGCATGAGTGTCTTTGATAATGACTTGCCTGTCGCAGTGCCATGAATCGCCAGTTGACTGCCTTCCTACTCATACTGATGTTATTGTTACCAGGATGTTTGGAATCTGCTGATGTTGAACCCGTGGATGATGTAGATGAGGAGATTGTTGAGGAAGTTCTCCCCACGATTGTCGCTGTAGAGCAAACCGATGGCTGCGACAATCTAAACCCACTACACTGCATGTTGCCTTTCCCATCTGATGCATTCTTGATTGGGGATAATTCGACCGTTACGGGTTTGCGCGTCAATTACGCCGAAAGTACGTTGCCAGAATCGGGTTCACTGTCGAATTCAGGAGAAAGCGCAGAGATTGAGGCCCTCAATCTACTGGATGGCATGAGTCCCTCGACCCAGATTATGACTGCATTTACCACGTTGCCAAATCTCACTGGTGTAGCGGATCAATATTCGATTGGGCTATCATTAGAATCTGGTCATGCGACGACCCTTCTCAACCTAGATACCGGTGAGAAGGTAGCTCATTGGGTTGAAACAGATGCGAGAGCTGATGATGAATCAGCAACGATTCTCTTCATCCGAACGCTCCGCTCATTGGAGCCCAACACTGCATATGGAATCGGCATCTCTGGATTGGATGTCACACCTTCCGTAGCATTTCAAGCGGTTCTAGATGGGCACCAAACCGATGCCGCTGATGTTGAAGCAAGGCAAGAATCGATGGCTGCGCTGATTGAAGCACTCAATACATCTGGCCACGATGTTACAAACCTCAATGATGCATGGCAATTCCATACAGCCTCTCTCGATTCAATCGTTGGACCGACACTCTCCATGCGCGCTGATGCATTGGAGAGACTCGGTGAGGATGGAATTGGATGTACCGTCGAGAATGTGGACGATGATTGGATAGACGATACAGAGATGGATTTCCGTCGAATCACAGGCACGTATACCGTGCCCCAATATCTCGAATGGCAGAATCCGCCGAGTCGAATTAGTACCGATGAAAACGGAACACCACAATTTGTAGAAAATGCAGAGATACCCTTTACACTGGTGATACCCAAGATTCTATCAGATAACAATGAAAGTGGACCTTTGGTTGTCTGGGGTCACGGATTCCTCGGAGATGGAAGAGGTGCTATTTCCTCTGCAGCCATAGGTTGGATGCAGGAATATGAGGTCGCTATGGTTGGTACTGCCATCTCAGGGTGGTCCTTTCCAGACATGGATACTATCTTCATGGGTCTCGCAAATGTCTCATATTTTGAGCATCAATCAGATCGACTTCAGCAGATGTTAGTCAATCAGATGGCGTTGGCGCGAACGTTCAAGGGTGTTTGTAGCGACATGACCGAGTTGTACCACAACGGAACCAATTTGGTCGATAGTTCAGATGTCCATTATATGGGCTATTCTTTGGGCGGTATCTACGGTGCCAGCATCACAGCGTTCTCCCCTGATATTGACCGAGCGGCCCTATGGGTCGGGGGTTCTGGATTCTCCACATTCATTGAAAGAAGCACGAATTATGCGACTTTCGCTGATGGATTCATTCTACCACAGGCATATCCAGAACGCAATGACCGCGCAATTCTGATTGCAGTCTGCCAACACATGTGGGATGCAACCGATGCCGAGACTTGGTTGCGATTCGCTGAAAGTGGTTATGGAAATGAAATAGGCCCATTCAATATCCTCTCAACCATTTCCATCAATGATGCACAAGTTCCCATGCTCTCATCAGACCGTGCCGCAAGAACGGCGGGTATTCCGGTGCTAAACGGATCGATGTGGTCACCATTTGGTGTCGATGTGGCCGACGGCCCGATCACAGGTTCGGCCGTTGTCTATTGGGATGGAGGTTATGCTACCATGCCAGATACGAATGCAGCACCACCACTAGGTGACGCCGGTTTGGCACACAACGAAATTGCATCGATTGCTCAAGTCAATTCAATGGTTGAAGATTTCCTGCTCACTGGAATCATCAACGATACCTGCAACGGCAGTTGCACATTTGATTACGATACCGATCAAGCCGAAGAATGGGACAGTTGAGACTCTAATTTGCGAATCGCCTTTGGTTTTGGCCAATCTGAAAACCATGTTTCCTCTCCGTTCCAATCTGGGATGATTCCAAGATCAGCACAAACGAGTTTAGCCGTAATTCTGCCACTTTCTAGAATCGTTGGTAATCCACTTCCGGGATGGGTTCCCCCCCACAAATCGTTGGGGCTTTCCATCCTTGAAATGCCGAACACATACGCTGCCAAGACCAACGGCCCTGTGACATACAGTGCCAATCGAACGGTTTCGCGCGTGAACTCCATTGAAACACCTCAGGCGAGAGATGACCAATCGACTTCTGCCTCTTCAATTTCAATCTCGTCGACATCCATCTGTGCCAACTGGAGTTTGCCACTGAGTTCATCGTTCACGGCGTGCCAGTATGAATAGGCCTCAATGACCCAAATTCCTGATTCCCTGGTGCCATTGCCTGAGCCTTTGACACCCCCGAATGGAAGGTGTGCCTCAGCTCCTGTTGTCGAGTTGTTGATTCCAGTCATGCCGGCTTTAATCCCTGTTTTGAAGCGATAGGCCTCAAGTCGTTCATTGGTGTAAATTGCACTTGATAGGCCATAGGGGCTGGCATTGGCAAGATGGAGAGCATGTTCGAAATCTTTCGCCTTAACCACAGTGATGACCGGGCCAAAGATCTCTTCGTGGAAGCATTCCATATCCTCTGTCACGTTCTCATAGACATGAGGCCACATGTAGACACCTTCAGATGCATCACCGATGAATCCTGGCGGTTTGTTGTCGTTTGTGATTCTCCCATTACCATAGGTTTTGGATGCGCCACTAGCTTCACACATTTCTAGACCCTTGAGGAATTCTGTTGCATACTTCTCCGAGAGCATTGATCCATACAGAACATCCTCGTTTCGCAATGAGTCCCCGATTGAAGTACTCTCAACCTTGGCCATGAGTTTGGTCATGAATTCATCATAAATGTCCTCGTGGATAATCAAATTCCCGAGACTGGTGCATCTTTGCCCAGCGGTTCCAAAGCCGGCCCAATAGGCTCCTGCAACGGCGTTGTCAATATTGGCACTTGGCATGATCACCAGTGGGTTCTTTCCGCCAAGTTCAAGGCTCGCTGACAC
Source organism: uncultured Candidatus Poseidoniales archaeon (assembly GCA_964644485.1). Classification (GTDB taxonomy): domain Archaea; phylum Thermoplasmatota; class Poseidoniia; order Poseidoniales; family Thalassarchaeaceae; genus MGIIb-P. The sequence goes on along the minus strand of CAZXVR010000004.1, from coordinate 21,621 downwards.
AAGGTTGCGCCCACAAATTTCCCCAATCATCTTTCCAACAGCTGTACTACCGGTGAATGAAATTTTGTTGACCATCCCCTTGTCCACCGCATCGACCAGATGCTGTCCAGCACCACTTCCCTTGCCGTGAACAAGATTGATGACGCCATTGGGCAAACCGGCTTCGTGCATAATTCGCGCGAGAGCAAATGACAACAGAGGGGAATCCTGAGGAGACTTCCAAACACATGTGTTTCCACACATAATTGCTGGAATCATTTTCCAAAATGGAACCGCTGATGGGAAATTGCAAGCATTGATGATTCCACAGACGCCCAAGGGTCGACGATAGGTGAAAAGTTCCTTGTCGGGCAACTCTGAGTTTACGGTTTGCCCGTAGAGTCGGCGTCCTTCCGATTGGAAGAAGAGACATGTATCGATGGCTTCTTGGATTTCACCACCACATTCCTTCAGCGTTTTTCCAATCTCACGCGCTTGTAGACGTACGAGGTCGTCTTTGTGCTCCATGAGCAGACGACCCATGTTTCCAATCACCTGCCCACGCGTGGGCGCAGGCGTAGCAGCCCACCCGGAGAATGCTTTGCGGGCTGCTCGCAGTGCCTCATGTACGTCTTCCTCTGTAGAGAGTGGGAACTCGCCAAGACAATCATCCAGCCATGCTGGATTGATCGATTTGAATGATGAACCATCGCTGGCTTGTTTTAGTTCGCCACCGATGATATTGTATCCCCTTACAGAAGGGTTACCGTTTGGGTTGCTATGTTCTAGGAATTCCAGACCCGTTGAGAGTACCTGCGCCATATCGCGTCGAGCGCTAACCCCATCATGAATGCTCGCTTCTCGGCGCTTGAGACGAACCTCACAGACTTGGCTCTCGGGAGAGGGGAATTCCCAATCTTCAAAGGGGTTCACGTTTTCTGGTGGTATTGCTATTGAGGTGCCACTATGGCTGACGATGAAGAAAAAACACTATCTCTGCGCGTAGCAAAAGCGATTCCAAGTGACGTTGGCCACGGCCGAGCCCGTGTACCCTTCGACAATGACTTGGGTCTCAAACCCGGCGATGTAATCGAAATTAGCGGTGAAAGGAATACGGCTGCAATTGTCTGGAGGTGCCGCCCAGAAGATGCGAACCTCGGAGTCATTCGAATCGACGGTATCATCCGCAAAAACGCCGGTGTCAGCTTGGGCGATCGTGTAACCATCAAGAAGGTCGAAACCAACGAATGTGAGAGGCTCGTTCTGAGCCCTGTGATGGCGAAACAGCAGAAAGTCAAATTTGGTTCTGGAATCGAAGGTTTTGCCCGACGTGGGCTCAACAAGCGCCCAGTGGTCGCTGGTGATCGCATCTTTATCCCAGGAATGACACTCTTTGCTGAGGCATTGCCATTCGCAATCGTATCAACCAAACCGAAAGGAATCGTTAGGGTTCTTCCCGATACTGAAATTGTCATCAAAGAAGAAATGGTTGAGGATGACGAGCCTGGAGAGGTCTCATCAATCATGTACGAGGATATCGGAGGTCTTGGAGAAGCGCTTACCAAAGTTCGTGAAATGATTGAACTGCCCCTCAAACACCCAATTCTCTTCCGCCGTCTTGGCATCGACCCGCCGAAAGGTGTGCTTTTACATGGGCCACCAGGTACTGGGAAAACGATGATTGCAAAGGCTGTTGCCAATGAAACAAATGCACATTTTACCAGTATCAATGGTCCAGAAATTATCTCTAAGTATTACGGTGAATCTGAGAAACAATTGCGAGAAATTTTCGACGACGCGGCTTCAAACGCACCTGCTGTAATTTTCATCGATGAATTGGATTCAATCGCACCGAAAAGAGAAGATGTTTCCGGAGAAGTTGAGCGCAGGGTTGTCGCCCAATTGCTGACTTTGATGGATGGTATGCAAGGCCGTGACAATGTTGTTGTCATCGGCGCTACAAATCGACCAGATGCCATTGATCAGGCACTTCGAAGACCAGGTCGTTTCGACCGCGAATTAGAGATTGGTGTCCCCGACAAGAACGGGCGCCGTGAAATTGTAAACATCCACACACGAGGTATGCCAATCGCTGACGACTTTGACATGGAATGGGTATTGGACAATTCATACGGCTTCGTCGGTGCAGATATTTCCAGCCTCTCAAGAGAAGCGGCAATGAAGGCGCTTCGGCGTTACCTACCTGAAATCGATTTGGATCAAGATGAGATACCACCTGAAGTTCTCGAGAAGATGGAAGTACAGATGAACGATTTCAAGATTGCAATCAGAGACATTGAGCCGAGTGCATTGAGAGAAATTTATGTTGAGATTCCCGAGGTCTCGTGGGAAGATGTTGGAGGCTTAGATGAAGTAAAGGAACGACTCAAAGAAAGTGTCGAATGGCCATTAACGATGCCCGACCGATTCGAGCACTTTGGTGTCAAGCCACCTCGTGGTATCGTCCTATTCGGGGCACCTGGAACGGGTAAAACGTTGATTGCAAAGGCCATTGCCCACGAAGCAAAAGCGAATTTCATTACCGTCAAAGGGCCGGAACTCATCTCAAAGTGGGTCGGTGAATCTGAGAAAGCAATTCGTGAAGTTTTCAAGAAGGCTAAGCAGGCCAGCCCCAGCATCATCTTCCTCGATGAGTTTGAGTCGATTGCTGGAGCACGAACACCCAATTCTGGTGAAGGCAGTGATGTATCGAATCGTGTTGTAAATCAGATGCTCTCCAGTATGGATGGAGTTGAATCGATGGAAGGCGTAATCGTAATCGCCGCGACAAATAGACCCGAAATGATTGACCCTGCACTATTGCGCAGTGGTCGATTTGAGAGGGTGATGCACATCCCACCTCCTGATCAAGCAAGCCTCAGAAAGATTTTGAAAATACATTCCAAGGGTATGCCACTTGGCAAGTTCGATCTTGAGAGTTTGGCCGACAAGATGCAGAATTTCACCGGAGCTGATGTTGAAGCGGTTTGCCGCGAAGCGGCTCTAATCGCCATGCGAGCTGAAAAGAAATCTGTCGCAAAGAAGCATTTCGAGGAAGCAATCGCTAGGGTTCGCCCCACCATTACACCTGACATGATTGAGTACTACAACAAATTGGAAGGGCTCCTAACCAGCGGATTGGAAAGCATCCGCCGGAAGAATGACACATTGATGGGAATCGAGAGCGTTTGAGGTGAATAAATGCCGGCAGCCTTCTCAACAGAACTGTCCGGGCGCCGAGTCGTGGATAGTCGAGGAGATTTGTTAGGAACTGTTGTCGACTTATTCATCGATGACATGAGTGGAAATGTACTCGGGTTGCTTCTTGAATTAGACAAAGGGTTGGACCCAAAATTGCTGCCTTGGTCCACTTTTGGAGAGCATTTGGTTGTTCCAACCGACGAGGTAGCCTCGATTGATGAAGAGATTCATTTGAATCGCTGAGGCGAATATACGATAATACAGAACCTCCCAACACCCCCAAACCGTCTTAAGGCTTGGTTCAGCGTCTCGCGGCTGCACATCCTATGGATGTGGGAGGTCAGTCGAAATGAGAATCGGTTCGGTTGACGTGGGTACTGTCCTGAAATCACGCAAGACGCGCCGTACGGGATTGATGGTTGCTTTCTACGCAGTATTGGCCCTTTTGCTCTACAGCATCGTTGGTTCCTACCTCGTTCCAAGCGATCCACATCTATCGGCATATGACGATGATTGGGATGATTTGTCGGCATTCAGAGCAGATTTGAAGGACATGGGAGTCGACACAACGAGTATGATTTCAAGTCCTGTGTTGTTGGGAGAAATCGAGAATCCTGAAGACACGGTATTCATGGTCACTGGTGTAGAACAGGACACCATTTCTCTGCCTCGATTTACGGGGGATGTCGATGTCGTTGAATGGAGGGAATCTGAAGGATACACAACCACTGAGATTCAAGCCATCTTGCAATACGTTGCATCTGGTGGAACACTCATCGTCATGGACGATTTTGGGTTCTCAGCTGGACTTGCTGAGGCATTTGAATTGGGTTACAGTGGACATCAACTCTACGATGAAGAAGCATGGGCACGGGGCCTTGACTACAATTACATCTGGATGAACTCATCAAACCCCTATGACTACTCTGGAACTGACAAATCTGGTTCGCATCCTTGCTTTTCCGATGCTGACAATGATGGAATCATAGATCGGTTGGATTCTCTACCAAACAGCCCTGTCAACGGAGCAGATACACCAACTGTTGCTGAGGCTGGACTTTGTGCACACCACATCGAAGCAGATGGAACTTGGAATTTTAGTACAAATTACAGTGTTCTGCTGAATACGCCATCTGCCTTTGACAAACAAGAGGCGGAAGACAACTCCGAAAATCGATATGCCTGGGGCAGTTCCAGTCAGGATTCTTATCTCGACACCAATGATGACGGGGAAGGCGATGTTGGCTGGGAAGGTGGAGGAATCGAGAGCGACGAGCCCGGCCCGTTCACAATGGCTGTGAAGTGGTGTGCTAGCAAAGATTGTGCAGAAAATCCTGGAGAAAAAATGGGACGAGCAATTTTTGTGACCGATGGATCTGTTCTGATGAACGCCATCTATGATTGGGAAGAAACCAATCAGGAAACATACGGTGATTTGAATGGCAAAGTAATGCCTGAAAACGACAACCGCCGTTGGATTCTAGATATCATTGCTGAGTCTTTGCTAATGCACACCGCTGCTGATGAGTACAACGGTACTTCTGCTGCAGGCAAACAAGTCATCTTTGATGAAAGTCGACACCAGCAAACAAGTGCTATGGGAGACACCTACAATCTCATCTACTACATTCTGGTTTACTTCACCAATGACTGGATGGCAATGCTGTTCCTTTTCCTTGCGCTATTCATTGCCTTTGAGGCAGTCATCATCAAGAAGGTTGACCCTGAACCATGGCGACATGTATTCAGCATCATTTACTATGGATTCGGTGATGCCAGACGGTATGGATATTATGGACGTGCAAACAAAGTCAAACAGGTATTACTGTCCAGAGTGAGGAATCTCAATTCTTTGACTAGGGATGAGTTTGATGCGTTACCTGCTCGCGAATTACAGAAGATGATTGGAGATCCCGTGCTGATTAAGTTCGTCTTTGAGGATCGAAATTACAGCCTTGAACAACTCGTTGCTGTGGTCAAACGAGTCAAGATGTGGGGGCGCAAGTAAGCGGAGGTGAGATGAGATGTGGACACGTAAAGCAGCACTCCTTCTAACCTCTGGAATCTCTCTTGTTTTGATTGGAATGATGATCGCCAATTTCCAATTGATGATTCTCGGTCTCATGTTCATCGCCTTCTTGGCAATCAATTCTTGGGTCGCAGGACATGGTGACTTGGAGGTCGTGCGAACTCTATCTGCAGACAACCTCTACAAAGGCGATGATTTGTATGTCGAATTGGCCATCACAAACAGCTCATTCCGCCGCACGCAACAGTTGGAAGTTTTTGACAACGTTCCCCACGAGATGAAACTACGTAGTGGGCTCAACTACATGCGAGTCAACCTTGGTCCAGGAGAAACCACGAGAATTCGGTACGTTCTTCGATGTCCTCTCCGTGGCCACTACTCATTTGGACCGGTGTCGGTTCGATACCGGAATACATTCAATCTATTCAGCCAAGAAATGTACATCGACCATCGCTCTGGGCTGATTGTGTTCCCACAGGTGAGGGAAATTGAGGAAGCGATGATTCGCAGTCGAACACCAAAGATGTACACGGGTGCAATGACCCTTCGAACACCGGGCCCTGGTTCTGAATTCTATTCCCTGCGTGAATACGTCCCGGGTGATCCATTCAAGATTATCAATTGGAAGGCGTTTGCTCGGACGGGCATCATGATGGTGAACGAAAAATGCCGTGATGCCGTTACAGACGTTTTCATTCTACTCGACTCTAGAGATATCAGCCGGATTGGAACCGTTTTGAAAAATCCACTTGAAATGGGTACGGTTGCGGCCGCAAGTTTAGCCTCATATTTCATCAAGAGACGAGATTCTGTCGCCCTTGCTGTGTATGATGATACGCTTTCCTACTTACCCGCAGATGGTGGTGACAAGCAGTATTTCAAGGTCCTATCCAGCCTAGCAGGCGTGGCTCCGAAGGGCGATATGCCTCTCCAAGCCGTGACCAATTCTCTCGCCCCAAGATTCAGTCGTGGCAGTCCAGTATTCGTAATCTCTAGCCTTGAAGGGGATGGAACAGTGCCTCATGCGATTCGAGATTTAGCAGGTCGCGGTCACGAAGTTGTCATCCTCAGCCCGTCTAGTATCGATTATGAGCGGTTGGTTAGCCGAATCCCTCGAATGTCATACGAGGTGATGAAACTTGAACGGCAAAACAGACTGTCGGCAGTGGCGGGATACGGTGCACGCGTTATCGATTGGATGCCCGATGTTGAATTGAGTCAAGCCCTACTACAGGTGAAGATGTGAGGAGGTGAATGAATGGCAGATGAAGTAGCACAACAAGAGGAAGGCTTGACCACACTCCATTTGCGAACCTTGCGGAAGGAATGGCGCGTTGTATGCCTCCAATTGGTAGCCAGTCTTTCTCTAATCTGGTTATTCCTAACCATGACGCAAGTCTTTGGACACTGCCATTCAACCTACGTCGCCAATGATGCATGGTGTCCTGCCTTGGATCACACGCTAACGCTGGATCAGATCGAAAAAGGATTTGCCGACGGTGGTGGCTTTGACGAATTGCCTTTGCCTGACTGGATTACAGGTCAAGGCAACGAGGGAGATGGACGATTTTTCGTCCCCATTCTGTTGACCATGGCCATTGCAGGTGCTTGGGTTGCACTGAACTTCCAGCCACCTGCCCGCAGACGAAAGATTACCCTTGCACTCTTGGGTACCATGATTCTCTTCCTTGCTGGAATGTTCCTCCTCACTTGGACATTTGGAATGATTATCAATTTCGATTTGTATCTTCCATTCGGACACTCTGACGATTCGATGAATCATGCGAATCATCTCGTCTGGCCCTTATCAGTCTACATTCAGGTACTCGTGATGCTATTTTTCCTGGCACCTGTATTGTTTGGATTGATGGGTATTTGGGGTCTCTCAAAACGAATGGTCAATTGGTCGATGGCCTATATTCTCATCTTCCTTGGTTTGTATGCCCTGCTGTCCTACGAAGGAGTTGTCAGTCAATTATCGAGCGCTTCCAATCCATACTCCCCTGGACTCAATCCATTGCCAACCCAAATCGGGGAAGCGGACACATTGGGTGGTCTGATTTCAGGTGATGTGTGGGAATTGTTGTTGGTTGCAATATTGTTGATGCTCTACTCTGAAACAGCGCAAGCGACGATTCGATTCCTAGAATATGCATTCAGATTGCCTGAATCTTGTAAGAAGGATCCTGAATATGTGCGCCAATTCCAAAGTATTCTCAATACACACATGCAGCACACAGTCGTCGTCATTCTAGCGGTAGGATTTGTGACCATGCTCGCTCTAAAATTCGACGATCTAATCATCGATGTCGTAGCGTGGGCGGGTTCAGGTCAATGGAGTGGGCAAGTCAGAGAATCTCTGGAATTACGCCTCACCTATGGAAAGGTAATCTCGGCGATGCTGTTCCTCACATTCGTTGCTGGACTACGCTACATTGTCCCATGGCAGAGGATTTCTGGACTGGTTGAATCCGCTCTTTCAAAGAGAGGCAATACAAATCCCTAATCATTCACCACTGGTGTGAATTCTTTGGATGATTCGCGCCATTATTTCACCGAGAAGAAGGGCAATGATGGGCAATCCGCAAACGGTTACTGGCCACAGGACTATCTCTGGCCAGCTTGAGTCGGACCACATCCACTGACCCAGCATTATCGTCGTTGCAATAGATATGAGCAGTCCAATTTTTTCCATATAACCTGGGAATCGGCGACCATGCGTTTCTTCACGACCTATGAGAGTCTTCACTCCCTTTTCCCCGTCCATTGTTACACCTACATATCGAGGTCTGACAATTCACGCTCAAGATCGTCGAGGGCGTCTCGTTGAACTGGATCAGCAGGTGGTGGGACCCCATTTTCAGTGGAATCCCTCGTTTCAGCAGCTGAATCAACCTCAGATAGGGCGACATCAATACTCGACATCAACGCGGCCTCATCGGCATCACCAGCAACATCAGCAGGAGTCAAGCCAGCAGAAATCCGAGTTGAAATGTCGACACCATCCGTGTCGGCAGCTGCTTCGATCGGTTGCCAAGTTGAATTGGACGCCGGGGCTGCTGTTGCTTCAGGTGTTGGTGCCGCAGTCGGGGCGCTCGCCGCAACTACGGGTTGAGAAGGAAGAGTGACTTCAACTACATCTTCTACAGGATTCATATGCCGAATTGCTTCATTGTTGATTTCAGGTCGCTCGTGGCGTGCCAACCCATCCATTTCGAAGGGGAGGCTCCCACTGCGTTGGAAGGCCCAAAGTGCGCCCGTTGGTTCTTCACCAGTGAGACCTGCAACATCCAGTCGGCGCAAGAGGGATTCGAGAACCTCAACAGTTTCAGCCAAACCAACAGCGTCTCCAGCGGTGCGCCGATCAGCATCCAGATAGATTTCATCAAGTGAACGCTGTATTAGACGGCGAGCTTCGACCGAGATATATGGAAGGGCTTCGGGCATGTGGCTGAATCGTTCCAATGGTTTCACATCTTCAGAGGGTAGACCAAGTTCAACCAGTCCGCGAAGAACTTCCTGCATTTGTGCCAACATGGTCACGGATCGCTCATATTCATCGAGCAGTCCTTCAAGATCAATGACAACATGTTGAACGGTTTCAGCCAATTGGTGCTCTAGGCGGGATTGAACTGACCACCTCGTCAGCCCGCGAACCGTTGAGGCGGTTTCGGGTGCCTGTCTCTCAAGGAGGTCCATGACCTCAAGCGAAAGCAGGTGGCGGGGGGTCTTTGCAACCTCGTCCACACTGTGCTGAATAATGGACAATGCCCGCTCAACAGCGCGATCAAGAAGCACGATGCTGTAACCCCGACTGCGAGCATTGGCCATGCGGTCGAGAACCGGTTCCAAACTGGAGAGGCCTCGATCATCTCCAAGTAACGCCTGAGCGAGAGGCTCTTCAGCCAAGCGGGCTCGAATGCGATCGGCTTCCTGCAAATCCAGGAGGGCCATTTCGTGTGCCTCTTGGATATCTTCTGCCTGCTCTAGCAACATCCTCAATTCCGTCTCCGATTGAGCCTTGCGTGCATCGAGATCCCCGAGTTCACGTAGGAGGAGGCGACGTTCTTCCATCATTTCACGGAGTTCGGATTGCATGATTGTTGACTTGCGTTCGGAATCAAGAATGCGACCTCTTTCCTCTTCCATTAGTCGACGATGGGCATGTGCTTCTGCTTCTAGTTCAACAAGTTCTGCCCGTTGATTCTCAATTCGGCGCTCGACTTCGTCAAGTTCACCCTGACCCGTTCGGTGACGATCGCGTTGCGCATTGACCTGTTCGGTAAGAACACGCTGCAACCGTTCATCGTGATCCAAGGATTTTCGAACTTCATCCAAACGCGTTTCAGCCGCACTGAGTTCGGATTTTGTTGTTGCTTCTTGTGTGGACAACTCGCGTAAATCAGTCAATAGAGCCTCGCGAGAATCGAATTCGCCCAAAGCGCTGGCGAGTTCTTCAGCCCGCTTTTCAATCATGTGTTCCAATTCAGATACTCGTTTGGACAATCGATCGGAGAGGGATGTCGCATCATCTGTTTCAGATTCAGCGGCGCGAACCTTGGCAGACAAATCATCCAGTTCTCTATGAAGAGCGCTCCTCTCATCACGGGCTTCACTCAATGTTGATTCTAGGTCATGCATCATCTCTCTCGCTTCATCTCTGGAAGCGCGAGCATCTGCAACCTCTCTCTCTAGGCGGCCCTTCTCTCTCTCGAGAGAAATTTGAGTGTGTTCAAGTTGTTCGACACGCTTCTTGATTTCTCCACCGGCCGGCGTCAGTACCTTTGAACTAGCAACTGGCATCAATTTGGCCATAGGTCCACCACTTTCCAACATCTTCCAAGTAGAGCGACCTGATTCCATCGCCTCAAGTCCCAAATCAAAACCGAAGAGGGCGTCTAGGCGGCTGGCGAGCAATTTCTTTCGATCATCGGAACGGGTTCGACAACTAGAGATTGCATCTGTAAAATGTGCCAATGAGAATTCATCTACTGTAGAGCCGATCAAACTCAATCGAGACTTTCTCTCCAATCGATGGGAGTGCAATCGACGTGAGGATGTGGTCATTGCATGAACAGCATCGGAAAGAGTGGCCCCCTCTGGTTCTCGTAGACCGGTTGGTACACCATCGATTAGCAATATCGAAATGGGTTCTGCAGACTCAGATACAGATTGAATGTAACCTGTGAGGCGGTCTTCATGTGCCATACGAAGGTGAGAAATCAATTGATCGACACCTGACTTTGATTCCTTTGTTGTGAAACCTTCTGGAAGTGCCTCATTGTCCACTTTGACATCGCCATCAACTGTTCCAACAAGGCTTGCGGCATTGGAAAGAGCAGCATGTGCGTCAGCACCGTGTCGACACCAAATCGCGACACCCGCTTGACCCGCTTCGGTGAGCATTAGTTGTCCGCCCTCCAGTCGGAGATTGGTGGAGAGTGATTCCCCTTGACTGAATTTGGTAGAAAGGCTACTCAAATGTTCATGACCCAAGGTGGCGAGATCTTCGGGGGTGGATGGAAGTTCACCACTTGAATGAATTACGACGCCATCCTCAAATGCCAAACCGCCCATGACCTCTTCCGATTCAGTGATGCGATCGACGAGTAATGCCAAATCTGCAGTTTCGATTGGAAGTGCTGCTGCACCCTGTGCAAGCAGTGAAGCTACATCGGAAGGATCGGAAAACGCCTCAGGGATTCTTCTGGCTACTTCTGTGAATTGTGCCATTGTCCAAGAGGCACCGCGTGAATTGAGATTATGCCCATCGGATAATTCCAGTAAACGTACTTTGGCTGCGTCACCGGTAACGAATGTTTGCTTGGCTTCTGATTCCGCCAACCATCCAACAACTCGTCCTCCATGGACTAAGCGGTGTGCGCAAGCCGTTTTCGCCCGAGGTTTGTAGTGAGATATCACGCCTGTTTCAAAGGGCATCTGGCTTTGCCCCACACTCAAATCAGCTTCAGAATCAACAGCGGTTCCAGGGGGTAGATTGAACATTTTCACACCTCAAGTAAGTCTTCGATAACAGGTCTTAGCGTCCGTGCCTCGTGACTTAATCTGCCAACGGGCAATACATCACTGGAGAGCCAAAGACTGGAACCGCCTCGAATCGCGGTCGCCACCATCGTCGCCTCTCCTTCAAACCACATCTCATCGATGCGTCCAATATTGAGAGTTGTTGCCATTTTCATAGCCCGATGGAAAAGTGTGATGTTTCCTTTTCCTTCGCCACCCACAATCTCTCCTTCTCCCGACAATAAGCAAGCCTCGATTTGATCGAGATTTGTCAGCAAACGAGTCAACACGGGTATCCTCAAAAGTCATCGAGGCAGAATCCGACTTCAAGAACTTGCCCCATGCCGGCCCCTTAGGGGGCCGTTTGCCGAGTGAAATTAAATCGCCAACTGGAAAATGAAGGTAAACATGCTGTTTGACCATGTTTTCGAGGCAAGTGATTCAATAAATTGAGGGGAATTGAGCGTGATAATGTGATTGGAATTTTCCAATTGAATGTTTTAATTTTCAATTGCTTTTTTTATTTATTTGTTAGGGTCGATTTGAAGAGACAAACCCCTTCCCCGTTCTGTGTCAGTATCCTTGAGTGTGCAGTCTTGCAGTCGATGTGGTCATCCTGCAGTCCTCCACCAAATCTACAGTGGTCAACATCTGTGTCAATCACATCTGGCAAAATCCATCAGAAAACGGGTTTCCAAGACCTTGAGGGAACAACTCAACCTTCCTTCTGATGCACGAGATAAAAATGGCGACCCCTCCGTGGTTTTGGTCTGTATTTCAGGTGGCAAGGATTCAGCAGTGCTGCTCGACATGTTGGTGAAAATTGTTGGCTCGCGAAGAGATATTGAATTGGTCTGTGGTTGTGTGGATGAAGGAATTGATGGATACCGATCGCCATCCATGGAATGTGCGAAGGAATTGGCCGATGCTCACAATTTGCGCTTTGAAACAATCGCCTATCCTGATTTGGGATATGAACGGATGGATGCAGTTGTGAAATCAATGCCCTTGATGGCTGGAAATCACAAAGAGGCCAGGGGCATGAAACCCTGTTCATATTGTGGTGTATTCAGGAGACAGGGGCTCAATGCTCTGGCCGAGCGTGTCGGTGCAAGGTGGATGGCTCTCGGACACAATCTTGATGATACCGCCCAATCTGTTCTCATGAATTTGGGCAAAGGGGAGATGGAGAGAATCATTCGTTTGGCCCCTCATACATCGATGCCAATCGACGGACTACCACCTCGTATTGTCCCGTTGCGATGGATTCCTGAACGTGAGATTCATGCCTATGCAATCGGGGCAGGGTTGCCTATTCATCATGATGATTGTCCACATGCACCCGGCGCCCTTCGGCAGAAACATCGGGCCTATTTGGCCGAGATGGAGGCAGCCAATCCCGGTACCATGCACGGTCTTGTGCATTCAATGGACGCAATTCGGGAACTTTGGTCTACTTCGGATCATCCGCCCGCCTCATGGAAACCTGGACAAGCTACTGAATGTGAAGAGTGTGGTTCACCATCAAGTCAAACGGTTTGTCAGGCTTGCACGTTCAAGGCGTGGTTGGCTGAAGTTTCAGGATGAAATCAGAGTAAATTGTCAACAAGTTCACCCATGTCCTGAGGACGGCCACAATAACGGCAACGAAGTTCGATTGGTTCCTCCTTGACGACACGCAAACGGTGGTCTTGTGGCTCACGTGGGTTGATTGTGATGCAATTTGAAAATGTGCAACTGGCGATATTGACAAGCTCATCCCCAATGGTAACCTCTCGCTTTTCGGCAACCGAATAGGATCGGATAATGGCCACGCTAGCCTTGGGAGCGATTAGTGCGAGTCTGTCGAGTTCGTTCTGAGTTAATTCACGGTCTTCGACCTTGATGATATCCTTGCGACCGTGCTTGGATGAAGGGACATTCATCACCAGACTAATCGGTGATGAACGATCGTCGGAAATACCCAGCATTTGGAGGACTACAAGCGCAGTGCCTGCCGGAATATGATCGATTACCGTCCCATTGTTGATGGCGGTGACTCGACGCATCTCTCCAGTTGACATCAAGCCTCACCCCCTGGGACGTCGACGCCTAGAAGACGACACATCAATGCCATTCTCGCAACGACTCCATTGAAGGCTTGCTCAAAGTAACGAGCGTGACGGGTGGCATCCACATCTGAGGATATTTCGTTGACCCGAGGAAGTGGATGCATGACAATCATCTCACCCTTCGCAACTGCAAGATCTGCCGCATTCAGTTTGTAGATACCTGCAACCTTTGCATATTCATCCTCATCTGGAAACCGCTCCTTCTGAATCCGAGTGATGTAAATTACATCTGCCTCAGGAATTTCTGTATAGAGATCTTCGGTTTCCGTAATGTTGGCCCCTTCAGCCTTCAAATCGGAGACGATTTCTGTAGGCATAGCCAATTGAGCAGGGGATATGAACACCAAATTGCAATCGAATCTTGCCAGTGCATGGGATAAGCTGTGTACGGTTCGTCCGTATCGTAAATCACCGACCAAGGCAACAGTGAGGCCGTCGAGGTGCCCATGTGCTTGTCGAATTGTGAAAAGGTCGAGGAGTGTTTGTGTGGGATGGTGGCCAGCACCATCGCCGCCATTCATGATTGGGATACTGCATGCATCGGCAGCATACTGTGCAGCCCCTTGCCGAGGATGCCGAAGAGCGGCGATGTCACAGTATCCATCGACCATTCTCATGGTATCATACAATGTCTCGCCTTTGACGGCGGATGATGAATTGACATCTCCAAGGTTGACGACATCTCCACCCAATCGCTTCATTGCGGTCTCAAATGACATTCGAGTTCGAGTACTTGGCTCAAAGAACATGTTCGCCAATAACTTCCCTTGTAGCAATGGAAGATACTCAGAACCATGTGCTACAGGTAGCAGACGTTCTGCATCGTCAAGGAGTGAAATAATCTCTTCATTTGTCAAGTCATCCATAGTGATGAGGTCGCCGTCCATCTTGCCCGCCGGAACCCCTCGGACGCCTGCCGAACTTATTCATTGGGGTGGATAAACATGGTCGATTCCATAGGAATCGGAAGCCGAGGGCTTGAAGGGGGATTGCTGGGTCCGCGAAATCGATGATTATCAGTCGGACCCCGGTTCGTGTCTCGTTTTGTGGAGGTGGAACCGATCTTCCAGCCTATTACGGAGGTAGTGAAAATGGAGGGCTAGTGACCTCGATGGCACTCGCTAAACACATTCATGTCACCGTGAATAGGAGATTTGACAATAGCGTCCGAGTCGGCTATTCACAGACTGAAATTGTGGATGATTTTGAGGATTTAGAGCACGAATTGGTCCGTGAAGCGATGCGGATGACTGGAGTCACTCACAGTGTCGAAATAACCACGATCGCTGACATTCCATCTCGAGGTACAGGATTGGGTTCTTCATCGGCTCTCACCGTCGGATTACTCAACGCACTCCACACCTATGCTGGACGCACTCCTGATGCGGCACAACTAGCTGAGGAGGCTTGCCGAATTGAAATCGATATTCTAGGTCAACCCATCGGCCGTCAAGATCAGTATGCCGCAGCCTTTGGAGGTGCAAATCAAATCGCCTTCATGCCCGACGACAGTGTAGTTGTCACTCCAATCGAACTCAATGCAAACTCCTTGGAGAAAAATTACTTCCTTGTCTATACAGGAATAACTCGTAGGGCGACAGATATTCTTGCGGTACAGAGTGCAACTTCCGAACAGAAGCGAGATCATCTTGACACGCTCCGAGAACAGGCTGTTGAGGTCAGAGTTGCTCTTGAAACCGACGAACACAGTTCTGTCGGAACCTTGCTTGATTCCTCTTGGCAAATAAAGCGAAGCCTGGTCGATGGCATCACAATAGATGAATTGGATCACCTCTATTCAAGTATCATTGAAATGGGTGCAACGGGCGGTAAGTTACTCGGGGCTGGCGGAGGTGGATTCTTCCTGTTCCAAGCGGATGCTTCAATTCGTTCGAAGGTTGTTGAAGAGCACAAGGTCATCCCTCTAATTCTTGATGAAGTGGGCAGCACAATCATCTTTGATGATGGTGGCCGTCAGGAGTGATTCGATGCGCAAGGCTGTGATGCTCGTCGGCGTCCTAATGCTAGCAAGTATGCCGGTATTCGCAGATGAACCAACCACAATCCACCTGTGGAGTGAGCAGGCACCGGGGCCAGTACTCTTGTGGCAACATGGTGGCGATATGATTACTGTTGACCCAAACCAACCAATCGATCTTGATATCCCAACAGGGACCTACTTCTTCGTCAGACTCGTCGATGGAATTCCGCAAATGAACAGGTTGGTGTTCAATCAGAGTACAAACGTTACCGATTTCTTGCACGAGAACCTCACCCATTGGAATCAGCAGGCGAACCAGATGGTACCGGGTCCCGCGTCCATCGAAGGTTATGCACACCTAGACGTTGAGGGTCCGATTGCTAGAAGTGAGCCAATGAATGCCACTTGGACATCGTCTACGCGGCTTCCCGCCTCTCTCGGACACCCTGGACTTGATGGTGCATTTAGGGGAATTGTAGAGCAGATGGAATTAAACGGATTTGAAGACGAAATTGCATTCTCTGCTTGGGTCATCAACAACACGGAGATTGGATGCTGTGCCTATGATCAAAGCGATATGGTTGCCTCAAACATCTCGGTGACCGTCTCCTTTGATGGTCCTGTTTGGGGTTGGGACATCAGTGCTGACCTCATCGGTCAAGGAGATGGACGAAGCACGAGATTGGTCTGGATTCCAGTGACTGGTTCTGTAGAAGATCACACTAGTCTGCGCATTACCCTCCCTGAACCTCACGAAATTCGCTACAGTCCACAAGAGGATTACATCACAGGGACACCGGATGATTTTGTGATTCATCGCGGGGACATTCCCGTCACGGGCAATGCAACCATCGCCCTTGGTACCAACGTCGCCCCTGTTGCTGGGATGCATGTAACTGATGGAGAACTGCCTTGGCTTCCATTTGGTCAACTTTCGCATATCGTTTCGGATTGTACTGATACCTCAATCTCAGAGCCAGCAAGCCGGTTTATTCTGCGAGATGGAAATACGACCTTGCTCGATCAAGAAACTGATTCGATCACAATTGACGCAATGTTCCTTAATTTGACTCCGAGTTCTTGGCTGAATTTGACACTAGAATGCACGGACCCCCAAGGACTGATGACCAATTATACGATGGACGTGTATATCGACGGTGTTCAACCAACTCGTACATTGCAAATGCAATATCTGCATCCCGATGATATCGATCCCGTCGATGTAGATTATGGCAATCAATCCATTTCGATTCCATCGGGGGCTGTGCTCTCAGGTGCGGTGCAGGCTGGTGATGATTCTGACCCACCTGTCGACATTGAATGGACCAGCAACAAGAGTAGTGGTTGGATTCATTTGGGAATTGGGAACCATGCATGGAATGACATATTCGTACAGGGCGAACATACCAATGGTCAACACTTGAGTATTGAAGATCGGCACCAATCAAAATCGCTTACAGTATACAATTTGCAGCTCAATTTAACCGATGCAGCAGGCAATGTTCTGATTCAAAATTGGGATGTGACTGTGACCGATCGCACAAGTCCAACACCCCGACCCGCACTCAGTGTCGATGGGAATTACTACGGAGACCTGAATCACCCGATTGAAGGCGGTTCTCCGGTCGATGTGAGTTTGGATGAATCATGGGACGATATTGACGCAATCGAAGAACTCACTTGGACTGTAGATGTGAATGGTGAAAGTCTGGATGTTGGTTCAACGTGGGAAGAGGTCCAATCCTTTACACTCCCTCAATTGATGACTGGGCGGCATACACTTGTGGTCAACGCGACAGATTCTTCTGGAAACACTGGAACCCATTCAATGATGTTCGTCGTCGAACCTCCAATCGGGGCTCTATATCGCATTACAGATGTGGAAAAGATTGGCGATGGTGGCCCGGGAGAACCTGGTGCATTGCATGTCACAATCGCCAATGATGCACAAGGTGAATCCTACTTCCGTTTGTGCTATCTAACGGATTGCACATCTCAATTCAGGGCCGTTGAAGCCAGTGTCGATGGCCCCGGTGAAATGACTCACAATATACCGGTGACAGAATGGGCATCGGGTGAAGTCATCATTGAGATCCAATACCCAGACAATACGTCCAGTCAATACCAAAGTGGATTGATGATTGAGACAGAAATGACGCCTTTGATGTGGATTCTGCTCATGCTTCCCCCTCTGATTGGTTTGGTGGCTTTCTTGCGGCTAAAGAAAGAATCCGAAAATGAGGACACATGAAGGGGCATCTATCTTAGAGGGGGGATGCATCGCCGAAGGCGATGGAACACGTCGAATCACCCTCAGCGATGATTGATGCTGAGATTGCTGAGCAAAAGGCGAGGGTGTCTGGTCTCGCATTGGGGTGCGCTTTTGCAACCATTGCCACCGCTGCGTGGTACATGTGGCCAGCCCTCGAGGGTGATGCGGTTCTGTTCAACCGCTTGGGAGCGGTTGGATTGTTGCTTTCGGCCTCATTGCTGCTACAAGATTTGGTCGAACCCGACGCACGCGCGCGCGGGCGCTTGGGCGCGGTGAGTTGCTTGGCGTGGCCGGCCATCGCTGTTCTCGGAGTCGAGGCTCTGACCACTACCGGTTCAGTTCAAATCGGTCATGGGCTGATGTTCATCGTCTCTGGTGTCTGCTTTTTGGCCTCACGCGAATTACTCCGCGGGAATTTGGATGCACAACGCTTCCGTGGAATCATGACCTTGGGAGGCTCAACGATTGGTGGTGCAGTGATGATGTCATCTCAATTTGATCAAGATATGATGATGGTCGCTTCCGCAATATTGGGATTGGGGGTCATCGCTGTGGCCATGGATTTGTTTGGAGGCGATGAGGACCGCGCTGAACGCAAGCGGTTCGGCTGGACGCTGGACGCCTTGGAAGATCGTATTCTCAATCTACAGGCTGGTGGTGTCAGCCTGGATCAAGCTTCCAGTCTTTGTCGAAATGCTTCAGATGTTGGTTACAAAAATCCCGAGCTTGGATTTTCCATCCTGGAAGAAGCCGAAGAGAACATCGAGCGGACCTTGGCATTGGCCGAAGATATCTCAGAAATTCGGAATGTCTGTGCTGCTTCTGTAGAACAAGCGGCTGAAATTGCGTCAACGGCCAAAAAACCACAGCGCAGCATGGATGCAGGAGACAGAGAACGAAACCTTGGAAGCCTGCGTGAGGCTGAGATGCTGTATCGACGCGCCAAGAAACTCGCACTGAACATCGTCGAACATTGGAAAGCCGCAGAGGACCAAATCGCCGAATCAAGCCAATTGATTTCTGAACTTGAAGGAAGCCAGCACCAACAACTGCACGAACTATTGCTTCAAGCAAAGGAGGCTCTCGCCAAGGAAGATTGTGTCTTGGCATTGGAAATTGCTGAAACCATTCCAGAACATGTCGCCAACCTCGGTGAGGCGAGCGAAGGTGCTGATGAAGCGTATGAAGAGGCTGTCAAAATCATGGAGGAGAGCGAAGGGCTCGATCTCAAATTGTGGAGCGAGCGACTTGAGAATGCGAAGAAACATCTCGATGCTGGGGAGTTCAGTTTGGCTCGAGGTGTCTCGGATGGTATCGTTCGCGAAGTGCGCAAGGAGCGAGAAGCGATGGGCGAAGTACAACGCGCACTACGCCAGAAAAAGAAACTCAAGGAGCGCTGGAAGGGACGTGCGGATGCAGATGATTGGGAAGAGCGGTTGAAGGATGTCACTGCAGCCTCCAAGCGCAAATCTTGGTCGCATGCTGGAGCGCTTCTTGAGAGACTTACGTCAGATCTCGATACGCTGGATGCGGCCAGTGGAGATGCGGAAGAATTGCTCACCTATGTTCAAAATGAATGGACTGCACTTCGAAAGAAATTGGAAGCGCGTGGCATCAAGGCCATCGATGGTGAAAGGGCGGCTTGTGAGAAGGCGGTTGGAGATGCAAAGGCTGCATTCGATGAAGGTCGGCTGGAAGAGACGCTCAATGCCTTGGGTGAGGCAGATGGTCTAATGGAAAAGTTGCGCCGCCGTGTGTGACTGGTGTCGGCTTCCAAACCATAGTACTAAAAACCCCGAACTTTCCTTGTTGGATGAGGCAGATGTTGACCACAGAAGCGTTCAACCAAGCAGTTATCGATTTCGATGGCTTTGGGACACCCACCCGTCTCGTTCCATTTGAGTGGGAAGTCAACGGCCAAACCGGGACGACGATGAAAGCGGTCAACGAATATTGGACGAGTCGACAACGACAAGCGCATTCGCTTCACGAAATATCCTACCGAGCTTGTTTCAAACCGCAACTACCTCGTTTCTTCATCGAACGATTAACTCAACCCGGTGATGCTGTTTACGATCCGTTCATGGGACGCGGCACTACACAATTGGAAGCACTCCTTCTAGGGAGGAGGCCTCTTGGAAATGACATCAATCCGCTTAGTCGAGTCCTTCTGCAGCCGAGGCTGAATCCACCAACACTTGAGCAGATCAAATCACGGCTTGAGGATATTGACCTGTCTCATGCAGAGGAAGAATATGATGGGTTACTCGCTTTCTTTCATGCGGATACTTTGCGAGAGATAATCGCACTGAAAGAATACCTATTGAAGCGCGAGGAATCTGGCGAAATCGACAATGTTGATGCTTGGATTCGAATGGTTGCAATCAATCGGCTTACAGGGCATTCCCCGGGATTCTTCTCGGTTTACACACTCCCTCCAAATCAAGCCGTAAGTATCGAAAGGCAGGAAAAAATCAATGCGGACCGAAACCAAGTTCCAGAGTACAAACAAATTAAGCCACGTATCATCAAGAAATCGAAATCACTGCTGAAGAATTGGGGGGAATTAGGTGCCCCAGATGTGGATTTGTCCAGTATTCTGACGACTGTTGATTCTCGCTTTGTATCAGGTATTGATGATGACTCTGCTCAACTGGTTGTAACATCCCCTCCATTCCTTGATGTGGTGGACTATCAGGCTGACAATTGGATGCGCTGCTGGTTCATCGGTATCGATTCGTCGACCATCAACATTAGTCAACTGAAAAGTATTGAAGAATGGGAAGCAATGATGACTGGTGTGTTAACTGATCTGCGTCGAATCGTGAAACCGGGAGGACACATTGCGTTTGAAGTTGGAGAGGTTCGAGGGGGCAAAGTTCTGCTTGAAGAGAATATAGTTCGTTGTGGGGTCGTGGCTGGATTGGAACCTGTTGTCATCCTCATCAACGATCAAGAATTCACCAAAACAGCCAACGCATGGGGTGTTGACAACCAAACCAAGGGGACTAACACCAACCGAATCGTTGTGTTTGAGGTCTAATTTTTAATCTAACAATTGACATGCTTTGTTGTAAGATATCTTGCTTGTTGTTCCGAGAGTCCCACTAAACCACAAATCTCTTACTTCTTCAGAAGGAATAATCCAATAGGGCATATTAGGAAATTGTGTGATATCTGTAACAAGGTAACCCTCGATATCATCGAGTTTCGCCAGAAAACCGTCTTCGCAAAACTTCCGACCTTTTCCTACCATACCTGATGGACAGAAATATATCCCATTTCCTGTGAGGCTTCTGACCTCCCAAAGCCCGCCATTAGCATCCACAAGATCGTACCCAGCCCCCTCACTTGAAGCCAATGTGGAACCCGGCATTATGTCTCTGTGGCGTCGCTCAATAAGGAACGAAACTTTCCTCCCATCGTTGAAATAAACCGTGGTTTCCTCTTCACTAAGCTCTAGAGCATTTGCAAGGGCATCGACATTAAATTCAAACCAGCCATCTGCCATAGGTTAGGCTGAGTTAAGGTTGAACATAACAATTCCTGAAATCAATTCCCAATAATGAGATTCCTTCGATTTCAATAACTCAGACGCTGAAGTTGGCGTCCGATTGCTTCTTCCATCGAAAGCCTACCGACTGCAACCGCTTGGGCCAATCGCTGAGAGATTGTCACCTGTCCACCTGAGACTCGACGACTCAATCTCTGCACTTCCTTGATCTCACCATGCGTAGGAACCACAGGTTGCTTGTGATTTACTGGCGAGCCTTTCATCTGCGCAATTCGAGTCGCGGATGCATGGTGCTGATTGCGTTGCAAGCCGCGTGATGTTCGCCGTTCATCCACACGCTCAACCTTCAACCCGCGCGCGAGGCAATCATTGGTCAAACGATTGGATATCGTGCGTGAACCGTCTCCGATTCGGACCGTCAAAGATGTGTGGCCAATGTCTTCAGACAATTTGCAGATGCGATTGACTGTGGCATCGACCGATTCAAATTGCGCTGTTCCCAATACACGG
>CAZXVR010000003.1:0-34908 GCA_964644485.1 uncultured Candidatus Poseidoniales archaeon | reverse complement strand
GCAACACTCATTCGGACCATCTCGGTCCGCTTCCACAGTCCTATGAATTTGACCCCAAAGAGATTAGAAACTACTCAGCGTCTAAAGGCGTTCCAATTTCCATCCGAAAGTTCCGGCCAATCAAACCTCCATGACCAATTTCCGGTCACTTTTCCTGGTGTATTCATTCGAGCTTCCGAACCCAACTGAAGCACATCTTGAATCGGAATAATCGCGAGGGGTGCCTGAGATTCCATGGCCAATCGAATCAATGTGTCACAAACATTTTCTCCGGCGAGCCCCACCTCAGTAATGCGTAATTTTCGTTCGTTTGATGCTCCCTCCCACCAACCCATTGTGGTGTCATTGTCGTGCGTTCCTGAGTAGACAACCCTGTCTTTGGAAAGGTTCACCGGCCGGTGGGGATTGTCCTCATTTTCATCATCGAATCCAAAGTGAAGGACCGACATCCCAGGTAGGTTGTGCCTTTTCCGTAATTCAGTCACAGTCTCAGGAATGATTCCCAAATCCTCAGCCACGATGAGCGTATCTCCGGAAACATCGATGATGGCCTGGAGAATGTCGTCTCCAGGACCTTCCATCCATCGCCCATTCCTTGCGGTTTCGTCACCTTTGGGAATGGCCCAAGCCGATTCAAATCCTCGAAAGTGATCAATTCTAACCATGTCGAAAAGGCCACACATGCGTGCCATTCTCATCCGCCACCATGTCCAATCATCTTCACGGTGGGCGTCCCAATCGTACAACATCGTGCCCCAACGCTGACCATCTTCGGAGAAGTAATCCGGGGGGACGCCAGCCACAACATCGTGTAGGAACAGGTGTGGTCTCACCCAAACATCGACAGAATCTTTGGCGACAAAGATGGGTAAATCTCCAAACAGTTTGACTCCTTTTTGCGTTGCATAGTGTCGTAGAATCATCCAATCTCGTTGGAATCGAACCTGATTTAGAATTCGGCCACGAATTCTAGGCATATGCTTCTGCATGGCCTCGTCAATCGCATCTGGATGTCGGTCCCGTAGCGGTTCAGGCCATTCAAACCATGGCCTTTCATCATGAATCTCCTTGAGAACATCATACAATCCCCAATCCCATGCCCAATGTGCGTTGACACTGAGCCAATCTCGAATCAATTCATGATCGGGATCCTCCTCAAACGAAGGGTCACACAACTTTACCCAACCTGCGAATGCACTTGTCGATGCATACGGGCTTTGATGTTCATCCGGCGGTGTAATTGGCAATACTTGCCACACTGAAATTCCGGCTTCAGCAATCAAATCGATGAATGTGAAGGCGTCAGGACCCAACTTTCCAGAAGGCAAGGACGTGATGTGGCACAATATCCCCGCCTCGCGCATGCCCGGCCTTCGGCCGGGAAGGTGGAAAACCTTTGATGTGAAGTGACCTCGCAGGGGCAATGCATCGGACTGCTATCGTGCTCGTCACTCTCTTCCTAGCACCGGTTTGGTTGGGTATAGTCACCGCGACTACACCTGACGAAATTACACTGGATGGCAACATGGGTGATTGGGATGGTGATACATTGCAATCCACAGATTCCAATGCGGTTACATTCCGAATGACTTGGAATACAACCCACCTATTCGTAGGCTGGTCAGGAACTGATTGGGCAAGCGAAAGTGAAGGAGCAGATTTGTTTGTCTATCTGAATACAAGTGAGGGCGGCAGTCCATTGTCAAAAGATTGGAATTTGGCTCAAACTCTGCCGTTTGCAGCAGATCACGCATTTGTTCTGGAGGACAATTCGTATTCCTCGTTGCAAACCTATGATGGTTCAGGCTGGATTGACAGCACATCCACTGCCTCATCATGGATCGGTTGGTCCGGCAACACAAATACCGAGATTGCTATCCCATGGGATGGCATTGGTTCGCCAGAGAATGTCGGCGTAATCGCATGGGCTCAATGGCAAGATGCTGGCAATGTTTGGACAGCATTCCCACAAGAGAATCCCGCATCAAGCAACGGCGCAGAAGCGTTTACACATTGGTATCAAATTGAGAACCGATCAACATCGCAATCCAGTTCCAACGTGGTGATTCAAACATCGGATACACCGATTGAGAAGGTCGATGATGCGCTGAATATCGCTATTGTTTTCCACCAGCATCAACCGTATTACAAGAACAAGTTGACCGGCATGGTCGAAATGCCTTGGGTGCGCGTTCATGCAATGACTGAATACGTCGATAGCCCTGGTATTCTCTCGACAACGGACACCAAGGTCACATACAATTTGGTCCCGTCATTTATCGAGCAGTTACTCGACTATTCAGAAAATGGTGTGCTCGACGTCCACACCGATATTGCACGCCGTTCTTGGAACTCTGAAGGATATCCAAATGCCACTGCTCTTGAGTTGCACACCATGCAATTCCAATCGTTCTGGAATTCAGGATGGATTTACAATGTCAGCGCTGATGACTCTCGCGTCGGTTGGGTTGAACCCTCGAGTCAGCGCTATTCCGATTTGTATGACATGACGATGCACAATCTGAAGCCTGCGACAATCATGGATGATACTCTGCTTGGGCCACAAGAGTTTCTCGATCTGCAAGTCTTGTGGTATCTCTATCAATTCAGCCCATCCTATGTTCAAGGAGATTACAATTCAAGCCATCGCGATCAAGGCCTAATCGACCTATTCATGCAAAACGGGCAGTATAATTTGTCCGACCTGACATACGTCTTAGATGCCCAAGAAGCCCACATGTCAAACATTCTCCCAATGTATTCTGAACTGGCAGCAAGCGGTCAGGTTGAGCTGACGACAACTCCGTATTATCATCCCATCATGCCGCTGTTGATGATGGATGGGTGGACCTTTGAGGATGGAATTAGAGTCAACAAAGATTCGTGGCCAGAAGATGTCACCAACCACCTGCAGACCGGAATGGATTTGTTCGAACAGGAATTGGGATTCCGCCCAGTCGGCATGTGGCCTAGTGAACAATCGGTATCCCCTGACATGGTCCAACCCGTGGCCGATGTCGGCATCGAATGGATGGTCACGGACGAACTCAATCTCGAAGAATCGACCGACATGTCGGGGCAAACCATCGATGTATCTGTAGCATCTAATCTCGCTACGCCTTGGATGGTAGGAGATGTTGCCACCATCTTCAGGGATCGGGTCATCAGCGATCGAATCGCCTTCCAATATGGGTCGATGACTCCGGAGGCTGCGGTCTCGGATTTTCTTGCATACTGTGACAACATTCGCCAACAATTGTTGGATGAGGGCAAAGATCCCAGTGACCACCTGCTCACAGTAGCCCTCGATGGTGAAAACTGGATGTTCATGTCTGAATTCCAGCATCAGGACAACGGGCGACCATTCACCGAGGAATGGTTCGGGCGATTGAGTACACATCCAACCGTGGTGACAACAACACCCGGTGAGTTCCTCGAGAAGAATCTCACTTTGCCTGAAATCGATGTGATTGGTACGGGTTCCTGGATTGATGGTACCCTTTCAACATGGGCGGGAGAGGCCGATGAAAGTCTCGCTTGGCAACGCCTTGCTGAGGCGCGTCAAGCCCTGGTTGCATTTGAGGCAGACAACCCCGATCACACGGGCCTAGCCGATGCCTGGGAGAGTCTCTACATTGCAGAGGGTAGCGACTGGTATTGGTGGTATGGACTGGACCAAGACAGTGGTTATGACGAGATGTGGGACGTCCTGTTCAAGGTACATCTGTCCAACGTTTATCGCGCGGTCAACCTTGATCTTCCACCTTACCTACTCGATTTGTGGACCAATCCCGCTCTTCCAGAAACTCCCTATGGTGGTGTCATCGAACCGATGATTGACGGCATTGCCCTACCGGGTGAATGGGATGGTGCTGCAATGTATGATGCCGGCACCGATAACGAGTTGCTGGACATAGAGTCCTTCCACCTTGGGTATGACGCATCAAACGTCTATGTCCGTGTGGACCTTGGCAGTACTCCGGAAGATTGGGAAACGATGGATTTGGCGGCCTCACCCGATGTCTCCATTTATTTCATGCAACCCAATGCAATCAACTTCAACGAGGTTGAGACAAATTTCAGAACCTATTACGGCAATACCGTTCTCGGTTTCCCAGCCAAGAACATGATATCCTTCAACTTCGGTGAATTATGGGAAGACGGTCGAGCAAAGTACGATCTTTTCGAAGCAAAGGGGAAGATTGGCGATTCAGAGCGTTGGAATTTGGCAGGTCAGTCTATTCTCGGTGGATGTGCAGCTGACGAAGTCTTTGAGTTCCAAATTCCATGGTCAGATCTCGGCCTAGCTCCTCGATATTCCACCCGTGTCAAAGTCGTGACCAGTTGGCAAAATTCCTTTGCATATGGGGATGGCAATGACGTCGAAATCGCCCCACCTGCACCTGCAGAAATGATCATGCCCGACTTGGAAGAGTGGGTGACATTACTTGACATTGAGGATGCGGTCGGCGATGAAACTGGAGATGGTGATTACACCTATCCACTGGCGGGAGATTTCGCACCCGGTTCAGGCCTATTCGACATCACGCACCTAAAGGTCAGTCAGAGTGAATGGAATGCTCGCTTCGAGGTATCGTTTGCCGAGATGACCGACTATTGGGGTTTGGCCAACGGATTCAGTCACCAAATTGTGCAGATCTATGTGGATCAAGGCGAAACAACCTACGGCGAAACCGAACTTCTAGACGGTGCTTATGCTGTTGTAGACGATGATTGGGCGTGGGAAGTCGCCGTCTCTGTGACCGGTGAGCCCGGGGCGGTCAAATCGGTTAGCGCCAGCACCGGTGAGACCAGCGCCAAAGGAATCGAAGTCTCTTCCGACAAGGATTCCAAAACGATCACAATCACAGTGTCCAAAAATGTCATCGGCGAAAATATTCCGAATTACAGATTCATCGTCGTCGCCGGCTCGCAAGATGGCTTTGGTACAGGCAAGTGGAGAGATGTCGATGCGGAAGCCAAGACGTGGAGACTGGGTGGTGGGGCCGACCCCAGCACCGTCGATGGTCGAGATTACGATCCGAACATCATCGACATGGTACTCGACAATACGACGGATCAATCTGCAATGCTCAATTCCTACGATGTGGATTCCCAAACCTATGCTGTGCTAACTGGAATTGAACTGCCTGAAGTTGCACAGCAGGTGTTTGGTGTGGGCGCCTCCAGCATCACCTCCTCTTCTGCAATCATCTCTTGGTCGACGACAAAATCCGCTACTGGGATTGTCAACTGTGATGGAAATAATTTCACGACACCCATGACACTCTATTCTCAGGCGTTACAGGTCACTGGGCTGGATTCAGGCACGTCCTATTCGTGTTCAATCACTGTCAGCGATGCGCCACCGGCCACCATCTCATTCAACACCTCAAACGAATCCGACAACACGGCGCCGGATTTGTTGAATCTCGCAGTCGAAGTTCTTGAGGACGGTTCACTTCGGGTCACTTGGTATACAAGCGAGGAAGCAACAGAAACAATCGAAGTCGCGGGTCAATCATTCAATGGTGACGCGGTCGCTCTTCGCAAGAACCACGAAATGACGATTGCCCCTTATCCTGCACTTATTGCACTAGAAACGCATACGCTGACTGTTACTGTTGCTGATGCTTCAGGCAATATCAATTCCTCATCCATCGATTTCGTCATTGAGGAATCCGAGACGAATCCTCCCGACAATCAACAGATTACTTGCAATGGGTGCTGCGGTGATACATTTGAGATACCGGCAGCAGAAGGGCCGTGTCCTATGATTGACTGTGTGGAGTGTGATGAATCGGATGGGAAAGCGAATATCGGCGCTCTCTTAGGCGATCCAGTCGTGCAAATTGCTCTCATCCTCGTCGTGTTGATGATTCTCGTGGCATTCATCCGCACGCGCAAGCACGAGTTGGATTATTCGACACCCATTGAGGATGACTTGTTCGAAGATTAGACGAATGGAATCGATGCTATTGCGTGTGTGTGTAGATTCACCACAGTTAGGATGCAGGGCTTGGGCTGGAATCCCAACATGCGTTGGTAATCCGTTTGGTCTTGCCAAGTGCTGCTGTGAACCAGATTGACACCCTTGTAGGTCTCAGTGTGATGACCATGAACGTGTCCTGTGACAAAGATGTCAGGTATTTCTTGGATGACCAACCGATCCTCAGGCTCGGGTGACAATGGCGTTTTTCCACCCCATGAAGGAGCGAGGTGACGCCTGTCAATCATCGCACGCATGGCAGCCTCCGGTGTCTCGAATGTGACCGTTCGTAGACTGGATACAAAATCCATGATTGAAACACCATGATAGGAAAGAACACGGACACCGTGTAAACTGAAGTCACAAGGGTTGCCAACAAATACCGTATTGTTGTAATCGGTTTGCAATTCTGGGTCAATGGCCGGTTGGGGTTCAGCAGGTCGAACCGCATCGTGGTTCCCAGGCAAGAGAAGAACTTCGACCCAATCAGGTAACTCCTGCAACATTTCCCCCAAACGAGAGTATTGATTGAACAAATCTGTGATGCTGAGGTGCTTGTCTTGACCTGGATAAATTCCCACGCCATCTACCCCGTCGCCACTGATGACCAGATATCGAATGGTCTGGGCCAATGGATCTTCGTGGAACCATCGAATCATCTTGTGCCATTGAGGTTCAAGGAAGGTTTTGCTCCCAAGGTGCAAATCCGAGATGAATGCAGCACTGACGGCACGATCTTCACCAGCGGTACGGCGCTCATGTTGGGAAAGTGAAGGGAAATGAACATCATCAGCATAAATCATGTCACCCGAAGTATTGAATGTACCTGTAACGCCAATGACATCATCATCCATCAATCCTGCATGAACAATTTTCTGGCTTGGGTCGTCTTCATCTCGTTGCATTAGCATGCAAGTCACTTGGCCCGTAGGGTCTTCCAACCAGAATCGAAGGTGACCATTTTTGGTAGTGTTTGCCTCTTTGACGAGGCCGATGATGGTGAAATCGTTGCCTCGACCTGAATATTGCTTCTTATTTCGAACAGCTTCATTGATGGCAATGGGCCGGTTGGGTAGATTTCGATCGAGAATTAAACGTCGAATTTGCTTGAGCCTGTCATTGAAGCAGGATTGGATATCTTCCTTCTTACCCTCTGTGACACTCTTACCTGTAATGTCGAAATGCACGGTAATCTCAGCATCGATATCCTTGGCCTGCATTGGGAAATCGGCCAATTTGTAGTGGTCGAGATTGTGAATTCTCGGCGCTGCAACGGGCTCCGGCTCGGCGATTGGTGCAATCGTGCGAGCAACTACAGGCGTTTCGGTATTCGACAGTAGTGAATCCAACATATTTTCGTCGAGCATACCTTTGGTTCCAGCAGCTTCAGCGGCTTTCAATAAAGGTTCAATCGAAGGCAAAGCGAGCAGTCGCTCACGAACAGAACGGGCAGGAATTAGGCCCGCTGACATCACCTTTCGGTAGATTTCGCCCCATTCGGTATCGCTCACAAACCCTCACCCTAACGCGGCCGTTCAAAGGCATTACTGCGCCCCATAGGGGCGCATTATTGCCCCAATATTGCAGTCGGCATGCCTAAGAACAGCCGCTTGAGCCGCGAATACGTGAGTGAGGAAGCCTCCATGCTCGCGGCGCGGCTCGTTCGTCGCCTGAAGAAAGAAGGGTGGAGCCTGTCTGTAGCCGAATCTTGCACGGGCGGCCTGCTCGCCAGTAGTTTCACTGATATTTCGGGTGCATCCGAGTGGTTCACCCAAGGCTGGATTACCTATTCCAACGAATCGAAAATATCTCTTTTGGGTGTGAATCCAGCAAAGTTGGAAAAGCGCGGTTCGGTGAGTCACGATGTTGCCCTTGGAATGGCACAAGGGGCGCAGTTATCATCCGGTAGTGGTGTGAGCATTTCGGTCACTGGTGTTGCTGGCCCTAGTGGTGGGACTGATGGGAAACCCGTGGGGACGGTCTACGTCGCAGTTTGTGTAGGCGAATCATATCTGGTGCGTCGTGGTGAGTTTGGTGGCGGTGATCGTGCATCCAACAAACATTCATTCGTGATTTTTGCCATGCAGAAGGCGATTCAAGCCTGGGATGCACACTTTGGGAGAATCGAAGCCGTTCGTATTGCTGCAGAGGCAGTAGCGGCAGAAGGGGAAACCATTGAATTGGATCTCACGCAGGCATTATCGTCAATCAATCCGGATTTGGACACCTGGAAGGACAACACTGTTTGGACCACAGAAAAAGTGGCAACAACCCTTGACGAACAGGTCAAGGATGCACTTGGCGATGACGCTGAGTGGGTAGAAGAGCAGTAGTGGGACCGACCAGATTTGAACTGGTGATATTCGCCTTGTAAGGGCGACGTCATAACCGCTAGACCACGGACCCGTAGAAAAGCGCGAGAGGTTTGGGGATATGAGGTGAACCCCACCGCAGCCTTTTGAGTGAGGAAAGAAATCACGGTTTAATGGTGGAGCACGCGCGGCAAACACGGCGCCTTCTTGAGAGGTTGCAAAAGGCAGGTGTACCAATGAATTCCAGTATTTCTGCCGCAATGCGTTCGGTTGATGTTGGAGAATATACCGACTACGAGTTAGAGCCTTTCTGGCACGATCGTCCCCTCGTTTTTCTGGAAACCAGTAAGGGCGGCGTCAAGACAATTTCTGCACCTCACATGATTGCCAAAATGCTGTATCATCTTGAACTGGCCGCAGGCCAAGAAGTTCTCATTTTGGGGGCCAAGGGAGGGTATATTGCAGCACTAATCGCGCACATCGTTGGTCCTGAAGGTGGCGTAGTCGTTGTAGATCCATCAAGGGAAGTTGTCGATCATGTTCGTGAACGGATTTCCACAGTCACAGAAACACATACTGTACGTGTTCGAAAAATGCGACAACTCACACACTGTCCCCCCCAACTTCCAGAGCCGTTGGACCGTGTTCTGGTCACAGGTTCTCTCGAATCGCTCCCCAATTGGCTAGAATCCAGAATGGTTGACGGAGGTTTCACCATCGCCCCAATCGGCGGTCGTTTTTCTCAACACCTGGTCAAGCGCGAGCGAATTGCTGAAGGTTGGCTTGACACCGATCTTGGCGGTGTTTTGTTCGGGCCGGTTGATATCGCAGATACAGAACCAGAACCACTCTCGGCGAAAACACTCGCTGAGTTGCTACGAGAGGGTGCGATATTGGGTGACGAAATTGGCATGTTCAATCATGAAATATTGGAAAGGCTGAATCATCTTTCAGCATCTCTAGAAGCTCTACCAGATTATCTCGAACCATTGCCTGAACCACCAAACTTGGAAGATGAGCCACCTTGGGCCATGGATGCAGATGCATGGGTCGATGAAATCCATCCCGTTGCCGATTTACTCAATGCAGAAATGGATTGGTTGGGTGACGTTTGGCAATTGCTCATCACTTTAGTCGATGTTCGCTTAATGCAACCAGGACGACCGGATGCCGAAGATGACGAAGAGCCAATTGGCGGCTTTGGTCGTCACAGCGACCTCATCCCGTGAACGCTATACAGGGGATGTGTCCCCCTGTGTTTGGGCCCAATGCTACAACATGAACTTCAACGATTGCAGCACAAGGACGTGCGTCAACGTCGAATGGCCGTCCGCCGCCTCTTTGAGATTGATGATTCCGCTGCTCTCGCAGCATTCGTTGATTTGTTAGATGATGATGATGAATGGTTTGTGGAGAAGTCAATCGATGCGATTCGCCGTTGGGTCGATGGTGCTCATCGAAAGGTCATCGTTTCACTATCTGTACGCGAAGAGGTGCGCCTTAGATTACTCGCAGCAGAATTATCGCCACGCATTGGTTCAGCCGCCCTTCCTATTCTTTCGACCCTTTGTTCTGATGCCGAAAGTTCGGTCAGCAGGGAAGCCTGGCGTGCCCGCCTCACGGTTGATTCGGGAACCATCCCCGTCGCCATCGAAAATAACGACCACACGATTCGAAAGATGGCCATTTCACATTCTGGTGATTCGGAAATTCTAGAGGGGATGTTATCCGACCCACATCCACGCGTACGTGAAGCTGCTCTTGATCAGATGTTTGTCATAAATTATTCATCAGCATCGGTCGATCAACTGTTAGATGGCCCACTTCGTCTCAAAGCAGCAAAGCTGCGCTTCCCATCGTTGGTTGAGTCCGGTTCTACCACGACAATATGCAGTCTCTGTCACGATCCAGACCCCGCACTTCGGAAAGTAATCGCAAATCATCTCGAGAGTGTTGCTTGGTTTGACTGGGAGGATGTCTACACGGCAGTTAAAGACAGCAAAGACACACTCTTGCTACCACGTTTACTGCGATCTCGCAAGGAACCGCGAGCGGACGAAATACGGCTTGAGTTGTTACAACAAGGCGAAGATGAATCTCGGGCGAGAGTATTGGAATACATGCATGGTCGCCAAATTTCACAACCCATTTTCGATTTGTTGCCTTCCTTGGCTGAAGATTCAAATCCCCTTATTGCACAGGCTGCGACTAGTTTGATGGCAGATTCAAAGGAACTGGAGACTGACGCATGAGACTTCTATTGGGCAGTGGTGGCCTTCGAAGTGAGGAAAGGCGCACAGTTTATTTTGAAGAAATGGGGACGCATTTCGATGGATGTGACGAGGTTATTTTCATCCCGTATGCCTCTTCAAATCATGCCGGATACACCTCGCGGATTCACACATTCTCTGCACCCAGTGGTGTCCACCTACGTGGGATAGAATCCTTCGACGACCCACTTGAAGCCATTTCTCAGGCTCAAGGGCTCTATGTGGGCGGAGGTAACACATTCTTGTTGACCAAGGGATTGCATGAAAATGGTCTAATTGGAGCCGTTCGAAAACGCGTTTCAGAAGGCATGCCATACATGGGTGTGAGCGCAGGTGCAAATGTGGCCTGTCCGACAATGCAGACAACCAATGACATGCCCATCGTTCAGCCCCCTTCATTCGAAACCTTTGATTTGGTGCCATTCCAAATCAATGCCCACTATCATGACGGAACGATTTGGATGAAAGAGGGAGATATATTTGAGCAACATTTTGGCGAAACTCGGGCACAACGCATTCAAGAATTTCACGAGCACAACAATCGTCCAGTCATCGGTTTGTGGGAAGGAGCGTTCCTACGCTGGGAAAACGAAAGCGGGATTCTGATCGGGGGCGATGCAACCGTATTCCATTCGGGATCAGAACCGGTCACCCATCCGAAAGGGACGATATTTCGCCCCGATTTGTTCACACGTCCTTGCTAATGGCGCGTGCGATGACCAATTTTTGGACCTCTTGTGTCCCTTCGTAAATTTGGGTAATCTTCGCATCTCGGAAGAAGCGTTCAACAGGGAAATCGGTCGTGTAACCATAGCCCCCTAGGACCTGTACCGCGCGCTCCGATACCCACATCGCTGTATCTCCTGCAAACAATTTCGCCATACTGGCTTCCTTTGAATGTCGGTGACCATCGTTATGGTAGTGCTGTTCCTTGGTCCAAGCTGCTTTGTAGACCATGAGTCGAGCGGCTTCAACCTGCGTTGCCATATCTGCAAGGTATGATGTAATCATTTGATGACGTGCAATCGGTACACCAAACGCCTCTCTCTCATGCGCGTATTTCAGTGCTGATTCGTAGGCGCCTTGTGCAATTCCCAAGCCTTGAGCGGCGATTCCAATACGCGAGTTGTCCAAAGCATTCATCGCGATTGGGAATCCTTTCCCTGGGGCCTTGAGGACATTTTCCACAGGCACCTTGCAGTTTTCTAAGACGAGTGTGCAAGTATCACTACTGCGAATACCCAATTTGTCCTCTTTTTTACCAACGGTGAATCCTTCAAAGTCTTGTTCAACGATGAATGCGGTCGTACCGCCGTGCTTTTTGACACCGTAATCCGGGTGATCTACATCCTTGGCGAAAAGAACGTAGATGTCTGCACTTACACCGTTGGTAACCCACATCTTTTCTCCAGTGAGAAGGTAATGCATACCATCTTCGGATAGTTTGGCTTTGCAAGACATCGCAGCCGCATCCGTTCCCGCTCCAGCCTCAGATAGTGAATAAGCGCCGACCTTGTCGGTGGCCAACATCGGCAGATACTTGGCTTTCTGTTCCTCGGTGCCATGGATGACAATTGTTTTCGCACAAAGTCCGACGTGCACACAGAAAAACACAGCAAATGACGGGTCGACTCGAGCCAATTCTTCGACGATAATCGCTTCACTTACATCATCGAGAGGGACTCCCCCATATTCTTCTGGAATCGTGCATGATTGGAGGCCATATTCAATGAACTGAGCCCATTCCTCAAGCGGGGGCTGTTGCGCCTTATCCCTGGCCAAACAGGTGGGTGCTAGGACCTCTTCAGCAAAGTCCCTCACCATTTCTCGTATCATGCTCTGTTCTTCCGTCTCTTGGAATTGCATGGCCTTCCCTCGCTCACGCCACCGGCCTCTTATTCATAATCAATGCGTGATAGCAACCCCGTCCTATGGACGGGATTGTAAAATCGAGAAGCGATTTATTGAAATATGTCGTGATGCCGCGCCGGCAATGAGGGTGACATAGTGGCAGAAGATTATCTCGAGTTCAGCGTCCTTTCGGACCGGAAGTATACACGCAACCATTTGTGGATGCAAATTGTGGACAAGGAAGAGGGTACGTGGAAGATTGGCGTATCCGATTGTTTGATTCAGGAAATGGGCGATATTCTTCGTGTCGTCATGGCGGTATTGCCCAGCGATGCTTTGGCAGACAATGCCGCTGCAGATAACGAATTTGACTTCGCGGATGTCGCCGAAGAGTTCAGTGAAGGCGATGTACTCTTTTCGCTTCGGTCTTCAGATGATCGCGAAACATTCCACTCACCTTGCGCGGGTAAGGTGCTTGAAGTGAACAATGAATTGGAAGGCACACCTGAACTTGTCACTGATGACACCTACTCAGAAGGCTGGGTTCTTCTCATCGACCCACATGATTTCGATGAAGACCAGTTGCTCACTGCTGACGAGTATATTGAACATCTCGCAACAGAGTAATCAGGGCCAACCGGAATCTGGCCAAGATTCGGGATCTGTCGTCTTCCAATCCAAGACATCGAGTAGTGCGAGCACTTCGTCTGAGTTGCTCAAATCCTGCTCAATTTGGATATTGAATAACCACTCCTTGAGACGCCCCAACCTTCGACCTGCGGGTAAATCGGTAGTCGCAGATAGAAGATATCCATCGACCAACGGTTCATTTCCGGCTTTGAGTGGTGCTAGAGCAGCCAGTTCTTCTCGGGCAACACCCGCCTCAATGGGATGCAATACATCCTCGATTGCAAGATGTGCATCAATCAAATCTCCCATACTGCACCTGTAGCGCCGATATTCAGATATTTCAGAGGGTAAGTGACCGAGTAGGCGATGCAAATCCATCACCAAGCTACGTTCTTGGTTGGACAATTTGAGTGCGCGTAAGTCATGCTCAATACGTCGCCATCGCTCATTCGGAATTTCGGAGGCCAACAATACCAATCGACAAGCAAAACCACCCTGTTCCGGAACCTGCAAGAGGTGTTGGAGATCGATTTCGGCATCCCAACCCGGCAGGATTCGACTGAGGCATCCATCCTTCCGCATCCGTTCTAGAATTGTAGCTGAGTTTTGGCCGCACAATATCCGATAAAATTCAGACCAAATCCGCTCTTCAGAGACATTCTCAAGCATATGTCCACAATTCAACAGGGCCTTCGAAAGTTCGGAATTTGGTTGCCAAACCCCTCTTTCACCTCGATCCATGAATCGATACGCCCGAAGCAAACGTAGGCCATCTTCACCCAAGCGCTCCTCGGCGACCCCTACGGCTTTTAGACACTGATTCTCCAAATCTTCAACGCCACCGTAGGGGTCGTGAATGATATTCCTTGCAAGGTCGATGGCCATCGCGTTGATGGTGAAATCTCTTCGAGAAAGGTCTTCGTTTAGAGAGTCTCCAAATCTAACTTCATCCGGGCGCCTTCCGTCACCATAGGTCCCTTCGCTTCGCAACGTAGTGACTTCAAATTGGATATCAGAATCTGCTGTCCGAACCGTAACCGTGCCGAATTGTGGCCCTGTTGGGATTGCACGAGGGAACAAGTCCAATATTTCATCAGGATTCAATGTGGTTGTCAAATCCAGATCATACCACGGGTTACCCAACATTGCTTCTCGGACCGAACCTCCTACCAACCAAATCCCACCTCCTGCGGTTGCAATTCGGTTGCAAACTTCACGAAGGGCTTCAGGCAACCCCTTTTTCCATTCCAAAAGGGGTGTTGTAAGCGCTTCACCATCGAGGTCACCAGGGCCCCCCTCTAACCAAGCACTTTCCGCCATCAGCCCTTTCTCCGCCCTCTCGGTCATGATGCTATCGTCGTGCGAAGGGATTTGAACGTTGATTACGTGGGAGGTGCATGGACGTCGAGTTGGTTCCGATTGTGTGGCTGAAACCACACGAAGAGGTCAAACCTCGAAACGTCGATACCTTGCATGAAATGACATTGCGTTGGAGTGCCTACACCAAACCGCTCTTGGTCGACCGAGAAACAGGCACAATTCTCGATGGCCACCACCGTTATCATGTGGGGATTCGGATCGGTTTGTCGCGTCTACCAGTCATCAAAGTCGACTATTTGTCCGATGACGGTATTGAACTGGATATTTGGCCAGCATCTGAACTTGAATTCTTGACCAAGCAACAAGTCATTGACATGGCCCTTTCTGAAAATGTCTTCCCACCCAAAACAAGTCGGCACAGATTCAGCGACCACATGCCACCCATCGCAGTCCCACTTGATTTGCTGAGAATCGATGAGTAATCAGAGAGCATTCCCGCAGTGTGGGCAGGCTTGCCAACTCAATTGGATCTGGCCACCACAACTTCCACATGTCGAAATGGGTCCGGTTTCTTGGGATGCGGGTTGTGGATTCGGTTGCCCTTTCTGAGCAGATTGCTGCTCAAGGAACGTCTGCATGACCTCCGGTGTGAGCGCTCCGTTATCAGCGGCCATTTTCATCATTTCACGCTGGATATCATCGGTGTTTTGTTGGCGGGTAAGTTCAGCAGTGGATACTTGTTCCATCCGCGCCCTTTTCGCCGCCTGAACCTGCTCAAATGCACTCATGGCAATGTCCATTTTACGTTGTTTACCATCCAATTCAAGGTCTTGCCGTTCCGACATATCATGGCGCTCTGCCGCCCATTCAGCTTCCTGTTTACGCAACTCGAGCAATTCGCTTTCAAGGGCGGTTTCCACTTGCCCACGCGCTTGTGCTTTGGCGACGTTCGCCTCCGCCTCAATCCGGGCGAGTGTCAAACTCTGCTGACGATCGATGGCTGCCAGTGCGGTTTCATTGACCAAATCCGCTCGTGCGGCCATGACATTGGTTTGCTGCGTATAGGCCTGCAATTTCTCAAGGTCGGTTTCATTGACGACAGCAAAAGCACGCAGCATGGTGATTCCATACTGGTCGAAGGAACCACGCATCTCTGCCCGAACAGCCATCTCCAACATGTCTGCAAAGTCGGTTGTGCGAACCGCATTGATGTCCGCTTGTTTAGAGAGTAAAGGTACGACCACTCTACTCATGATTTCTTGCTCATACATCTTGACGAAAAATCCTCGATTGAGTTCCCGTCCACTGTTGGTAAAGATGTTCACGAGTTTTGGGACATCGTCGCGCTGAATCTGGAGTCGCATGTTCAACATGCCGTTGACCTTGCCACCATCTGCAGTTGCGCCTTCCATTTTGAAGAGTAAATCAAAAGGTCCAGTCATGGCGAAAATCATCTTGTGATCACTTGAACCGACACCGAGTTTGCTACCCAACCAACGTGTAAATCCGCCGACATAATTTTTCAGAACCGTTTCCGAGAGGATATCCTGAATTTTCCCATCCGCCATGATGACGCAGGTCTCGTTGGGCTTGAGCACGATATTTTTCGTGGACCAAGAATTGATCGAACCGGTGTCGACCATTCTCGCAATAACTTCAGGTGTGTCTCTCCATCGATGTGTTGCCATATTTTCACTTCCTATTGGATTCCTTTCAGGACCGCTCTGCGCTCACTGAAATGACCTCGTACACTACTGACCAGTTGCCGGGTTTCACGAACTGCCTTCATCGCATCGCCGCCTTCCGCTGCTGCTTTTTCCAAATCATTGCTGCGGTTCACAGCCTTGACCAAGAGTGTAATGGTCTCATGATCGTGTTTGATCAACTTTGCAAGGACCTTCTTCGATGCGGTTGTTTGCTTGCTGAAGAATGGATGTTCACCACCGGTTTCTCCAAGATTGACATCGTTCCTGAGCGCATCGATTTCTTCGATTGTGGATTGGCACGCTTTGGCGAGCTTAACATTGCCATCACGGTAGGCATCATCGTGTACATTCTCAACATGTGTACGAACACGATCAGCGCATCGAAGGATTTCCTCCTTGACGGCAACATCGGTTTCACGTCGCTTGTCGCGTTGATAAGCACCGTATCCACCCACGATTAATCCGAGAGCGCGAACATAGGTCAGGGTGTCTGCGGGATTCCCAATCGTCAGTCTACCACCTATAGGGTGGTCCCCCTGTTCATTCTTGATTCCTTCCCCTATGTGCTCCGGTATTCCCGGTGCCTCATTTCCTTCGAACAAGAATTTCTGAACTCGTGATGGTCACGATTCCGGACCCTATGAGAGCTGATAGGAACACCTCAAGGTTGGCCAAACCAAATTCATTGGTTGGAGAGGTCAGGTAGCCAATGCCTGTACCCAAATCGGCAGTATACATCCCGTAAACCACTACAGATAGCAACCCGCAAATGGCTCCTGCCAAAGAAGCCCTTGAGTCGATTCGCTCCCAGAGTGTTAGCAGGACGGGTAAAACGGTGGCCGCTGCGAGTAAATCTGCGAACAAGAAGATTCCAAACACGCTGATGGCATTGAACGTAAAACCACCAATTGTTGGCCCTGTGGCCAAATAAATCGCCAAAGGAATCATGGCAACGGTCACGATTCGAGCCTGTTTCAAATCCATTTTCCCATCGGCCAAATCTCTGTTGATCGATGCGGAGACCGCGTTTTGCAGAGTGTCCACGCTTGAGCAAACCAATGCGATTCCAAGGACGACAAAGCCAGCGATGACCAATACATGCACATCCTCCAAGAGGATGAAGAATGCAGCAGAGGGGTCGTCCGCCGCACCTTGTGCAGCCGCAACCGTTCCCAATACACCCATGATGAAAACCAGTGGAAGAACGAGGCCTGCGGCGAGTAGAGACCCTTTCTTGAGCGCCTCTTCATCTTCGGACGCCCAGGCCCTTTGCCAATTTCCTTGTGAGAACATTTCAGCAGCAGTAATGGCTACAACAAGCGCCAAGCCCGATTTGAACGAATCCATGTATGACATGCTTCCAATGCTCCAATCGATATCACCTTCAGGATTGTATGCTTTCGCATCTGAAATCAAAGAGCCGAGGTCCCCTGCAAACAAGATGAGTAGAAGCGCGATGACGAGCCAAAGGACAACCCATGCTTGGATTCGGTCAGTCCGAAGTGAGGCTGGTAAACCACCATACGCGGTATATGCCGCTGTGACGCCTCCAACCGCAAGCATGGGAATGATTGGATCCATATCCGAAAGAACATGCATGGCTTTACCAATCGCTGTGAACTCAGCAAATAAGAATGTGAACATGTAAACAACTGAAATGATGCCGACATAGATCTGCATAGGCCGTCCAATTCTCATTCGCACATAGTCGGCCAATGTCACGCCATCTGGCAATTTTTCACGCACCATTGGACCCACGTAGGCCAGAAGCAAGAATGGAGTTGAAGCCGACACGGCGTATCCGACAACATCCCAGAAACCGCCCCAATAACCGACTTCACTCGGACCAAATAGAATCCAAATTCCCATGCCTGAGGCAAATAGGCTGAGTCCAATTCTCAACCAACCTTGCGTCCCTCGTGCCGACAGATATGCATCTGAATCGAGTTCTTTTTCGGTCGCTGCTTGGTATCCGACATAGCCGAAGAAACCAAGTGTTGCAAGCATCAATCCATATGCGATATTTGTATCCATTTTTCTCCCTCCGCTGGCATTACCCAGATCAGGTCCATGGGTCGTTGCCCGAAGGCAACCTCTCAGCAAATGCTCCCCAGTGATTTTGACTGGGGGACACGATTATTGAACATTGCAGTTATTCATCCGGCTGCAAGAAGGGGTAGCCCCAATCTTGTGGGATATCAAGTGTGTGTTTGACACTGCGCGGGCTTATCCATCGCAGCAGATTGAGTGGGCCACCTGCCTTGTCATTGGTGCCAGAGGCACGCGCCCCTCCGAAGGGTTGCTGCGCGACAACTGCACCGGTTGGCTTGTCGTTGATGTAGAAGTTTCCAGCGGTGAACCGAAGGGCATTGAATGCCGTTTGGACGTCCTCATCATTGTTCGCAAAAATCGAACCGGTCAATGCGTAGGGGCTGGCTTGATCACATATCTCAAGGGTCTCTTCGAACTTGTCATCATCATACAGGAACACCGTCAATACCGGGCCAAAAATTTCCTCTACCATCGACTCATAATCTGGGTCACTGGTCACGATAATCGTCGGTTCAATGAACCAACCCACGCTGTCATCAGACCCACCACCGATGATGATGTCACACGTATCGTTCGCCTTGGCCCGTTCGATGTATCCTGTAATTTTGTCAAAGGCGCGCTGGTCGATGACAGCGGTCATGAAATTGGTAAAGTCACGCGCATCACCCATGGTGACTTTGCGAACTTCCCCGACCAATTGCCAACCGATTCGTTCCCAAACAGATTTCGGAACGTATGCTCTTGATGCGGCCGAACATTTCTGACCTTGGTACTCAAATGAACCGCGAAGCAAAGCGACGAGCAATCCTTGTTCATCGCAGTCAGGGTGGGCGACGACGAAGTCTTTGCCACCAGTTTCCCCCACGATACGAGGGTAAGATTTGAGGTTCGGCAACGCCTCGCCGATTCGCTGCCATAGTTGCTGGAAGACAGCGGTTGATCCGGTAAAGTGGAGTCCAGCGAAATCAGGGTTGGACAAGCAAACGTCTGAGATATCAGGCCCGCTACTCGGAACGAAATTGATGACACCTGCAGGCAATCCTGCTTCCATCATGAGTTCCATCAACACGTAGTTTGAGTGGTAGGAGTTTCGGCTCGGTTTCCATACTGCAGTATTGCCAAGAATTGCGGGCGCACTGGGGAGGTTGGCCGCAATGCTGCTGAAGTTAAACGGGGTAATGGCCAACACAAATCCTTCGAGGGGCCGAATCTCAGTGCTGTTCTGAACACCCTTTGGAGATACCAATGGTTGGTACATATCATGGAATTGCCGGGCATAAAAGCAGTTGAAATTCCAGAAGTCAATCAATTCACAAGCCGAGTCGATTTCAGCTTGGAAAGCGGTTTTGCTTTGGTTGAGCATGGTCGACGCATTCACCTTCATGCGCCAATCACCAGCCAAGAGTTCTGCACAGCGCTCAAAGATGGCGCATCGCGCTTCAAGACCCATGTTGATCCAAGCATCTTGTGCATCGATGGCCGCTTGGCAAGCAGCAGCGATTTCTGCCTTGCCCGCCTGATGTACATTGGCAATGATATGGCCATGCTTGTGAGGAATAACTTGTGTTGTCGTATTCCCAGTGAATACCTTCTCGCCATTGATGATGCAAGGGATTTCCACGACTTCGTTCATCTGCCGGTCAAGTTCGGTCTGAAGCGCAGCGCGCTCGGGACTGCCGGGTGTGTATCCAAGAATCGGTTCGTTCACAGGGTGGTCTGCCATGTCCCGTCTGCGTCCGCATACCGCCTTTCATCGTTGCGAGTCGCTCCTGAGCGGCTGCGGGCTGCAGATTCAGTTACCAGACCAACCAATTTCGTCAAAGCATGTCGAACAGCAGGGGTCATGCCACCCCATTTGCCACTCAACCCAATGAGCCTCACAGACCCAGCCATTGCCATGGCAATAGTGTCCTGAACACCTGCTTTTTGTTTCATTCATACAGTCTGGTGTTTGACAGAATTTGGGGGTCCAAATACTATGTTCACCATCACCATCACAGACTTTACAGATTACAGAAATTCTGCATCTTCTACCAGGGATCCATTCAACATAGGCTCCGACCTTTCCATTGTCACAATTTCCACATTTCACTTTTTTTTCTATCCATTCATTTTCTTTTTCCATAATTATCACCTTTTTCGATTTTTTTGGTTTTTTACCACCAAAAACCGCTTATGAGGGTGGTAATATTTAAATTTTTCGGTAAAAAAGTAACATTTCTCAAGCGCTGAATATACTGCCGGTCGATTCAAAGGCCGGCTTTGCAGGCGTCAAGGCATGTCGGAGGGCGAATTGG
The DNA here is from genome assembly GCA_964644485.1 of uncultured Candidatus Poseidoniales archaeon. Classification (GTDB taxonomy): domain Archaea; phylum Thermoplasmatota; class Poseidoniia; order Poseidoniales; family Thalassarchaeaceae; genus MGIIb-P. Next base: position 14,481 of record CAZXVR010000003.1, on the reverse strand, counting down.
TTCGAACCGCATTGTTCGATGCGCATGTCGAGCGCGGCGGGAACATTGTCGATTTCCATGGGTTTGAATTGCCAATTTGGTATACTTCGATGATGGATGAACATCTCAACACGCGTGAGAACGCCGGATTGTTCGACGTTTCACACATGGGTTTTTTCCGGTTCTCCGGCGAAAATGTGCGCGAATGGCTCGATGGTGTGGGGACACAAAAAGCAAGCCTGATCAATCCAGGGAGGTGTGCCTACACCCATTTCCTAGATGAAGACGGCCTCATTATCGACGACATGATTTTCTGTGTCGTCAGTGAAACCGAAATATTGGGTGTCCCCAATGCGAGTATGATCGACCACATGTGGAACCATTTCCACACGCATATATCGGATGGGATCAGCATCGAAAACGTATCTGAAGAAACCAGTATTCTGGCCCTTCAAGGTCCAGAATCACCCAATATCTTAGGCTCGATTCTTGGCGAGGAAAATGTAGTCCGCCATTTCCATGGTCAAGCGATTACAGAGAATTCTCTTGGAATTACTGGCTGGATTCAAGGTACTGGATATACCGGCGAAAGGGGCTTTGAAATATTCGTGCCCAATGGCCAAGTAAAGGCGCTCTGGGACGCATTGCTAGATGAAGGTGGCCACGGTATTTGTCCAGTTGGTTTAGGGGCCAGAGACACGCTTCGAATGGAGAAAGGTTTCCTGCTTTCAGGGCAAGATTTCTGTCACCCTGATTTGGGCGGCTCGGAGGGCCTTTCTAGAGATACAGCTGAGACGTTCGTACCGTTTGGGTTGAACATGGATCACGAATTCATCGGCAAGGCCCGGGTATCCGCTACCAAAGCCCAACATCTCGATGGCGGCGGCATCAAATGGCTTGGACTCAAGGCCACTGGGAAGGGCCCATTCCCACGAATGGGTCATGCGGTTCTGAAAGATGGGGTTCAGATCGGGACCATTACCTCTGGAGGCCCTTCACCTAGTCTTGGAAAGGTTGGCATTGGGTTGGCTTATCTTGAAGGGGTAGAGGTTGGTGAGGAAGTCGAAATCGCAGTCAACCCTCGTCGAAATCTCCCAGCAGTCGTTGTTCGCCCGCCGTTCATCTAAACTGAACGTTGAAATGGGAACGCCCAAAGGGCGTTCGCATGCAAGCGCGCGGCCGACTCGTGATATCGACCCTTTTGTTGCTAATTCTCGCCCCTTGGGTGGCTTCGATTGATGCGATTGAGGAACCACCTGAATCCGACCTATCTGAAGCATTCCCCATCTTGAGCGATGCTCAGGTTGATTCGATCCTCAGCACCGGAGCCAGAGGTGTAACGACATGGGTTAAACAAGGCACTGCGGATACAAGTGTCAACAATGGCCCAGGGGATTTCAATAGCGTTTGGATTAGCGATGTCGTCAATTCGACCAACAATGCAGTCATTATCACGGGTTCTTATCGGGGGCAAGTTATCTTCGATGGCGGCCCGTCACCCACAGTCCGCGATGAGCGCACAGCCTTCGTTGCCCATCTGGACCAATGGGGTGGATGGACTTGGTTCAAACATACGGGCAAGCCAAGCGACTCAGTTGGTTCGGCACACATCGAAGAAGCCACAGAAGGTCCAGCAGGGATCTGGGTTTGTGGATGGATTACCGACACCATCACCTTCGGCCAACATTCGGTCACAACAGGCGGCCTATACACCGATGGTTTCGTGGCTCTCTACAACGTTTCTCAGTCCAGTTGGGATCTGGTCTCAACTTGGGGTGGTCCGCTCAACGACTACGCCAATGGCTGTGCTGCAACCGGCGAAGGTTCGGTCTATGTTGCAGGTTCTTTCCGAGATACTGCGCAAATTGGCGGCAGCCAATACGAATCCGAAGGTGGCTCGGACATGTACATCCTGAAAGTTGACGCAATGGGTGGATTTGCTTGGGTGCAAGCTTGGGGCGGATCTTACAACGACAACCTCACCGGTGTCACAATCGATGCGATTGAGAACGCCTACATCGTTGGATATTACAGAGACAATGTTCTCGATTGGCCCAGCAACCACATTGTGACCGCAGGTCGCCCATACAACGGATTTGTCTCCAAGGTAAACCCTGCCGGCACATTCCAGTGGTCTAGGGATATTGCAGGTGGCGTCAATGGACAGGAAGTTTATGCCACTGCCGTCACATTCGGAAACGGCGACATCTATGTTGGTGGTTTCTTTTCGGGTAGTGCCGAATTCCGCAATGGAAATTCAGTCACCTTGCAAATGATTGGCAATGCCAGTGCAACAAACGGCTTTGTTGCATCTATTGGTACCAATGGAGGTTGGGTTTGGGCCTCTCGAACAAGTGGGCAAGCCGGCTCTGAACAATATGTCAACGATCTTGCAGTCGGCCCTCTCGGTACGATTGCGGTTGCAGGATTTTTCGCAGATGGCAATGAGTTCTGGACAAATGGAACATTTGGCTCATTCTTGCTTTCTCGCGCCCCAGGTGCTGAAGGTTTTGTCGCTGGCTTAGATCAATATGGGAATTGGATTTGGGCTGACAACCTCGGTGGGGAAAAGGACGACATCGCATATGCTGTTGCGTGGCAGGGACTCGGTCGAATCGTGACCGGGGGACGTCACTGCGTCAATCTTGATTTCGGCTGCGGTTCAGCGTTTGGAGACACAAATAAGAGCACACAATCTTACATTGAGGGTGCAGGATTCGTTTGGGCCTTCCAAGTCGATACAGATTACGATGGAGTGGCCGATGTCGATGACAACTGTCCAACCATAAACAATACCGCACAGTTGGATATGGACGGAGACAACCTTGGCGATTTGTGCGACGGTGATGCTGATGCAGATACCTTGGATGATTACTGGGATGACTGCATTGGTCCATCCGTCAATTGGAACCAATCCATTTGGACATTGGACCGTGACGGTGACGGTTGCTTGGATTCTGTAGAGGATGATGATGACGATGGTGATGGAATCCTAGACGCTGCAGATGGATGCAATGATTACACTACGCGACACAATTGGACCAGTGGCCTAGCCAACGATTACGACGCGGACGGTTGCCACGACACTGACGAGGATACGGATGATGACAGCGATTCCATCCTAGACGATTTTGATTTGTGTCCGCGATATCCATACAATCGAACTTGGACATCGAGTGCAGAGAATGACCACGATGGAGACGGTTGCGACAACATTGATGACGACATCGACGATGACAATGATGGCATCAATGATCTCGATTCAAATGGAGGCCTGCTTGATCAGTGTCCTCAAGGTGTCTTGGATTGGATTTCTGATTCAAGCAATGACCAAGATGGAGATGGGTGCTTAGATGCGAGTGAGGATCTCGACGACGATGACGATGGTATCCTCGATTTCATTGATGATTGTCTGGCGGGAGCCCTGAATTGGAACTCACAAATCGAGACAGATCGGGATGGTGACGGCTGTCGTGACTTTGACGAGGACGATGACGATGATGGCGACGGTCTGCTGGATGATGACGACTCCTGTCCAACCGGCGATATTGGTTGGACATCTACACAGAGCACCGATGTTGATGGCGATGGCTGTCGCGATGCAGGAGAAGATCTGGATGATGATGGCGACAAAGTTGCCGATGCAGGGGACGATTGCCCCAGTGGAATGACCGGTTGGGAATCCAATCCATCCAACGATGCAGATGGCGATGGTTGTCACGATGAGAATGAAGATCCCGATGATGACAATGATGGATTCAATGATGATTCAGACGAATGTCCCGGAACTCCGCCGGATGTCACCGTGTATGATGGCGGTTGTTCTGCAGAGCAGGGCGACAACGACGACGACGGTATTCAGAACAATTTGGATCTGTGCCCAGAAGTTGCAGCTGCAGAAGGCTTTGACCTGAATTTTGATGGGTGCACAGATGACATTGATTCGGATGGAGTGCCTGACGACGTTGACCAGTGCCTAGGCACACCGGCTGGCGAGTCTGTAGATTACTATGGCTGTGGTTACCTTACTCAGCAAGATTCTGATGGCGATGGTGTTGTCGACGTAAACGATGGCTGTTCTGACACATCAAACCAAAGCATTCGAGACGAGCATCCAGGATACGCCTTTGACAGTCAATTCGGTTGCTGGGCTGGTGACAATGACGATGATGGTGACGGATACGACAACTGGGTCGATCTTTGTCCCGGCAGTATCGCTGCGGAACTCATCTTTGAAGGGGGCTGCAACTTTGAACAGCAAGATGAGGATGGAGATGGAATACCCAACGGTGACGATGCATGCCCATTCACACCTTCTGGAGCGGTTCTCATCGAGGGTGGATGCTCTCGTCAGCAACTCAACCCCGGTACGGACGATGGTGGGATGTCAACCGGTACAATCATTGCCGTCATCTCAGCGATCGCCATACTGATTATTGGTGGCGCGGTTGTTGCCATTTCAATCATCAAGCGGAAGCAGGATGCTGAACTTGAGGCACGCCGTGCAGCCAAGCGTGGAGATATGCCAGCACCGGCCACTGAAGTTGCCGAGGAAGCCCTCGCGGAAAGCACCGATGAAAACTACGAAGATGACCCCAACTACAAGGTCGATGAGAACGGTTGTGAGTGGTGGCTGGACGATGATCGAAAATGGTGGTTCCGAACACCAGAAATGGATGACTGGATGGAACATACCGGTGAACAGTGAACAAACCTCTACGGGCGAGCGTTAAGTATCACGCCCTATAGGGCGTGTTATGACCGAACCATCGAAGTTCACCGCAAATGGCTTGATTTTTGCAGTAATCATTGCTCTGTTGCTACAACCATTGTCCGCAATTGACACGACAAATCAATCACCGATTGAATTGGCAGATGAGATTACAAAATCCTATACTGCTCAAAATGAGTGGACCGAGAGTGCTGGCACCGCATCAGGTGGTACCGGCTCAGTCATTTGGCCCGGTACGATGGCAGTCGATTCAGCCGGCGATGTTCTGGTTGGTGGAATGGTCATTGGTGAAGCCGCCTTTGGCACACATGGTTCTTCATCAGATATTTTCGGAACCGGTTCTCCCGGACAAATCGCTTACATCGCGAAAGCCGACGGTGCTACAGGATCATGGCAATGGTTGACCGAAACCGGTGAATATGGTGGCGGTGGTTATGCGATGATTACAGGAGCTGCAACACATGGAACAGATGTCTACGTCTGTGGATGGTTTAATGGAAATGTAACCTTTGGAACCAGTCAATACCGCTCTACACAGGATACCATGGATATCTTTGTCAGTAAACTGAATGGCAATGGTCAATTTCAGTGGACTGCGGTAGCCGGTGGCGCCACAGAAGACGATGCTTGCGAGGGTATCACAGTAGATTCGGGAGGCAATGTCTTCGCTACCGGTTCATTCAACGGTAGTGCAAATTTCAATTCCAACTCGGTGACCACGAGCGGAAAGATGGACATTTGGATCGCTGAACTGATGACTGGTCAAGTCACAACCGGTGGCAACCGTTGGTCATGGGTCTACACAGCAGGTGGCCCTGAGGAAGATTACGGGGCTTCGATTTCATCAGATGGTACACATGTGTTTGGTAGTGGCTGGTTTGCAGGTACTGCGACATTCGGTAACCAACAGACGCAAGCCGCCGGCCAATTGGCATCGTATGTGGTCAAATTGACTGCAAGTGGGTCGCACGTTGATGTCGCATCCGTTGGAGCCACAAACGGTGTCGTTCAAATCATGGACATCATTGCCGACTCCGGCACTGTCTACGCCACAGGGCATACGGTTGGAAATGCGCAATTCGGAACGCAACAAGTCGGCGGAAGCGGTGCAAATGATCGCATTATTTTCGTCGCAGAATTGGGTAGTAACAACCAGTGGACTTGGGCAACTGGTTCAACCAGTGGCGCCTATCAAACCGCGCGCTCAATCGATATGACGGGCCAAGGTGGCCTAGCGATTGCTGGAACATTCGCGTCTGTGACCAGTGATGGATACATCGCCCAATCAGGTAGCGCGTCATTTGGAAGTTCAACAGTTTCAAGCACATACATGGGCATGGTCATCGCCGGAATAGATACCACAGGGAATTGGCTTTGGGCTGAAGCCGCCGACGGTTCGTTGAACGATGAAGGATATGCGATTGCAGTCATGCCTTCAGGTTCGATTGTCAGCATGGGTTCACACTGTTCGGGTGGTGCCTCCAATGGCCAATCCTGTTCAATCACACTTGGGACCGGCTCTGAGAGCACGATGGGCAACGCATTCTCTGACCCCAACGTGTATGGATATGCGTTCAACACAGGAATCCACCTTTGGGCGATTCAAGCTGATAGTGATGGCGATGGGGTGGGCAACGTCGATGACAATTGCCCAAGCATTCCGAACACAGATCAATCCGACATTGACAACGACTACATTGGCGACGTTTGTGATGACGACATGGATGGCGACGGCAAGAACAATGATTACGACAGTTGCAACGGTCCTGAAACACTGTGGGACAGCACAGATACCAACATCGACATGGACCAGGATGGTTGTTTAGATGCAACCGAGGATCAGGATGACGATGGAGACGGCGTTGTAGATGCCAACGACCCTTGCACAGGCACGATGTACAAGCAACAGTGGTCTAGCAATTCAGCCAACGATCACGATAGCGATGGCTGTCACGATTCAGAAGAAGATCCCGACGATGACAACGATGGTGTCAACGACGTCGACGATGATTGTCTACGTGGATGGCACAATTGGACAGCCAACACCAACACAGATCACGACAGTGACGGTTGCAAGGATGGCGGGGAAGACGACGATGATGACAACGACGGAGTCCTTGACAGAGATGCCATGGGTGGCATTCTCGATTCATGCCCGACCGGAGATTTAGGCTGGATATCTGATTCAACCAACGATCGTGACGGCGATGGATGCCGTGATGCTACAGAAGACAATGACGACGACGGAGATGAAGTCTCAGATGACAACGACAATTGTTCACCTGGTCCACTCGGTTGGCAACTCAATTGGCAAAGTGTTCCTTCAACGGATTTGGATGGAGATGGCTGCCGAGACCTCGATGAAGACGATGACGATGATGGGGACACAGTCCCTGATTCCAGCGATGCTTGCCCACGCGGTATGACCGGCTGGATTTCAGATTCCATTTCAGATATGGATGGTGATGGTTGCAGAGACCTTGACGAAGACACCGATGACGATGGTGATGGTTTCCAAGATGTCGATGACAATTGTCCCAATGGAGAGACCGGCTGGGTCTCAACTTCAGAGAATGATTGGGATCGAGATGGTTGCAGAGATGACACGGAAGACGACGATGACGACCAAGACTCCGTATCCGATTCCGCTGACCAATGCCCAAACACCCCACTGGGTGAAGATATCGACGTGACAGGATGTGGCTGGTTCACACAGCAAGATACCGATGGTGATGGTGTGTGGGATCACCTTGACAATTGTCAGAGCACACCGGGCGCAATGATTCGAGAGATGTTCAATGATACACACGGCTTTGACGTGGATGAAATTGGCTGCTGGCCTGGTGAATCAGATTCCGATGGCGACGGCAAGTTGCTCTACATCGATGATTGTCCCAACACACCGGATGAATACAAGACACAAACCGCAGTGGATGGTTGTCACATCTCAGAGTATGACATCGATTCGGATGGCGTTGCAGGAGATTTGGTCTCTCCATTCGGACCCGATCAGTGCGTTGCAACCTCTGATGCCGAAACTCGAACCAACCATTCTGGATACGGCGAGGTTGACACCTTCGGATGTTGGTATGGCGACGATGATTCAGATGGCGACGGCGTTCGTCTATATCTCGACCGTTGTTTGGATACTCCATCCGGTGAAGAAGTTCAAACGGATGGAGAATACGTTGGTTGTTCAGCCAGTCAACGTGATGAAGACGCTGATGGTATCATGTCAGATGTAGATCTAAAGTGTCCAGAAACTCCATCCGGTGAAGGAGTTCAAACGGATGGAGAATACGTTGGCTGTTCCCTCGACGAACGTGTCAATCTAGGTGATACTAGTGCGGTTTTACAGAAGAATTTGCTATGGGTCATCATCGGCTCAGTATTGATTATCGGTATCGTAATCATGGCGACATTGGTGGTATTGCGACGGGGTAATGAATCCACTGGAGCAACACAATCTATGTTCATGGATCAACCTGCTGGACAGATGGGGTATGCCACGGCACCTGCGTCACCGCAGGTTCTTCCGGATTACACTCATCTCCCTGGTGGAGGGACCTATTCAACTGGAGCGATGGGCGAGACCATTTACAATGCACCAGATGGTTCCAACTGGCAGATGCAGGCCGACTCCTCGTTCACCCGCATCAATTGATCAAATGCCGGCGTTTTCAAACGCCTCATCAATCATTTCGGCGGGGGTAACGGTGGGGCGGAAGCCACAACGTTGCTCGATTTCCCATGCATCGACGACACCCCATACCTCGTGGGAGTCATCGTTTCCAAATTGCGGATCACAACCTGTTCGCTCTTGATAGACTGCAGCGATATCAGTCATCACCGATCCTTCACCAGTTCCAATACAGAGAGTTTCTCTTGTTGGGGGTGGATTTTGCAAGATGTGCATGACGACTTCAATTACATCTGAAATGTGCACGAAATCTTTCACTTGTGTCCCGTCTCCTGGGACACTGACCCAACCAAAGATTGCATCCTTTGCAAATTGGTGCAAGATACCATTGCCGTCATCCGAATCGAGACGAACACCTTGCACATTGGAGCACCGTAGGACACTCACAGGGGCATCTTCGGTCGCGTGCTCAATCGCCCGTTCTTCAACCCAAAGTTGGCCTTCGGCAGCGATATCTCTTGGAACAAGAGATACCTGACTCGAGTAGTAAGGGTCCTCTGGTGTGGGTTGCGGGTGGACCCGGAGTGTTCCAATGAGGATTAGATGGAGGCTTCCATGGCGCTCGACTGCCTCTAGTATGGGTCTTGCCGAATCCCTCATCGCCAATAGAGCCGCGCGATCATCTCGGCCAGCACCCGTTTGTGGAGGATGCGCATTCATCAACACGACAGCATCACAGGAGGTTAGCAACACATCAAGCTGGATTTTTTCTTCCAACATTTCGTGCGGTATTTGCACAAGATTGTCTCCAAGAGCGGCTTCTAGGTATGGTTGAACAAAATCGTCCTGTCCACTGATGGCCACCTTCATGTGCTCGCCCATCGATTCCCTCTCGCCCATATCGTATGATGTTGACGGCATATTTCCCTTCGGAAATCCACTGTCTTCCCCGCGAACCTTGAAGAGCCGATAGATGACAGGCGGGAGTGGAAAGGCGCCCCTACGGGGCGCCGAGAGGTGAGCCCTTGGTCGACCAACTGCCCAATCTCGGACGCGAGGCAGAGATGCTTGCGGCGATGGGAATGGGTTCAATCGATGATTTGTTTTCGGATATTCCTGCCGAAGTATACCGGACCGAACCACTTGATTTACCAGCACCTCAGACCGAGGAAGAGATTCTTCGCGAGGCGCGAATGTTGTTGGATACAAACATCTCTGTGGACAGTCGTCCATCTTTCCTTGGTGCAGGTCTCTACAGCAATTACGTTCCAACGATGGTGGCCATGCTTGCGACTCGTGGAGAATTTTTGACAGCATACACGCCCTATCAACCCGAGGTCAGCCAAGGCATTCTTCAGGCGATGTGGGAATTCCAGACCATGGTTTCAGAACTGGTCGGTTTGCCCGTATCCAACGTTTCAATGTATGATGCGAGCACCGCTGCTGCTGAAGCATTGACATGTGCAGTGCGCATACACGATCGCAAGGCCACTCAAAAATCTACAATTTACGTCTCTGAATTGGTTCCACCACACCGAATGTCGGTGATTGAAAATTATACTCAAGGTGCAGAAATTGAAATCAAAATGCTTCCACATGATGATGAGGGGATGCTCGATTTGGCAGCAGCCTCCTCTGCCGAGGGAGCCTGTGCAATCTATGTTGAACAACCGAATGCATTGGGTTTACTCGACCATGGACTTTGTGATCTGAAATCAATTGTAGGAGAGAACACGGCTCTCGTAGTGGGCGTCCAACCAGTCTCTCTAGGTTTGGTTGCACCACCAGGGGATTATGGTGCAGACATCGTTGTGGGAGAGGGCCAACCATTTGGTATAGGCCCAACGGCAGGAGGCCCAATTTACGGCCTCTTTGCTTGTTCTCAGGCCTACATTCGACAGATGCCCGGTCGAATCGTAGGCCTGTCTAGGGATTCTGATGGAGAACGAGCCTTCACCCTTACACTCAGTACTCGTGAACAACACATTCGTCGTCATCGAGCGACATCCAATATCTGCTCTAATGAAACACTCATCGCTTTGATGGGAGCGATGCACATGGCCCTGCTCGGGCCCGAGGGTATCGAAAAACTGGCTCAAAGGAATGCTGGAGCTTGTGCCGCAACAAAGGCAGCGCTGTCATCCATTGATGGAGTCGAAATGGTTCACCCGAATGGCGTCCATTTCAATGAGTTCGCCATCCGCCTTCCTCGCGCCTCCGCCGATTTACTTTCGTTCCTCGACGAGGAATGTGAAATTACGGGCGGCTTTGACCTCTCTCAATGGTGGCCCGAACGAGAAAACGAACTTCTTGTCTGTGCCACCGATCAAATTGATGCAGAGGATATTGAGGAACTCGCGGAAGGGATTCGCGATTGGTTGGAGGTTTCAGAATGAGTGATTTATTCGCATTCAAAGGAGCCAAAGGGGCTGGTTATGCTCAACCAGACCCCATCTCTAGCGAGTTTTCACTTCCCGAAAAGTTGCGGCGCAACACGCTGCCGCGTTGGCCCCGTGCATCCGAACCCGAAATCGTTCGCCACTATACATGGCTGTCAACACGAAGCCACGGTATCGATTCAGGATTCTATCCCTTGGGCTCGTGTACGATGAAACACAACCCTCGAGTCAATGAGAAAATCGTTCAGATGCCGGGCATGAATGACTTGCATGCTCTGGCTCCTGCTTCACATTTGCAAGGAATGATGGCGATATTCCACGAAATGCAAGAGATGCTTGCACACTGTGCTGGCATGGATACTGTAACACTCCAACCGGTCGCTGGGGCGCAGGGTGAATTCACAGCGATGCGTTGTATCCAAGAGTATCACCGGGAGATTGGTCAAGCCAACCGCGACAAAGTCATCGTCCCCGATAGCGCACATGGGACAAACCCTGCGAGTGCAGCCATGTGTGGATACGAAATCATTGAGATTCCATCACTTGAAAACGGTCAACTCGATTTGGATGCGCTACGTGCCGTTGTTGGTGATGATACTGCTGCGATGATGATTACCAATCCGAGCACTCTCGGGATCTTCGAACCCGAAATCGCTGAAGCTGCTGAAATCGTTCACGAAGCCGGTGGCCAGATGTATTACGATGGAGCCAATTTCAATGCGATTCTAGGCAAAACCAATCCTGGACTAATGGGCTTTGATGCGGTTCACTACAACCTACACAAGACCTTCAGCCAGCCTCATGGCGGTGGCGGCCCCGGTGCTGGACCCATCGGTGTAAAGGCCCACCTCTCCGATTACCTGCCTGCCCCTCTGGTCGTGGCCGAAGACGATGAAGAAGGCGAAGTTTGGTTTGACTGGTATGACCCTCCAAAATCGATTGGCAAGGTACAACAATGGCACGGCAACTCAGGGGCGACTGTGCGGGCTTGGGCCTTCTATCGACGCTATGGTCGTGATCTGGAGAAAATGAGCGAACATGCGGTACTCAATGCCAATTATCTCCGACATCGAATCATGAATCCCTCCAAGGAAGTTCGAGATACCATTCATGCAATGCCTGTTGACGGCGCTCCCGCAGATGTTGTCAAGCACGAATTCACTCTCAGCATGACGCCCGTCAAAGACGCGACGGGGGTGACTGGAAAGGACATCGCCAAACGTCTACTCGATTATGGCTACATGGCCCCAACCCTGTATTTCCCGATGATTGTCCCTGAATGTTTGATGCTTGAGCCAACCGAAACTGAAAGCAAGGAAGCCATCGATCAGTTTGCTGATGATTTCCTCAGGATTCTCGCTGAAGATCCTGAGGTCGTGAAGACCGCTCCACACGATACCCCCGTTAAACGGGTCGACGAAGTTTGGGCAGCACGAAATTTGGTACTCCGCCACCCGATAGATGATTGATGTGAGTGGTCGAGATGTTTGCACGAAATGTGGGTTCAACCGATCGGATCATGCGTGCCATTTGTGGCGGTGGACTCGCTGTGGTTGAGTTAACCGGAAATTTGGGAAGCGTTGAACAGTATTTCCACTACTTTGCCATTGGGACAGCCATTTGGTTGATTGCGACAGCAACATCAGGCAATTGTCCTGCTTACACGTTGACGGGAGTCTCAACGTGCCCCTCAGACATCAGCGAAGAAGAATGAGAATCTAACACCGATACTGATTGTCATGGCCACAGCGTCGAATTGATGCCGGATGGGCAATACCGCATCAGCATGGCGGGAGCAGACAAGTCCTTCCTTCTCGGTGAAGCGGGATGGTTTGGTTCCGAGCGTTTACCATATCGTCTTCCACACGAGGTCGAGGCACCCGATGCATGGGACGGATGGCGCAGACAGCGCTTGAAGCCAGAGCTCGTCCGATTCCTTTTCCCAGCAGCGTGGTCGGCTTTCTTCTTGTCAGCAGGAGTGATTCCGATTTTTCTCCATGCGATCGGGCATGGAATCGGTATGGATTTGCAACTGAGTCTGGCTTTTTTCTTTGGCGCGTTTGTCCTACTTTGGTTGGGTGCCACCAGAATATCCCTCACTCAAACTGAAGGTTCTCCTCTTCAGATGCTAATCTGGAATACCTTGCGAATCGAAACAGTCCTTCTAGGTGTATTGATTTGGGTTGTTTACAACCAACCAGTTGGTCATCTGCCCATCTTGGCGGTATTGATTTCGATTCCACTGTGGTTGTCCCATGTGGTTCGAATTGCAACCCTGTTGGCTTGGCCTCCGGGGCGATGGTTGCTTCCAATTGCACATGTTGATGTTGGGCTTTCAACCATTGATCCGAAGTGGGTATCTGAATCCAAGCGTTGGGCACGTCGCCCACTTGCACGACGTCAGATACCTTCGGGAGAAGCAGGTGACACGCGCTTAGAATTGATTCTGTTCGGTGTCCGAGAAGGGAATCAAGATTTCATCGCGATACATTTGGTTCATCCCAGTGGTGCCATATTGGATCCTTTCGTGGGTCCATCCATTGGACACAGTATGCTTTTTGCACGTATCGGTAGGACATTTGCAGACATACCCAGCATCGTGTCTATTCGCGAACAAATCGGAGACCCACCCGTGTCCCCAGTCGTAGCCGAATGGCCATCCAATTTGGTTCCGATTTCGGACCAAGAAGAGTGATTACTCCCACTCGATGGTTCCAGGTGGTTTGTGAGTGATGTCGTAGACCACTCGATTGACATGACCTTTCAGAGTGTTCGTGATCCGCGTACTGATCTTTTGCAGAATGCTGTGTGGGATTTCGGAGTAACGCGCGGACATCCCATCCATGCTGCGAACAGCCCTCACGACAATGGTTTCACCGTAGACGCGCGCATCACCATGAACACCGACGCTACTCACAGGTAACAATGCGGCGAAATATTGCCACGGTAGTTCCATTTCTCCAGCTGCAGCAGCGGTTTCGAACTCTTCTTCCACAATGGCACACGCCTCTCTACAGGCCTCGGTCCGCTCTCGTGTGAGATCGCCCAACACGCGCACAGCCAGGCCGGGCCCGGGGAATGGTTGTCGATTGCTACTAGGGATTTCCAACAATGTGGCCATGTTTCGAACTTCATCTTTGTAAAAATCTCGAAGAGGTTCAACAATTGTCAAATCAACGTCGTCAGGTAAACCTCCAACATTGTGATGGCTCTTGATGACGTCACGTTCACCACCACCCGACTCAATCCAATCGGGTGCAATCGTGCCTTGAACGAGATACTTGGCGCCACAGGACGCTTGCTCATCCTCAAAGACTCGAATGAATTGCTCTCCGATGACTTTGCGTTTTTCTTCGGGTTCAGTCACACCTTCGAGGTGCTTGAAGAATCGCTCACTCGCGTCAACGACCTTCAGGTTTAGACCCAAATCGGTGAGCATTTCACGAACCTCTTCCGTCTCTCCTTTCCGCATGAACCCAGTATCGACATAGACACAGTGCAGCATGCTACCTACAGCACTGTTTGCCATTACTGCTGCAACCGTTGAATCGATTCCACCGCTACAAGCGATGATTGCAACATCATCGATTTGCTCTTTGAGAATGGCAACCCCTTCATCAATGAGCATCTGAGGGTCCATCTCAGGCACCTTCCGACTGCGTCAATTCGTCGTCGGCAATGACCTTGTTTGTCATGTTTTCACGGTATGTGGCGAAGTCGCTTGCTAGGTC
>CAZXVR010000002.1:0-36834 GCA_964644485.1 uncultured Candidatus Poseidoniales archaeon | reverse complement strand
AATTCAATATCTTGAAGACCATCCCAACCTGCTCGGGTGATATCATGGACATCGTCATCGTCGGTAGTCTCGCGTACGATAATCTTGAAACCGAATCAGGCGGAATCACAAATTCACTCGGTGGTTCCGGCACATTTGCGGGAATTGCTGCCGCGTTCCATGCCAACCACAGATTGGATACAGATGCCTATCTTCCCGTGGGATTGGTATGTGCGGTAGGTGAAGATTTCAGTGAATCAGATTGTGATTTACTGCGTCAAGCAGGACTTGATCTCAAAGGTGTTGAAATTATTGAAGGGGGGCGAACCTTCCGTTGGCATGGTCGATATGAGGGCGACATGAGTCAGGCCATCACCATTGAAACACAACAAAATGTATTGGATGGTTATGAACCAAATGTACCGGTTTCTTGGTGGTCCCCCAGAATTCTGTTTTTGGCAAACAATCATCCTTCGATTCAATCCCATGTGTTGGATCAATGTGAAGGGGCTAAATTCACTGCTTTGGATTCCATGAATTTGTGGATCAACATCGCCTTCAAAGAACTCTCCAACGTGTTACGTCGTGTCGACCTAGCCATTCTCAATGATATGGAGGTGAGAATGATTGCCAAAGATGAGAACTTGATTCGTGCAGGGGGATCAATTCGTTCTGGTCTTGCACTGACTGGGGGCCAAGAAGCGGGCGCTGGCCCTTCGATTCTAATCATCAAAAAAGGTGAGCATGGTTGTGTTGCACTGACCGACAACGGTGTATTGACTCTGCCAGCCTTCCCTACTTCTGAGATTGTTGACCCCACGGGGTGTGGCGATTCTTTTGCAGGGACATTGTTGACCTTACTCTCCGAATCCGAAAATTTGAATCCAACACACGAAGAATTGCACAATGCGTTGGTACATGCAACCGTCACGGCCTCATTCACAATTTCTGCATTTGGTATTGAAGGAATCCTTGGACTAGATCGAGGTGAATATCACGCTAGACTGGATGCTTACAGGCGTATGGTCGGCCTGATTTAATTATCCAAATCGAGAGATGCCATGGTGTCCGGGTGCTTCCTTAGGTGGTGAAGTGCTGGCCAATTGGCCAAATGCGAGTTGTTTTGTGTCGGCTGCTTTCAGTAAATCGGCGATGGGTTCCAAGTCCCCACTCGCTGAGAGTCGATCAATTAGAGCGTCCGTTTCATCATCCGCCAATGCACCTCCTGAGGATTTCGATAGGCTTCGGATACGTTCAGCCACTTCCGCTTGGTGATCTTGGTCTGCCCTCAGTCGTAATATCTGTCCAGAGCGGAGTGGGACTTCTCGATATTGGCCATCTTCGAATCCATCTTCATCTCCATAGATCTCAGCATAATCATCCCCTTCGATTCTCACTGGCCTGGCTTTCCTTCGCGGCAGAGTTTTCTCGCTATTCCGAATCAAAGCGTTGAATCCACGTTTGGCCAACTGGGCCAGACGCCCCTCTTGCTTGGGTGCATTTGAAGTTCGCAATCGACGGCTTGGAGAATTTCTAAGGAATGCACCAAGGGCAGGAAATTCATCGAGGTTGTGCCCCTCTACCGCTGGCGCCTGAGGTTCAGGTTCGGGTGTTGCAACTCTAGCCGCAGCAACCACACCAGGTGTGCATTCTTGACGCAGTGCGTGGAGTGTTGGCTCCGGCAGTGTCGTCGCTAGAGCACTCGGAGTTTGCGATGCATTGCGAATGGCTTGACCTGACCATGTAGGTGCAGGTTCCAGTTCTGCAACGGGAGGTGTTGCTGGTGCAGGTGTTGGTGAATCAAACATGTTTCCAAAGATTCCAGTTTCAGTCGTTTGAGATGGTGTAGGGTCATCAAACATCGAACCCGAGAAGAACATGTCCCCCTCTTCTTTGGCTTCGGACAGCGCAGTCTGAATCCGAGTTCCGGTCTCCGCTTCTTTTTCACAATACCATTGCGGCTCACCACGCCCCCAGGCGCGTTCGTAAGCGGATTCAGCTGCAGTCTGTGTCACCGTATGTTCAGTTGCAGGTTTTTCCCACGGTTGCGACCAACTGTCCAACTTTTGCTGTTGCTGCCATCCGTCGCTCTCCGAACGGGTTTCTTGCAGTGAACTGCGAGCCCGATCCAAGAGTCCTCGTCCAGCATGGTCTGCTGAACTATCGGAAGAAAATGCTTCGGTTGCAGGAGATGTATCGATTGTTAGAGTGGGTTCAGCAGGTTTTGGTTCAGGGATTTCGCCGGCATTACCGTGATACATGGCTTTCAACGCTTGTTCCAAATCAGCCTCATCAAAAATTCCTACTTCAGGCAAGAGCTCAGCCTCCTCCACTGGCTCGGTTTGAATGGCTGTTGCTTGTGCCCTGACGGCTTCGAGTGGTGAAATTGAGGGAAAGTTTGGATTGATTTGGACTTCGTCCAACCCTTCCCTTGCCTCATCCAATGTCTTACCATCGCACAGGCGATTGATCATCATCTGGGTTCGTAAGAGAAGACTGTCAGGACCATGCAGCATGTGTCTGTCCCCTTGTTTGGTATCGATGCAAAGTGTGGGTTTGCGGCCCATTAACCAGGTGAAAATTGTGATGGCACCTATGATTAGTGCGTAAATTTGAATCGGGCCTGAAAGGACACGAGTTGCAAGAATGAGTGTGATGACGCCAATCCAACTCAATCCTTGAGGAATCACCGGTGTGTGATGATGTCGGACTCGACGGATGGTATCGATATCAACTCGCAATCCCTTTCCATCACGTCGCTCAAGTAACAGCGACTTCTCATTCAATACGCCCTTGATCGATCCGCCTACTCCGGCCAGCCTGAACGTTGCGAGAACTTCGCTCCCACGCTGCTCAGGCTGAACCCCAAAGGGTCCTTCCTGTTGATGCATCCCAGAACGTCAGCGCAACCTGCTGCTTATACAGTTTATTGGCAATCATCACCATCAGACCCACAGTTTCGTAGTTCTACTCGCGTGCGGGCGCGATGGCTTGTGCTGTACCCATAATTCTCATGTTTCCAGCATCCAACTGAGCGATTATTACAGGCGCAGCCTCTCGTTTTTGAATCCAAAGTGGCTGTTCCCACTCGACCACAATTTCATTATTCTGTATCGTGGAAATTCGTCCGACTTGGAACTGTAAATCTACTGCGGCATGAACCACGTCACCTTCGGCAAGTTCTCGCTTCTGAAATGGGGCTTTTGAAAGGGTGAATGTTGAACTGTTGTGACGGGTCAAAGCATCTGCCTCGCCATGTGTCAAAATACATCCACGGTGGAGGGCCTCTTCCCTGAGGTTTCGAAGCGCCACACCCACTCGATCGCCGACAAAACTCTGTTCGACATCATCATCCATGACTTGGAGACTTCTCGCGATACCCGTTTCCTGAGCAGGTAACACCAGAATTTCATCATGCTTGGAAACGGTTCCCGCCTGCACATATCCGATGGCGACTAAACCGACGCCTTTCACATTGAAGTGTTGATCGATTGGAATTACCAGTGGTGCATTCTCGTCCCCCGTTTCCAGGTTGGAGAGAAGAGACTCTCGCAGGTCATGCTCATCCGGCATCTGCTCGTGCAATGTCCATTGTTTAAGCCCGGCTTGATCGAGGATGACACGTACTTGTTCCGGATCGACCCACCCTCCTTCTTCTGGAGAAATAATTGCGTGTCCCACATCGATGTTTGCTGCTCCGAAGGCCACGAGCACCTCTCCAAGCGCAGCATCGATTGTTGCAATTTCGACGACACCTGCCTTCGCTACGTTTAGTACGCTGAGTAAAGGGCGTAGACGCTCAGGATGTCGAAGTGGTCTCAGCAAAGATAGGATTCGTGTTTGTCCATCGACAATTTCCTTGTAGACATAGGACTCAATGTCACGGACATCACCCTTCTTTGCCAATGTTCTCGCCAAATCTTCGGTACCGACAAAGGCGACGTTGAGTACAGGCATGTCCTTCGACCGTCCTATTGTTCATGCAGTTACTGACCTGCAGCTTTCATGGCATCTCTAGCGGCTTGTGCCAAATCCCACATTTTCTGATCATCTTCGCTGCTAGGCTTGAATTGTGGAATGGGTATAGGTTTCATCTGTGAGTCGATTGCGACCATGAAAAAGAACCCTGAACAAATCTCTTCAGTCACCCATTCGCTTCGATCCAATCTTTTGGCGATGACGTGTACACCTGCCGTATGCGTACTCGTGTGAACAACCCGCGCAGTTGTTTCAATCAAATCACCTTGATATGCTGGTCGCTTGAACTTCAACGCATCCACAGAGACAGTGACAAATTCACGGTGTGCAAATTTGCTGGAAGCCATTCCTGCAGCAGTATCCATGATGCTCATCAATCGCCCTCCAAAGAGTGTATTGTAGGCATTCGTATCTTGTGGGAATACCTCATCGATTTTCGTCACGGGCTCGGTCGAGTAAGGGTCAGACATCTCTATCCTCGTTCCTTGGGCGGTGCCTCTCCCTCTTGAGGCTGTCACCTAGATTTCTTCGACCCATTCCATTATGGGGGTTAAGTGGCAGGGTGGTACATGGCCAGTGCACCAACTTGTATCGCGTTGGTTTCAGGCGGCATCGATTCCCCCGTCGCCGTTGCTCGCATGGTGCGGTCGGGCTGGCTCATTGTACCCGTTCATTGCTCCCAAGAACCGATTACGGGTAGCGAAGCTGAGGACAAAACCGCTGCAAGCCTTACACATCTGATTGAGACATTGGATGCACCGGGTTCAATCGACTCCAATCTCCGGGTGGTCACCGTTGGTGAAACCTTGGCTAAATTCACAGACCCTGAAGCTCATCGTGACTACTTTGTCCACATGAAACGCCTCTTCAATGCGATTGGAAGTTCCCTGGCTTCAGAAGTCGGAGCATCAGCCATCTTGACCGGAGAAAACCTTGGTCAAGTGAGTAGTCAAACCCTTGGAAATTTAGGGGCGGTTGAGGAAGCGAGTGATTATCGAATATTACGGCCATTGCTCGGTCTTGACAAACAGGAAATTATTGATGAGGCTAGGGAACTGGGAACGTATGATATCGCAGCAGGACCAGAATTGTGTGATGCACTGGGTCCCGACCGACCAACGACTGTCGCAGATCTCAATCGTTTGCGTCAGAACGAGGGGAAGCAAGGCGGTCTCTCTGATTTGGTAGACGATTGTCTCGAATCGCTTAGAATGCGACCATTGGACACGAAATGATGTTTTTTTGGCCCCCTACGGGGCCAACCAACGAATGATGGGTGTTATATGCGGGCTTTGAGTGGACGGCGTAGAACCACTATGTGGTTCATCTTGGATGTGACATAACATGACAACCCGAACCCGTACCCTATCGCTGGCCATGATCTGCTTGATGGTGTTCTCCACCACCTTGGTTCATGCAGCAACAATTAGCACATTTGCCAACGGCAATTCCGATGTCGATGTCGAACTTCGTGATCAAGGAACTTGGGGCGATGATTTGACCGCAGGCATCAGCATGCCAGCCGGTGAAACGGTCAATGCAGCAGGCTTCATTGTAGGAACAGATTACGCTGAACACGATGATGTTCAGATTATTGACAGCTCTCTGGTTGCCAATGGAGAAATCTGGAATCCAATCTACAATGGTGGTATGACACAATACTCAGCAGCCAGTGACTTTACTGTAGAAGATACATCCCTTCAACTCAAAAGTCAGGGTTACAATGCCGATTTCGAATCGGGAAGCGAGGGTTGGACAACAGGTCCTGATCAAGGTATCCCACCAATGGTGGCGAACTGGGCAAGAGGACATCAGGATGACAATGTTCTACCAACACTCGGTTGCGGTGTCGGCGATTACTGTTGGGGAACCGATTTCGAAAATCCAGATTACACAGCGAGCTTGCCGGATGGAGAATTCGAACTGACGCTCACCAGCGTATCCTTCTTTGTCCATCCGGGGAAGGCTGACATGACCTTCCGTAGTTTCCACTCTTTATTTTACAGAGAAGCGGGAACCAATCAGTACTACTACGATGACTGCGCCTATGTCGCAGTCCAGAATTCTACAAACAATGTAGACTTCCAAAATCCAGTCTTCGCTCCATTTGACATTGGAGCCACTACAGGTGTTTCATCAGGAGATGGTTTGTATCAATTGGGTTCATCCACCAATCAAGTTCCAGCCGGACGTTGTGGAAATTTGCTTGGTACAGATGGACCACAGAACGGTGATTACGTGCTTGCAGGAAATGGCACAACCTCGTCGAACAGCCCAAGTGGTTGGTCCGATGTCAAACTCGATCTAAGCCAACACCAAGGTCGGTTTATCAAACTCCTGTTTATTCATGAAGTCAATCCTCGCCAGGGGTCTTTCCCAGTCGATATGCTGAATGCTGGCTGGTATATTGACGGCGTTCGCGTTGGAGACCCACTCCCTGCTCAGGGAGATGTGACCATCCGCTCGTTCGCCCCACAAGCATCTGGCCAATCTGGATTCCCAGATGGATACGGTTTGTTAAATCTTGATTTGCGAAAATCAGCCTCTGCAGACTTCGGCGTGGATGTATTGGATGCAGGAACAGGAAATGTTGTGATTGACCGAAACGGCAACGCACTCTCAAATTTGCAGGGTGGTCTCATTGAATTGTGGGATATCAATGCAGACACATACCCTCTGATTGATTTCAAATTTACATATGGTTCGGGTCCCTCACGATTGTCCACACCTGTATTGTATGGATTCAGTTTAGGCACCACCATTGGAACGACATTCAACAGTACGGATGGCGTATTTTTCGAAGGTGGAACATACGGTGGTGGCAAGTGGACCTCTGAATTGAGTGGTGGCTCTCAAGTGATGATTTCAACCCGGATTTTGGACAATTCATTCACACCACCTTTGACACGTTCCGATTTCTCAATGCCGGTGGTCGCAATCAAACCGGTTGTCGTCGACAATTGTGGCGGCCCCAATTTCGTCGTTGGTATGAGCCTCAATTCCGATGCGGATATGACTCAATTGACTAACAATCAGTGGACCGAACTCGCAGCTCCGGCGTTCACAGTCGGCGTTTTAGCGAATTACACATCCTACTGTGATGTATTTTCATTCCATGCCGAGTATCGATTTGCTCACCACTCTCGTGGTATTACTCTCGATGTAGCAGCTGATGGAGATATTGAATGGGGGATGACCGACCCTGCGTTCGGCCGACTTGGTCGACAAGACATGTTCCGCACGGGTGTAGTCAACGGTACCAATGAAGGATCATCAGCACGCACAATTTCCCTTGATATCAATCTTCAAGGTGAGGGTGCCCCCTTCCTTCTACCCAAGGGTGCAACAATACATTATGCCGAATTCAATTATGAAAACAACAACATCGGCGAATTTGATTTGACTTTGGTTAGTGGCAATGAGGAGGTCACACTCGCCAGTAGCCTATACGAAGGTGAAACCCATATCCCATATCCAAATAGTCCCCTAGTATCCTTACAATCCGACATCCAAAGTCTGCTGGACAATCCGTTGGTACCAGTTGCTTGGGTTGATGAATATGGCAACGAATGGTGCTTGTTCCGGTTGGCAATCGATGCACCTACATCCACATCGGGTTCGACCATCACCTTCCGAGATTTGGATATCCTCTACGATTGGCAACGCGCCATCAGCGATTCAAACAACATCGCGCGTGAAATGAACCAAGGCGTCGCTCTTGCCAGTAGCGGAGGAACTGCAGAAAGCGTTGTCGTGCCGATTCGAATCGTCGGTGGTTCAGGAGGTTCAATCTCCTTGTCTTCACTATCGATTTCCACCACCAGTGGTTACGATTCTACATATGATGATGGTGGAATTACCGGCATGTATCCGAATGGTGACATCATTGAAATTGTCACAACACACGATGTAGCAGCTTCCACAGGTCAAACCCTAGGAGGGGCTAGTCTTCTTTTCGAAACTGAAAACGGTAACATGGAACTTCGATGGGATAATTCCAATGGAACATTTTGGGAAGAGAGTGATGTTGACGATAAGATCGACTTCATGGCAATGCAGTCACTAGCAGCCGATGCAGATGGCGGTGGAAAACAACTCAATTGGCGCTTCCGTGTCAACCCTACATGGGATGACACACTGAGTGTTCGGTTGTATGCAGCAGCGATTTCTAGCACGGGTGTTAGCGGGCTTCCCGCTGGGAATTTGATTCAACCATCTACAGGTAATGCGGTGGAAAACGATGCAGGAATCATCGACTTCCATCTCTTCAACCAAGGCGGTGTTGAACAGACCGATTTGAACAACGCTTTCTCAAGTAATACGATTACACTGGACTTCAATGTCCGATATGAAAACTTGGATGTTGCACCGAACCCCAGCAGTTACGAAGTCGTACTGCAGAAGCGCAATCAGTCAGAACTCATGTTTGAGGATTGGTTGTTCGTAGATTCAAAAGCAGCTACAATTGATGGCGATTATTCGTGGCAACCCACTTTACCGGCTTCAGAAGCAGGTAACGAGCAATATCGGCTGCTAATGCACAATTACACCGATGGTGATACCATTTGCCCACCAGGAAATTTCAATCCCGACAGTGACTGTGCAATCCGGTTTTCAATCACCCTCGATCCTTTTGCCCCTCACCTGATGAATATCTCAGTATTCAGTGTTCAGGGCGATTGGCGTGAACTTTCAGACGACACTTGGGTGAAGGCTAGTAACAACCAGAAATTCAGAATTGCCGCTCAAGATTTACCCTTGGCTCCAGAGACTTTGACCCTCAATTATTGGGTCGAATTTTCAGATGATTGTGGTTTAGATGGACTTTGCTCTACCGACCCAGGATACACCGCTGCCGATACAGGTGAGAAGGATCGAGTCGCTCAGACGTATGAATATAGTCAGGTCAGTTTGATTCGTCAAACGATGGCGGATACCTCTTACTATCTCATCGACCATCCTTGTGAATGTATCAGCGATTATGCAAACAGTGGAATCGACCCGCCTCAGATGGTCAGTTTGTATGTATCTGGGGGAGATATTGGTGGCAACCAAATCGATGGTGGTGCATCCGGAGTCAACGAGGATTTGGTCACATATATCGCCATGGAAAGCCGCACACCTTTGGTCGAAGCGTTCCACATTTCAGATTCCCATGGGACAATGTTGAACGAAAACAATCGTTCAATTTATGCTGGTAACGTATACCACTTGTTGGTCGATGGAAAGGATGACAATGGATGGCAAGATATCGACACTATCACCGTCACCATGAATCCAGCAATCTGCAACGAGGTTGGAGCATCGTATGATCCAGAAGGTTGTATTGAGGTGTTCTATTCGCCACAAAATGATACAGCTTGGTCAAGTGGTGACAACGATTGGCTTGAAATTATCGATGATTATGAAAACACAGGTCTCAAGCCACGCATGCTCACACGCGACGGCACAGTCTTGATTTCCCCATTCGAGCAGCAGTTTACACTGGACATCCCGGTCCGATTGAAGTGGGGCGCTCCTCTGTCTTATGTCGGTGGTGTCAAAACACCAGATGTTGCAATGAAGGACAAGGATGTCAACAACAACGAGGTGCACATCAGTGCAGCAAGGAATCCACAACGCTGGTCCTATGCTAGTGGAATCACACTCGACATGTCCACGTTCCGAGTAGAAGACACATCCGGATTCCCAACCGAAGGCGTTGGGTCTCAAGAAGGTGGATTCGTTTATCAGGGCGACATCTTGGTTATTGAAGGCCGATATGTGTTTAGTGCTGGGGTCGAGGATCTGGTTTTGGTCAGTCCAGAAATCCCGATAACACTAGAGATTACGCGTACACCGCTTTACCCAGCGGGAATGCCTGACAAGGGGTATTCTCCAGCGCTTGTCGAAGTGAATGAATATGATATTGCAAACGGTACTTTCCAGTTAATCGTACCTGCAGCCTCAGCGACCAATGAATATACCTACACGATGGAATTGAAGGATCTACCAGATGGTGCTGTAGACAACACACCTGCGTCTTCTCGCTCATTCATTGTCAAGGTTGACGGTGACAGACCAGATGCTGTTTTCGGCTCTTGGGATTTGTCCAACTCGGTCACGGGAGAAACCATTGAAGGCAGTATTTCTTCATCGGTCATGGGTTGCTTGGATGCAGAAGTTTTCATCGACGAATATCAGGACATGGATACCGATTCTGTGGAACTGAATTGGATGTTCTACAAAACCCAAGAAGTCGGCGGATTTGAGTACAACTGGACCGAATATCTGAACGCATTTGAAGACGGGCCTGGTTGGGAAAGTACACCTTTGTATCTTGAGAGCTCTCAGGGTCGTATTCGTGCGACTTCGACCTGTTTCAATCTCTGGGATTCCACACAACCAGTTCCTGATGACATGGAGAATGTCATCGTCAAGTTCTGGTTGACAGGACATGATACCGCGGGACAGACCATCAATGGTGCCGGCTCATTTGGTAACTCGGTCAACAGTGGTGCAGGTACATACGAAATCGCATACGAATCTGCGTCATTTAGGATAGACCGCGTAGACATGTCAGTAGATCGGCCGATGGCCGAAACTGACTTTGATCTCCTGATCGACTTCAGCAACGAAGGCAACAAGGAAGGTGTTCTGGAAATCCAGATTGTGACATGGATTGGTGGTGAAGCCAGCGCTCCTGTCAGTTACACCTGCCCATTCGGTGTCCTTCCCGGTGAGGACACACGTTGGCGAATCTCGATGGATCAATTCCCGAATCCCGCGACGAATGTCAGTTATGTGATTCTAGATATGAACAATCAGGAAATTGCAAGCATCCCTGCCTTCAATGTGGCAAAATACACAGAAGCAGATGATAGCAGCAATACGGGACTATACATCGGTATTGCAGGTGTTGTAATCGTACTGATCATCGCCGTCGTCGTCGTTCTTCTTGTCCTTAACAGAACCGTTGAGGATGACGAATTGGAATACATCGAAGAGGATGATTTCCTACCGGCCGCGCAACCGGTTACACCGATGCAAAGCCGTGGCCCACCAGCTACACGACCTGGCGAGCGTCGAGGCCCTCCTGGCGCATCTCGGAAACCACCTGCTGCGACGAAGAGTCCAATGGATATCGCCAAGGAGAAGTTCCCATTCTGGGATGAGGCAACCATCCAGGGATACTTCGACCAAGGTTGGAACGTAGAGCAACTTGAAGAGTGGCTTGCCAGTCAAGAATGAGGTTGAACCGATGATTGAGTCGGCGCCCTTGAGTTGGTCGCCAATCGATTGGGAGGATCCCTGCGGCGGCACCATTCGCCTGTGGCCCTTCATTCCGAATGTGGTTCTTACCGATACCCTGCGGCGTTCAGCCGGAAAGTGGGATGGTTTGGCCTTCTTGCTCCCAGATGATGAATCCGAGATATGGGATGAACAATTTGAGCAAGAGAAAGCATCACCAGGAATCAATCGGGATTCAATCTCATCCAGTGGAGGTACACTGGCCCGAATGATGATTGGAATGTCATCTATTGAATCCATTCAGTCGTGCCGCTTCCCCGATCCAGAACCGCGTCGATTGCTGGGGGCTGCGCAGAGTGAATCTGGCACTGGAAGCAGGCCCGTATTTTTCGTTGAACCTGAAGATGAAGAATGGACTGAGTGGGTCGAAGATTGCGCAGATGAAATGGTTCGTTTGCGCCATTTAGTCCGCTCTATTTTCAGTGGAAGGGTGTGGAAAAAAACACTGCGCCAAGCCATGAAAATTGCGAGCCCACCCAAATCTGAACGCGACGATTCGAAGGCGCATGGATTGGCCCAAGCCAGCGCTCTTGCAGCCGCATGGTGGTATCGTTCAGAATCGGTTCTTTCAGAAGAATTGTGCTCTCGTAGAGACGCACGCCTCGCCTCTCGTCTGAGAGGGGCATTGGGAACACTGTGCGGGGGACAAATTGATGATGAAGGGGCGCCCGTGCTCCTCGTGCCAGTCATGCAGGCTTGGATGCCCAGCATCCATTCCGCACTGGAAAAGACACCGATGCCAGAACATGTTGGGGAGGAAGAAGAATGACGGAAGCGCGCGTTGAGAATCAATTGTTCAGATTCACCCCGTCCTCAACTCTTGACCCACAGAGGATTATTGATGAGATTGGTGGCAAGCGTAGTGGGCGTTATGTCACGCTCTCTTTGGTGGCTCCTCGTGCGACCCTACTCATCGATCAAGAGGGGAAAATCATCGTTCACGGTTGCCGGAAACAAGATTTGGCCCATCTCGCAGCCAAAGAAGTGCTGTTGCGTCTTGGCGAGGACGAATCGGGCATGACTTTCGAAGTTGGACCCGTCGTTGCCTCCTTTGACTTCGAATCCACCGTTTCCCTAGAAGGGGTCCCAGACCTTTACCCTGAAGCGGTAATGGATACTGAACTGGATTGCCTTAGAATTGACGACACACGTCATGAAATCAAGATGTTGCTATTTCGCAATGGGCGTGGAATCGCAACAGAAGCTCGCCATGGAAAATTGGTCGCCATGGCTGCGCGACGATGGAAACAGCGATTATCCGATGAAAACCTGCTGGGTTGATCAATATGGCAATTATCGAGGGTCGCTGGACCGGCCCGATTTGGGACACCCATCTACATCTCGATTCTAGCGGCCGGGGTATCTCTGCAGCACAGGATTTTGCAAATTCAGGGGGGACCCACCTTTGCCTGGTTCACAAACCAGACTTCCATCGTGGATTGCCAGAATCGCTCAGCGCCGTCAAAGATGCTTACAATGGGACATTGGAGATGGCGAAAGCGGTCCGAAGAGAGGTTGGGATCGATGTTCGAGTCATTCTCGGCCCTCACCCAGTGGTTTGGGAAAAACAAATCCATACACTAGGCATGGAGGAATCCACACAATTGCATCTTGATTCCGTCGGCCTTGCGTTGGAATATTGCGCTGAAGGTGATGCTGTTGCTTTGGGTGAAGTGGGGCGCCCTCATTATCCAGTTTCGGATGAGATATGGGATGCTGCAAATCAACAATTGCACACCGTCATGCATATGGCATCACAGGCCAATGCCCCCATCCAGTTACACGTAGAGGAAAACGGCCCTCAGACAAATGCTGAATTGGCTGCAATTTGTGACCGTTCAGGGATGATTCGCAAGCGTGCAGTTCACCATTATGCTCCGGCAAATGTCAGTGAATCCTTCACCCACGGCCTCTCGGCATCAGTCAGTATGGGCAAAGATAGTATCTCAGCAATAATGGATTCGTATCTTCAGTGCTCATCTACGTGGACGATGGAGACAGATTATCTGGACGATCCTAGGCGACCAGGAGCAGTATTGGGGCCCAAAACGGTGCCCAAGCGAACCCAAACTCTGGCCTCCACTCTCCTCGAAAATGTCGATAAGGCTCAAGCCGAAGATTTGTTGCATCATATCCATTCGGTTTGGCCCAGCGCACTATATGGCTAAATTGACCCGTAGGGTCACTTCTGAGGGGCACCCTCAAAACCCGTCTGCTGTCGAGGCCAACAGCCCGAAGGGCTGAGAGTGGTTTCCATGTTGCAACTTGAAGGGAAGACAGCACTGGTGTTTGGAGTCGCCTCCGAGGATTCCATCGCCTGGGCAATTTGCAATCGATTGGCAGAGGCTGGTTGCAAACTGATTCTAGGATATCAGAAGAGATTCATGAGCCGAGTATTCCAACTGAAGGACAAACTCGAGGCCATTGAAGCCTTCTATCCAATCGATGTAGGTGCTGAGGAGACCACTGCTGAATTTTTCCATGAGTGGCAAAAGGTGTCGCCGGGTGCCAAGGCAGATATCGTCATCCATGCCATTGGGTTTGCACCGCGAGAATGTTTTGATCGTCACATGCTGTTCGTGGAAGATGAACCCCTCAATACTGCGATGACAATTTCTGCACATTCATTACAACGAATCATGCGTCATGCATTACCCCATCTCGCTCCAAATTCATCCACCATCACCCTGACTTATGCCGCTAGTACTCGCTATGTTCCAAACTACGGTGTCATGAGTATCGCTAAGGCTGCATTGGAAGCATGGGTTCGTGAATTGGCCATGCGAGTCGGTGAAGATGGGCATCGCGTCAATGCGATTTCTTCAGGCCCAATCCGAACTTTGGCTGCGAGTGGTATTCCGGGGTTCGATGACATTCTGAATCATGTGGAACGCAATTCTCCACTTCGACGCAACGTGAATCAAGACGATGTTGCAGGCTGTGCGGTTTGGCTCTCCAGCCCGCTCGGTTCCGGCGTGACCGGACAAATCATTCACGTCGATGCTGGTTTTTCTAGCACGATGGTACCCGATAGCATCAGTGACTGAGGCGAGAAATTGACAACTCTAGATGAAAATCCACAGGATCCGTTTGAACCGATTGCGGTTATCGGTGTTGCAACGTTGTTGCCTGATGCACCGAACGTAGATGCGTTCTGGGAGAATATTTTGTCCGCAAAGGTGTCTCTCAAAGAGGTTCCTGACCACCGTTGGACACCGTCTGATTTTTGGGTTGAGGGCGGACCAAAAAATGTGGATGAGAACAAAACATATTCTAAAATCGGTGGTTGGGTTGAGGATTACGAATTTGATTGGCGAAGGTGGAAAATACCCCCTGGTTCCCTCCCCCAAATCGACCCCACACAGCAGTGGGCGGTGACCGTTAGTGCAGCGGCATTGGAAGATGCAGGATACATGGGCGACGGCGCTCAAGAGTTACCCCGTGCCCGCACAGGTGTGATTTTTGCCAATGCCCTTGGCGGCGAGAATCGAAATTTATCCAATCATCGAGTTTGGGCGGATCAATTCGCCAGACATGCGGTTGAAGCAGGCGGGATGCCTAGCGAAGGCAAGGCTGCGTTCAAGGAAGCGCTCCTCAGCAATCTTCCAAGGGTAACCGAAGACACGATGCCGGGCGAACTCGCCAACGTGGTTTCGGGGCGTGTTGCCAACCTTCTCGATTTACAAGGCCCAAATTATTCTACAGATGCCGCCTGTGCATCGACCTTTGCTGCAATCCTCGATGCTTGCCGATTGTTGCAAACCCGCCAAGTCGATTTGATGGTTGCAGGGGCAAGTGATCGGACGATGGATCCGGCCACTTTCGCGAAATTTAGCGCGATCGGTGCTCTTTCAGCCACCCACTCAACACCTTTCGATTCTAAAGCGAACGGGTTTGTGATGGGCGAGGGCTCCGGAGCACTCACACTGAAACGCCTCTCTGATGCGATTCGGGATGGGGATCGCATCCAAGCGGTCATCCGTGGTTTGGGTGCGAGTAGTGACGGGCGAGGTAAAGGAATCACAGCTCCGAGCACTCGTGGTCAGATTCAAGCGGTTAGTCGTGCTTACATGCAAGCCGGTTACGATTCATCCACGGTAGAATTGATTGAAGCACACGGCACTTCAACAGTTGTTGGCGACGCGACCGAATTGACCAGTCTATCCGCGGCATTCGAGAATTCTCCCTCAGGACAATCGGTTGCAGTCGGTTCGATTAAGAGTCAAATTGGGCATCTCAAAGCAGCCGCAGGAATCGCAGGTCTGGTGAAGGCAATTCGAGCAGTCGATACAGCCACAATCCCTCCCAGCGCAGGGTTTTCAACGCCCAACGAAAATATCGATTGGAATGCCAATCCCTTCTATGTTCCAACCGAGGCGAAGGCATGGGATACACCCAATGGCCACCCTCGTCGTGCTGGAATCTCTTCGTTTGGGTTTGGAGGGACCAACTTCCATTGTGCAATAGAGTCCTATGATCAAAATTTCCACTCACTTCTAGCCAACGAGTTTGACGTTCGACGTGAGGCTTGGCTCAACCCCGGTGCATCTGCTGCGACTACAATCGCCTCATCTGCAACGATGACTCATGACGAATTGAAGGCGATTGAGGGTGGTGCTCTACTGGTCAATGCGCCAGATTTAGAATCACTCATAGCCAAACTCAGTTCGATTCGTGCAGAATTGTTTACCGGTCCCAATTTTGATGATGATCCACACGGCAAGCGGCTTTCAACCGTCCTTCCCGAGGTGAGCCGTGATTTCGTTGCTGAAGGTATTCGATGTGCAATCGTCGCCAGTAGTTGGGCTCAACTATCAAAGCGGTTCGATCTCCTTGAGAAATCGATTGTAGACCGGTCAAAATGGGATTTCTTGGCAAAACAAATGGTGATGATTACCGATACGGCCCCTTTGCCAGAACAGGCAAAGGTCGCACACCTCTATCCCGGTCAAGGTAGCCAATATGTTGGAATGACACTTGATCTATCCAAACGCTATCGATGCATTGGAGAAACTTGGGATGAAGCTGACCAGACGATGATTGAGGTTCTAGATGGAGAATCACTGTCAACGTTTGTATTACGAGAAAACCTCACTGACGAGCAGAAAAAGGAATCGGAATTCAAACTCAAACAAACCGAGTATACCCAACCCGCTATGCTCACTGCCGACCTTGCTCTCTACCGATTGTTGAAAGAACATGGTCTGGAACCTGATATGGTCGCAGGACATTCGTTGGGCGAATATGCAGCACTGATGGTTGCCGGCATTCTTGATTTTGACAGTGCATTGCGTGCTGTGGCAGCCCGTGGTACTGAGATGGGCAGTGTAGATGTGGTAGATTGCGGCATCATGGCGTCAGTTTCAGCACCTTACGAACAGATTGAATCCGTATTAGAGGCAGAAGAAGGATACGTGATTGCAGCCAATAAAAACAGTCCAAAGATGACAGTCATTGCAGGTGAAACAATACCGATGAAACGTGTGATGAAGATCTTTGATGAGGCAGGTGCCCCATGTGTGCAACTTCAGACCAGCCACGCTTTCCATTCCCGGATTGTTGCGCCAGCCAATGAGCCGTTACGCAATTTCCTTGAGGGATTGGAAATCCAACTTCCATTAATCCCAGTTTCTTCAAATTTCGATGGCGGATGGTATCCGAATGTATCTCCAGCGGGAAGCAGTCCAAAGGAAGCGATACTAGCCAAACTGGCACCTCAAATGGCCTCTACAGTCGAATGGACAAAACAGATGGAAACAATGTATGGAGACGGTGCCCGTCTGTTTGTTGAGGTTGGCCCCAAACGAGCCCTCTCCTTATTCGCAGAACAAATCTTTGAGGGTCAACCAAAGGTAGTGACAAACACAAATCATCCGAAAGCAGGAGGCATTGCTTCGTTCCATGCAGCCCTTGCAGTTCACGCGCTATCCGGTCGAATTCCAAACATGCCTGAGGCGGATAGTAACTCCCTTACTGACGCCTTCAAAGCTGGAGTTCGAGTTTCAACCCCTGCCCCTCTCGCAACCCCCCCAAGAGTCGTGACAAGTCATGCACCTCCGATTCAGGAATCTACAGATTTCTTGAGTGTAGACGAACGAGAAGAAGTTGAACGAAAATCAAAGGAAATCGCAATCGCCACCATAGTGTCAGAGGTTAGCGGCTTCCCAATCCGAATGATTCACGGCTCAACAGATCTTGAGTCCATCGGATTGAGCGCATCAAAGATTTCAGAAATCCACAGTAATATCCAA
The DNA here is from genome assembly GCA_964644485.1 of uncultured Candidatus Poseidoniales archaeon. GTDB lineage: Archaea > Thermoplasmatota > Poseidoniia > Poseidoniales > Thalassarchaeaceae > MGIIb-P. Next base: position 19,336 of record CAZXVR010000002.1, on the reverse strand, counting down.
TCGATTTACCGTGTCAAAGGTTCTACTAACGCAAAGACTCTACCCGCATTGGTTGAGTGGTTGGATGAGGTGCCAAACGCCCCTTCAATACCAACAGAAAGGCAACCAGTACGCCAAACCTCTACTTCCACCAACCCTCTCTCATCACGCCGCTCAAATCCATTTGTTTTCAGCGGGATTAGCCTCGGCTTGCCGGGTATGGACGAGGTATTTGCATCGGATACATTCGATCGAATTATGCGTGGTGACAATTTCATTTCCGAACTTTCTGAAGAAACCAAACAGCGCCTCCTCGATCGGAATTTGGTTCGTATCATCAAGCATCCAGATGGCTCTGCAGAATTCGTTCCATGCAATGATTTCAGTTTGATTCCACAGCTCGCGGGACGCCGGGGTCATTTCGATTTGGCTGAGCAATATGGGGTAGACCCCAAGATTGTCGAAGCCATGGACATCACAACATCTCTGGCTCTAGCCGCAGGGCTTGAGGCACTCAAAGACGCAGGTTTACCCTTGCTCGCTGTCGAGCAGATAAACAAGGCCGGCAAACGATTGATTCAACGGTGGAGTCTACCGGAATCAGAAAGAAATCGGACGGGTGTAATCTTCGCATCCTGTTTCCCAGGTGTCGATCAAGCAATGCAACACGCTCAGAACAATGGGGCAGATGATGAGGGTCATTTTGATCGTCGATTCCTTCTACAAATATTGACCATGGGTCATTCACAATTTGCTCAATATATTGGTGCCAGAGGTCCCAATATTTCAGTCAACAATGCCTGCGCATCGACGCCTTCAGCGATTTCGATTGCGGAGGATTGGCTCACAACAGGGCGTTGCGACCGAATCATCATAGTGAGTGCGGATGATTCGACCAGCGAGGAACTGATGACTTGGATCGGTGCTGGATTTGCTGCCGCAGGTGCCCATGCGATGGGCAATGTTGTGGAGGATGTCAGCCTACCCTTCGATGCGCGAAGAAATGGAATGTTACTCGGTATGGGTGCAGCCGCCTTTGTCATTGAACGCAACACCCTCAGTTTGGAACGTGGCGTTACGCCATATGCCGAATTACTCGGCACCCATCTTGCCAATTCCGCCTTCCACCCTACACGGTTGGATGTTGAACATGTGACCAACACATTGGAGGAATTCATTGCAACAATGGAACGTAATTGGGGATTCAATCGCCATTCGATTGCGGAACGCACTTCTTTCATGTCACACGAACCCGCAACACCTCCCCGGGGTGGCTCCGCTGCTGCGGAAATACAGGCACTTCGGGGAGCATTTGGAGACAGTGCCTCCAAGGTCATCATCACGAATACGAAAGGATTCACTGGGCATCCAATGGGTACTGGCATTGAAGACGCTGTATCGATAAGAGGCCTATCACAAGGTGAATTCCCACCAATTGCAAATTTCAAACAACCAGATCCTGAGTTGGGCAATCTTCGATTATCCAAGGGTGGGCCAATCAACGTCGAATACGTGGTTCGTCACGCCGCCGGTTTTGGATCCCAAATGGTATTCACAATGATCAAACGAATCGCAACAAACCTCGACCGATTGGATCGAAATAGAATTGCAGCCTGGACCTCAAATCAAGCAGGTGGAGAAGTCGATTTACGAATATTAGAGCGGAAATTGGTCGCATACATCAATCCAGATGAGAAGATTATCGGTGGTGTTCAAGGTACTCCTTGGGCTGCAGTACACAAAGTGGACAATGTGCCAGAACCAGAACCAGAACCAGAACCAGAACCCATGGTCATCCAGAAAGAGGTTGAGCCCCCTGCCTCTCCTTCAGGGGATGTATCAAACAAGGTGGTTGAAGTCGTCGTCAAACACACGGGTTATCCTGAAGATTTCATCGAACTGGATCAGGATCTCGAAGGTGAACTTGGCATTGACACGGTAAAGCAAGCAGAAATCATGGCTGAACTCAGAGATTTCTATGGCTTGCCCGTGGACGAGTCCTTTGTGCTAAGTGAACACCCGACTTTGAATCACATGATCGCTTATCTTGGTGGAAATGCACCAACTGAATCACCTTCGGTGGAATCAGAAGTGGTTGTCGAAGAGGTGGTTGAAACTGAAACAACTGCTCCATTGCCAGCACCAGCCGCAAGTGATGTTTCCAACAAGGTGGTTGAAGTCGTCGTCAAACACACGGGTTATCCTGAAGATTTCATCGAACTGGATCAGGATCTCGAAGGTGAACTTGGCATTGACACGGTAAAGCAAGCAGAAATCATGGCTGAACTCAGAGATTTCTATGGCTTGCCCGTGGACGAGTCCTTTGTGCTAAGTGAACACCCGACTTTGAATCACATGATCGCTTATCTTGGCCAAGGGGAGGTCGAAACCACAGCAGTAGATCCCGTCCAGCCTTTGGAACTACAACCAGAGCCAGACGTCACCACATTCGAAAACGAAACAATTGGGGTTCGGAGATGGCAGGTCGAAGTCGAAGAAGCACCCCCTGAAGCAACCACTCCTTTGGATATTGATGGCAAGGTGGTTGCCGTAACAGATGACCCTTGGGGGGTTGCAGATACCCTTTGTCATATCTTGGAGGCCGCAGGAATTGATACGGTTCGAATCATGCTTGATCCGAGTATTGTTTCAAAGATCAAAATTGAGAAAGATGGTCCAGTCGATATTGTCCGCGTAGATCCTGGCAATCATGAGCAACTTGCTGAAGTCAGCGCTCACCTCGCAAAGGTCGGGGATGTGGTGGCCCTGCTCCACTTGTCTCCACTTCGACTTGCAGGCGTGGGCTGGGAAACTCAGACCCAAGAGGCGCAACTCACATCCACTACACATGGGTTGTTCGGGTTACTGAAATCCCTTGATCCCCAATTCAGTTCGATTGAAGATGGTACTGTGATGTCTGTTAGCGCCATGGATGGTCGCCACGGTAATGCTAGCAGCCGTTTCAATGCACTCGCAGCAGGATCCCATGGCATCATCAAATCCTATGCCAAAGAGAAGCCTCATTTGCGATGCAGGGCAGTAGACATTGATCCAGAATTACTCGCTGACCCAACCGCTCTCGCCCACCAAATTTGGGCGGAAGCATTCGGTCGAACCACTCCCCTGGAAGTAGGGCTTTCACGTGATGGCAGCCGTTGGGCTCTTCGTTTGTATGAGGAAGATATTGTCGGTGAAATTCAACCGCTTCAAGCGGACGATGTATGGGTTATTTCTGGTGGTGGCGCAGGTGTCACCGCACGCTGCGTTGTTGGTGTGGCTGAACAAAGCAGGGATGTTGGTGCAACATTTGTCTTACTTGGAAGAACACGACTTGATGCCAGTATAGAAGAATGGTTACAGGACGATGAATCAACATTGCAAGAACGAAAGATGAATTTGCGAGAAGAAATGGTTGCGAATAGTGAATCTGGAAAAGTCACCATGGTCGAATGGGAACAAGTCTGGAATCAACAAATGCGCAGTTTAGAGATTCACAGAACCATGCGGGACATCCAATCTTCTGGTAACCGAGCGCTGTATGATGCGTGTGATGTTACAAATTCCAAATCTGTCGCCAAAGTCCTAGCTGCTGTCAGGAAAGAATGTGGCTCCATCACCGGAATCGTTCATGGGGCTGGACTTGAGGATTCAAAGTTGGTTCCAGACAAGTCATGGCAAACATTTGCGAATATTATCTCTGTAAAAATCGATGGCTGGAGGGCGCTAATCGATGCATTAGGAGACGAACTGGATCAATTACGAGTTCTGTGCGCATTTACTTCTGTGGCGGGAAGATTTGGAAACGGTGGCCAAGTCGATTATGCCGCCGCCAACAACATTCTGGATGCAGAGATGTGCCGAATCGCTCACCACGAAGCTGCTCCCAGAGCAGTCGCCATCGCTTGGTCTGGCTGGCGCGATGTTGGAATGGCAACTCGTGGCTCATTGGAATCCGTGTTCATGCAAGCCGGCATCGAAACGATTCCAGTTGAATCAGGCGTCGAAATTTTCGTCAAAGAGATGCTAGGTGGAGGCAAACGCCGCGTAGTGGCTGCGGGCGCATTGGGAATATTGGACAATGAAGATTGCAAACGAGGCCCTCCACAAAAACTTCCGGCAGATACAGCAGGTGCCCTTTCAGAACCGGAACGGTTCCCATTTGTGGATCGAATACTGAATCATGACCTATATTCTGAAATATTGACAGAGTGCACCCTCTCGACTGATAGATTCCCATTCCTAACAGATCACTCAATCGATGGGACTCCCTATCATCCGGGGGTGATGGCGATGGAAATGTTTGCACAAAATGCCCTCCTACTGTATCCAATGTGTATCCTTCAAGGATTTTCGGAAGTTAAATTTGGACTCCCAATCAAACTGATGAAGGAAGAAATACGTGTACGTGTGAAGGCCGAATACAGTGATCAAGACCAAAATTCCTTGTTCATCAAATGCCGTATAGAGAGCGATTTGGTCAATTCTAAAGGAGAAATATTCGGTGAACCTCGTATCCATCACGAGGGCATTGTCCGTTTGTTGAAGGAGGGGGCGAAACGAGATGTAGAGGTGGCATTCACCAGTTCACCAGGAAGGGGCAAAGCCTCGTTCCAGCCCAATTTCATTTATGATCGATTCTTCCATGGGCCACGATTCCAAGTTCATGGTGGCTTGGTCAAAGGGGTGTCAGATGGCGCCGATTTCGGAGCTGATGGGATTGCCCTCTTACGCAATCAGTTGCCCGAATCCAAATTGTTTGATGACGAGCCCGCACTATTGGAATCACTACCGATGCTCATAGAGGCCTGTTTCCAAAATGCAGGTTTAGTAGCAATGGAAATCGATGGGATTTCGAGCCTACCGGTAGGAATCGATGAGTGTGAATTACTCAAAGTACCCGCAATTCGCGATGACCTCCGGGTCAGGAGTTATCGCCGGAGCCAAGAAGAAAATGGAATTACAGTTCACGATGCCATGGTGTTCGATCGAAATCAGAAACCGATTGTCTCAATCAAAGGGCTCAGGCTAAAGGGTATGGCTCCGGTCCCAGAAAAGTTGAGATTCACGCTAAAAAGAAAGGGGAAATAATCAATTGAAAAATCAATTTTCCAATTGAGGAATTATCATGGAATTGTGGAGCCCTTTCGGTTTGGTATCGCCTCTTCCTTTACCCGATGCTTGTGGGGTGGATGAGGTGATTGCAGTATGGATGCCAGTTGCCAACCACCGCCCTGACGATCCGATTCCGGTATTGACCAATGTGCCATTGGTTGATGCGTTTGAGGCCTCGACCTTTGTCACAGCGAAACGCGCGCATGAGCATGCATCCGCTCGTTACGCTCTGGCCACCCTCCTCAGAGATATTGGCTTCGACCCTTTTGATCTTCAAATCGTACGCGATGAGCATCGAAAGCCCAGCTTGGTATGGAAAAACGCCGAAGCCAGAATTCGTGCAGGCGGCCCTCTGAGTCCACAGTTGCCAGAGATTACACTTGGCCATTCAAATGGCGTGTCGATTGCTGCAGTGTCTCTCAATGGAAGTTCGATTGGAATAGATGCCGAGCCTCTCGGCGTTCCCCGCGCGAGGAACCTGTTGACGATGATGACCTCTGGTGAAGAGCTCCAGTATCTAGAGCAATTGTGGGATATTGATTCAGGGATGGGCATGCAAGAAGCGACTCGCACGTGGGTCGTCAAGGAGGCGACACAGAAGGCTTGTGGGCTGGGGATGCATGTCGCACCCCAATCATTCTCAGTCCTGAATTGTGAAGAGGTTGTTCTCTCGCATGATGGTCACGGCTTTCGCCTTGAAATTCATCATTGGCGAGAATTACTAGATGGTCGCCCATTTAGCTTTGGATTTTCGAGATTAATCGAAGCGGTGTAGTCACTCTTCGGACTCGATAGATCTACCACCCAGGGCGAGGAGAAGCCCTGGGACAAAGAGCACAGTGAGTATGCGAATCATCGTTTCCACCTCGACATCGAACGCCAAAGCCCACAGTGGTGCAACTGCCGGCATGAAAATGAAACACATTCCGATTCCAACCTTCCGAGCCCAGTGCATGGTGGGTGTCGATAGCATACACCCCTTGAATTTGCGGGAGTGGGCGGACCGAATTGGATAAGACTGAGGCGCGGCCCCGGTCAATACGCCGCGGATGTAGTGAAGGGGTTATCACCTGAGGTTTCCAACCTCATGTCACGGGTTCAAATCCCGTCGTCCGCACTTCTGAATCGACGACTGACGCATTGAAAAACCACCGCCTTGAGCCGATGCCAATGTCCCAGGGAAGGCATGCCGTATCCATCGGTAATTCAGCCGAAGATGGAGACGACGACGACCCACAAATCCTAGGTCGAAGAATTTGGAGAATTTTTCCTTATGTTCGACCGTATCGACGTCGAGCAGCCGTTGGAATTTCGACCAATATGCTTGCTCGAGTCTTTGACTTGGTGCCATTTATTTTCATCGGATTTGCAGTCGATTATTACAGTGGTAATGCAAAGTCTGGTGGCCGCCTAGGTGATTTGAGAGCATTTCTCGATGAGAATTTCTTGATTCTTATCAGCGACGATCAAGCCATCTCATATGGGGTGTTGATTTTCCTTGGATTTGCAGGTTTGGCAATTTTTCAAGGAGTTTCTGATTATTGTTGGCAAACACTGGGGTACAAGGTCCAGCATGATTTGAGATTGGATGCGACCCAGAGTTTGATTCGAATGGAAGCATCGTATTACGATCTCAGGCAAACAGGCGTCTTGATGTCAGTGTTATCTTCTGACGTAAATCAATTGGAGGATGTCATATCAGATTCTTCCACATCCATTATTCGAATTTTCACCACATTCATCACTGCATTTGTGATTCTCATGATGATGTCTTGGAAATTGACAGCAGTACTCTTCGGTCCACTGTTTCTCATTTTCCCGATGGTGTATCTGTTCTCAACTCGCGTTCAACGAAAATATCGCAAACAAAGAGAATCAACAGGTGGAATCAATGCTGTCCTTGAAAATGTCATTTCCGGAATCGCAGTTGTTCAAGCATACAATGCACAAGAATGGGAAATTTCTCGTGTTTCAAATGAGAGTGAAGAATACCGAGACGAGGCGATTGGCGCCAGTCGAGATCGAAACAGATTCATCCCGGGCCTATACGGTGTCGCTGGCGTTGTTTACGGCCTACTTGTCTCGGTCGGTGGGTGGCTGATGAAAGAGGGCGATATCTCAGTGGGTGCCTTTACCACGTTCCTTCTAATCATGACCCGTCTTTCGATGCCACTATTCATTTTTGGAATGCTCGTCAATCAACTGCAACGTGGCGAAGCAGCTGCCCGTCGCGTATTCGCAATGGTCGATTTAGAACCAAGCATTGTCGACAAAGAAGGTGCAACAGCCCTTGAGGGCCCAATCGACAATATTGAATTCCGAGATGTTCATTTCACATATCCGGGCACAGATACACCTGTATTGAATGGAATCTCATTCAATGTTGGCCAAGGCGGTTTCCTCGGAGTTATGGGTCACACCGGTGCTGGAAAATCAACAATCCTGAAATTGATTCTACGCTACTATGAACCTGAATCAGGGGAAGTTTTGGTGAATGGTCATAACATTCAGAATCTAACTTTGGATAGCGTGCGCGAACAGATGGGATTCGTCAATCAAGATCCGTTTTTGTTCTATGGTAGCATTCGCGACAACGTGGTTTATTCAAGAGAGGCGAATGAAGAAGAAGTCGAATCCGCCCTTCGTTTGTCTGGTGCTGAGGAGTTTGTCACCACCATGGAGGATGGAATCAACACACTGGTAGGTGACCGAGGTGTGATGCTATCGGGTGGACAACGTGCTAGGATTTCTCTAGCACGTGCAATGCTGAAGGCGCCTAGCCTACTCATTCTCGATGAAGCCTCAAGTGCATTGGACGCTGAAACAGAACGCCAGATTCAATCGAATTTGCTCGGAACGGGAGGCACTCGAACGACGATTGCAGTCGCCCACCGTTTGTCGACAATCCGAAATGCAGATGAAATTCTATCGATGGTTGACGGAGCGGTTGTTGAGAGGGGAAGTCACGATACACTTGTAGACAACAACGGCGTATATTCTAGTCAATGGGCAATCCAAACAGGAGCACTTGGAGAGGAGTAGATCCATGTCTGAAATCGACTGGATTCAAGTTGAACCTGGAACTGCTTGGTTGGGTGATTATCGTGGAGCGCTGATTCATGCAGGAAATGGCCCTCACCACGAAATTCGAATCGAGAATCAATTTGAAATCAGTTCAGAGCCGATTACATTTGCACAGTGGAAACAATTGACTGGACAAGCGGTGGCTGGAAAGAATTCCGAAGAACCCGTGAACCGCCTGACACCATTGATGATTGAGGCTGGATTGATCGGCGTCAAGGGCAACCCCCGCCCACCTTCTGAGGCGGAATGGGCACTCGCTGCAAAGCAGGGACTCATCGGTTTGGGTGGCGTCCAGGTTGAGGTTCTGAGTGACCGCCCACCTCGGAGTGGTTATTGGGGAGCCCCATGTGATGGTCGTCCTTGGATATCGCCCGTTCGAGCAGGAGGTGTTTCAGATCACACAGCTCATACAACTCGTGTTTGGAAAGGCTCTGGTACCATGAGGGGTGCAACACCACGAGGTGTTTCTCGCCCTCAGATGGGGTTCAGATTGGTTCGTTCAACAGCACCTGAGGCTGAATTGAACATGCCGCGTGCTCCACCACAAAAAGAACTCATCATCAGGGAAACCATCATCGCTTTACTGATTGGAATTTTACCGAGTTTCACCTGGGCATACTTCAATGCAAGCGCTCGATATCTGTCGGAGAGTTGGCTCAATATTGCTGTTGGAGGGATTTTCTTCTCATTGATGACCGCTTTCTTGTGGCGTCCGAAAACGCCATCGTATTCGATTCAAGATGGGAAAATGCGCAGAGATTAGGAGCGATCTTTGTCGTCGATTTGCAATCCCGCATTCTTCGTAATGTAGATTCGCCACCATGCGGTCAATACGCCCCATCCGTATGACCAATGCATCAAGAATGTCATGAAAGGTGCAAACAAAATGGTTGACAATCTGCGTGAGGGAGATGTACCCAGAGCAGCGCCAAACCAGCATAACGCCACGTATAGGCCTGCGAGGCTGACAGGGAGATGTACCAGCGTTCGTTCTAGTCCCATCGGCACCGATTCCAGAGATATATCCCATACATTTGGCCATGACAATCCACCATTGCAGGCTCCATAGAAAAATGCGGCCAGCGCACCGAGTACCAATAGGGGGAACATTCCAACTGCAGTATGGCTCCAAGATTTCATCCCAGGATGAATCTGGCTGGCTAAAATACGAACAAGTCCGTAATTTCGTATTTGCTTTCGAACACGGCCCGGGTCCCTTCTTCGATGCCACATGATGGCATCTCGATCTTGCCACAGTAGGTGACCAGCCTGTTCAATACGGTAATCCATCATCGCGTCTTCACAACCAATCGCCCCTTCATCAAACCCTCCGACTTCATCGAGAACGGATTTTCGATAAGCTGCATTCACACCAGGCAACTGAGCGGCAGGTGTCAGTAGTTCATCCCCTCGATTTCCATAATTGGTGCCTGCAGTGACCCACTTTGAGCAAAATGTCACATCGATGACTCGTTGCCAAAAAGTCGATCGTTGATCGGGAGGGGCAAAATTTGGACCCCCGACTCCAGAAACCTCGTCTCTGTCAAACCAACGAACCAGATTAGAGACCCAATCTTCTGGGACCCAAACATCGTCATCGGTGAATAGTACAAGATCACAATCGATTGATTTGAGTGCCACATTGCATGCATCCGCTCGCGTTCGACTTCCTTCATCATCGATCCACGTTGCCCCTTTTTCATTGGCCACAATCTCTCCAGGGTCCCCTGTGGGCCCTACAATGGCAATTTCCAATGTCCCATCCCAAGATTGCTTGGACAGGCCATCCAAGGCAATTTCCAATTCATCCGCATTGCGAAGTGTGGGGATAATCACGCACACCTTTGGACTTGCCATGCTCTACGCGGGTTCACGCATCGCCTTCAATTCTTGGTGCGAGGAAGTAGACACAACGGCCGGCTCCGTCAGCAAAATCAAATTCCAATCGAAGCGGGTGGTTCTCATTGAAGAACAAGGTAACACTATCCACAATTGCTTCCATCCGCTTGGCCATAGGATAGAGTAGAGATAGGCTGTATTGGCTCTTGACGGGACCTTTGCAGACCAAGTCTTCCAATTCACCTGCATCATAAGAGACGTTCACGGTGTCCGTGTCCCCGCTAACGTTGACTCCGAAGGATTGCGCATTGAGTGATATTGTCGCTAAATCACCCACCTGTTTTGCGGCACGCAACGCCCGACTGAACTTGATTGCTGAGAGTTTGACCGAACTGGTCAAGTCAACTTCTGGGACCTTTGGTTCAAGCATGGTCGCTCGATCCAATGGGCGTATGGTTCGATTGATTTCTCCAACTTGGATGTTTACGCGGCCATCATTTTCGTCGTAGTTCATTTCGATGAGGTCGCCGGCCTCTGCCAAACCAATCAAATCGTGTAATTTCTTCAACTCAAAACCAATCGTGCATGCTTCACATTCCCACGCTTCAAAGGCGGCGGAATCGATTTCCATTCGCACCATCGCTACATGCATTGCGTCAACGGCTCGAACCTCAATATGTCCCTCTTCAAATTTGAATTTAGCATCCTCAACAAGAACTGTGAGAATGTCGACGATGTTCCTCATCGTGTCTTGTTTCGCAGTGATATTCAACATGGATACACCATACTCACCAACTTCTGAGCAGAGGGGGCTAAAAAGGGTTGACTTCAGAACACCTACGGTGTTTGTTGCGAAATCAGTACTCACGCCATCCATGGGTGCAGTCCTTACAGGTCAGAATTCTAGTCTCTGGTTCATCGGATGAACGTGTTTGTTGGAGCTCGGCAAACACCTGGTCCGAATCACATTTTGGACAGATGTAAGTATTTGTTGTGAGTACACCACGCATTTGATCTGCATCTTCAATGACCCTGCGGTCTCTTGTTTCTGATTTGCTGGTAGAGGTTGCTTTCGAAATATCAACCTCCTCATCACCAATCTGAATTTTGTTTTCAGCAGCACCATGATATCCACACTCATAGTTGGGACATTTGATTTTCCCAGTAGGGTCTGGGAATGCTAACGTTCCACACTCGGGACAGAACATATGACCTGCCGTGAAATCATCGCACTTGAATCATGTGGTTCGATGGCTTTCCAATATTACGTTCCGCACGGACTTTGAAGGAGAGGGGTCTGCGTTAACTGTGAAACTCGTATGGGATTGGCGATTTGCCCGCGTCTATGATGAAAATGGCGGTGTTGTGGACGAGTGTATCTGGGTCGGAAATCGAACGCCTGACGCTTTGGCTGATCGGTTGGCCCTACTCATGCGAGGTCGAATGACCATTGAAGCTCAAACATTGGCAGACCGTTTCCTTGATTGCATCGCGACCCCCTCGGTTGAAGTGGATACTTGGCCAGAATTGGATGCAGATGAATCTGCATTATTGCGGGATGCGTCGATCAAACTCGCAGAACGTGGTGTGTCCGAATCTGCATCAGACCCCGATTCTCGCCTCGAGCATTTGGTTCAAGCCACCGAAGAAATGCGCAGTGTCCACAATACATTGGAATCACGAGTCGTAGAATGGGCGGGGTTTTTCCTCCCAAGTCTAGACATCGATCAAAACCGTGGCCGAATCGCATCCACAATTTCCGATTCTTCAAATCTACAAGAAGTTGGAGATTTATTGGAAACCATACCCGCTGAAGTCCAGATTGGGCCAAAGGAGTGGTCTGCAATTCATTCAATGGCAACCTCTACAATGCAATTGGCCACAGATGTGAACCGAATGGAAGAATCAGTAAGAGAGTTATCTGAAATCCATTTACCATCACTTTCCTTGTTACTCGGCCCACTCCTCTCCGCAAAACTTTGTGCAACGGCCCATGGAAGAGAAAGATTGGCTCGCCTACCAGCGAGTACGATTCAAGTTCTAGGCGCAGAGAAAGCCTTCTTCATGCACCTGCGACAAGGAACACCTTCTCCCAAGCACGGTCACATTTTTCAGCACTCATGGATTTGTCGAAGCCCCAAGTGGACACGAGGCACCATCGCCCGAATGCTTGCAGCCAAGGCCGCCATAGCTGTTCGTGCTGATCATTTTGGTGGAGAACCTTGGACCTCGAAACAAGTTTCAGAGATTGAGAAGAAAGTCGGCGAAATTCGTGCACGTAAGAGCAAGAGGTGATCCGATGAAATCATTCTCAAACAAGGTCGAAATTCGTGGGCGAAGCCTGTGGTCTCGCAATGCGGTCAAAGGTGTCAGTTTACGCGGAGAGCGGTTGAAGAGGGACGGTCGAAATGAATGGAGACAATGGAATCCTAGAGCATCAAAATTAGGAGCAGCGCTACTCAAAGCGTCACAATCAGGCCTCCTGCCCGAACACGGTACGACCTGTTTGTATCTCGGTTCAGGACATGGTACGACCATCAGCCACTTGCATGACCACGTTTGCGGGGCGAAGAACCACCTCAATGGTGCCATCATTGCTGTTGACATTTCTTCTAGATGTATGCGGGATATGATTCGATTGTCTAAGGCTCGTCCTGGCATCATCCCCGTGTTGGCAGATTGTCGCCAAATCCAGGAGGTTAATCCCTTTCTTTCTCGCAAGGTTCCATGGCTATTTCAAGACGTTTCTCAATCTGGACAAGTTGAGATGTTCATCGAAGCATGCAATCGGTTTCTAGAGTCGAATGGGACGGGATTATTGTCCCTTAAATCCGCGAGTGAGCGTAACACTGAAAGCGCATTTAATCACGCTGAGAAATCGCTATTGGAAGCTGGATTTACATTGGTTGAGAAGATTGATTTGGCCGGCTGGGAAGAGCAACATATCCTATTTCATGTGGTGAAATAATGCCCGAACTCCCCGAAGTCGAAACGGTAAGACGGGGTCTATTGGGGTTGGTGGGTAAAGAAATTCTCGCGGTAGAATTGAACCGTCCAGATTTGCGATTCCCCTTCCCAGATGATATGGATTCGATTGCGGGTCGGAAAATTATCGACATCGATCGCCGTGCAAAATATCTGCTGATTCGGTTGGAAGGTGACTTGACTTGGCTTGCTCATTTGGGGATGACTGGCCGTTTCGGCCGTGTGCTAGAGGGAAAGCACGATCACGTCGTCATTGACTTCGTAGATGGCACGAGGTTGGTTTACACCGACCCCCGTCGCTTTGGCATTATGGATATCATACATGGGGACAATGAACACAAATTGCTCAGTCACCTAGGGCCTGAACCTCTCGGCTCTGAGTGGAGTGGTGAATTATTGCACAAATCACTTAGGGGACGAAATGTGTCCATCAAAACCGCGTTGTTGGATCAGAAGATTGTCGTAGGAATAGGGAACATCTACGCGAGTGAAATTCTGTTTAGAGCAGGCGTCTCTCCGAAACGGTTGGCGAAGAATGTGTCTCAAAAGATGACGACTCGAATTTATGAGGAAGCACAAAATGTTCTACAGACTGCAATTAACGCAGGGGGATCCACTCTCAAAGACGGCCAATTCAAGCAAATCGATGGTAAATTAGGTTATTTTCCGCATGAATTTGCTGTCTACGATCGAGAGGGCGAAGTTTGCACCTCCGTCGAGTGCCCAATAATCATCAAAAGAATGATTCAATCGGGTCGTTCGACCTTCTATTGCACTCAATGTCAAAGGTAAACGTTACACTGCGAGCTATATCCCGCATTTACCACACTGAATTATCGGACCTCTGGGTCTTCGAAAAAGGCCAATAAACAGTCGTATTTGATGAATCTCAATCCTGCCTCTTTAAATACTGACCGAAAAAGGCGGAATCGCTCGACACGCAGCGAGCAGGATGAAAAAATGGAAATGAACGATAAGGGAATGGTCGCAGAGGCCATCGGCAGTATGGCGATTACGCTACTTGTTTGGGGAACTATATCTGAAAATGCAGCACCCCATGACAGTGCAGTAATGGCTGGCGCAGCTGGTGTCACTCTTGCAATCATGTGGATGACGTTTAAGGGATCTGAAATTTTGCCGATTATCACAATCGGTAACATGGCAGCCGGACGAACGGATTGGCAGACTGGTGCACTGAACTTTTGCATGCAGATCCTCGGTGGTCTGATTGGTGCAGGTGTACTGGCTTGGCAAGGTGAAACTGTTTTCGAAGCAGCAGCAGCATTGGATGCAACCGGTGCAGCAACTGCTTTGCTAGGCGGTTTCTTGATGATGACCGTCTGGGATCGCCTTGGTGGTGGATGGGAAGCGGGTGCGTTTGCATCTGTCCTCCTCGTCGCAGGTGTAACTCTAGCTTCGGCTAGCAGCCTCGGTGCAACCATCGTCGACGGCCAAATCGGAGACACAGACAACTTTGTCGCAGTCTTCGGCACATTGATTGTCGGTGGTATCGGTGCTGCAGCAGCATTGATGCTAAGCGATCAGATATTCGAAGAAGAGTGAGCCGTAAAACGGCAAACCCTCAAGATGACACACGGGCGATTCGGGGGCGCTTCGGTGCCCCCGACTCGTCCTTTTTTTTTGTTTCAAGTTCCTCAGCGTTAAGGGCCGTATGTCTTACGAAGACCCATGGAGTTCCCGGTCGACATATTCGGTATTCCTGCCCATCTCGTCTTTGAGATTCTAGGATATATCGCAGGATTCGCTTTTCTCATGCGAGAAAGGCAGATTCACGGCGACACAGTGGGCAGTGAGAATCGGGCCTGGCTGATTCTCGCGGCTTTGGTGGGTGCTCTCTTTGGTGCTCGGTTACTGGCGTTAATCGAACACTCTGACCAGATTGGTTCCGACATACCCATCCTCTTCCTTGGTGGAAAAACCATTGTCGGTGGTTTGCTGGGTGGGACGATTGGAATCGAGTTGGCGAAGAAGATGATGGGGATTACCGTTCGCACCGGCGATGTTTACGTTACACCGCTCATCATTTCAATGGCCATTGGACGAATCGGTTGCTTCTTGACAGGCTTACCCGATGCAACCTATGGTTACCACACCGATTTACCATGGGGTGTTGATTTTGGTGACGGTCCTCGTCACCCAACCCAATTGTATGGTATCATTGCCCTTGGAGCTATCTGGGCCTTCCTAGAGAAATGGGAGACGCCGATTGTTGGTCAACGCTTCCAGACGTTCATGGTTCTGTATCTGATTTGGCGAATCATCGTTGATGCGATCAAAGATACCACTACGGTAGAATGGCTGGGATTGACTCCGATTCAATGGGCCTGCGTTCTTGGATTGCTGTGGTTCTTTACCTACGGTAAGCCGGGTGAACGTTCAATAGAAGATGACCTTCACCCAAATGTATGAGCGGGAAGGTCCGGGACTACTTGTTCTACGATTCTGCCACAAGCGTCTGCTCTGCCTGCCTGCGCCGTGCTGAAGGTAAAATCATCATTCAGGAAAACAATGTCTACATGGACAAACTCTGTTATTCCTGTGCAAAGCGAGAGAAAGTTCTGCTTTCCGACGATGCGGAATATTACCGACGATGCCGTGAGGTCTACGTCAAACCCAGTGAGATGCCAGAACGCTGGAACACACCGATGAAGTATGGTTGTCCATATGATTGCGGCCTTTGTCCATCCCACGAGCAACACTCTTGCTTGACCCTGATTGAAGTAACCGATCATTGTAACCTCAAGTGCCCAATCTGTTATGCGGATAGTGGACCAGAGCGCAAGGAAGACTATCGCTCATTGGAACATATCATTCAGATGCTGGACGCTGTGGTTGAGAACGAACTGGAACCCGATGTGATTCAGATATCAGGAGGGGAACCAACACTCCATCCGAATTTCTTTGAAATCCTAGATGCGGTTCGAGAACGCCCAGTTCAGCATTTGATGGTCAATACAAACGGAATTCGAATCGCCAATGAACCAGACTTCGCTGCGAGATTGGCCGAATACAAACCAGGCTTCGAATTGTATCTTCAGTTTGACAGTTTAGAGCGTGAGCCACTAATGCGTTTGCGCGGGGCAGACCTGCGAGAGATTCGGAGAAAAGCTCTGGAGAATCTCGAGGCACACAATGTCTCAACCACACTCGTAGTGACTCTGCAAAAGGGCTTGAATGACCATGAAATTGGCGAGATTATCGAACATGCTCTCTCTTGGAATTGTGTTCGCGGTGTCACATTTCAGCCGATTCAGGAAGCGGGCAGACACGATGATTACGATGTCGCCAAAGATCGTCTCACACTTTCCGAAGTCAGGAGAATGATTGGCGAGCAATCCTCGACGTTTGAAATCGAAGACATGCTACCGGTCCCCTGTCATCCAGATTCAATCGCGATGGCCTATGCACTTCGAGTGGGTGGAACCACCGTCCCTCTCACGCGTCACATCGACGATGAAACCCTTCTTGCCGGTCCGCGCTCGACCATTCAGTTTGAGAAAGATCAGGAGCTGAAAGCCAAGATTTTGAGTTTACTTTCCACCGCACACAGTCCCGATTCAGCTGGCCATTCTTTGGCCCAATTGCTGTGCTGTTTGCCCGAACTAGAGATGCCGACGGAATTCTCCTACGACAATGTCTTCCGAATCATCATCATGGATTTCATCGATGCTCATTCCTTCGATTTACGCAGCGTCAAGAAAACCTGTGTACACATTGTCAGTCCTGATTTGCGCCTCATCCCATTTGACACATACAACATGTTCTATCGCGGTGAGTTGGAGGAAACAGTTCTCGAACCGATTCGCCGCGAACTCGCTCTTGCAGGCATGGCCCTATTAACACCGAAAGAGAAACGCGATTTACTGGGGAGCCTACCGATGGCTCAGGGAGAGGTTGCCGATGAGTGATGAGTACGAACCGGACACCCCCGTCCTTTCCGTTGAAACCCCGAGCTTGACAGGCACTCCCACCATGCTGTCCGGCTCCGAAGCATCAGCAGCCGTCCCGGATGGAACGGGAAATTACGATTTCATCACCGGCCCCGATGGCCAAACCTACGCTGTGATGAAGGAACCGTTCGTTTGGAAGAAGTTCTTCATCGGCCTTGGAATCCCTCTTTTCCTGATGATTGTCCCCATCATACTCGCAATGATTGCGGAAAGCATGAACCCTTGGGACGATGCTTACGAATGGGAACAAATCGATTTGGAATTGGTCAATGGTACTGAATATGCAGCTAGTTACACCCTCGATTCTGATAGTAATATAGAGTGGTGTAATATTCATGAGGATTCGAACAACGAGAACGTTTGGTACTCTTGCCACCATGACGACAACACCGAGATGCATATACACAAAAATTCGCAATACCAGATTGATCTGATTCGAGGAAACGATACATCCTATTACGCCAATTTTTCACTGGAATCCGGACAAAAGTTCGAAGGTTGTGATATTTGGGATAGAGAATCCGATGGATGGTATTATTGTGACTACGATGAGTCGACCTCATCGGAACAATTCACCATCATCAGGGTAACTTGGACGGATGGCGATGAGAATATGGAACAAGTTGGCCACTGGAATTCGACGTCAGGTGTGATTCATTTTGATGATGGAGATGATCATGGAGTCGATGTGGATATCGTAGTTTGGGTTGACCAAGAAGTCGGCCAATGGTCACAAGAGGAAGGCGTATTCCGTTTTGATAGCGGTGAAGATCATGGCCTTTCAGTAGGCATTGATGTTGAAACGATTGACAAGCAGGAATTCGACGATCTAAATGATGCCCAGAATACGGTTGATGTGTTACTCGGTATTGCATGGATTATGTGCATGGGCGCCCCACTCATATCGATTGCACTAATCATCTATGGATTTGCAGCCAGTGGCGGGAAAGCGATGGGCATTGGTGCGTCGGTTGCGCTTGCATCGTATCCCATCATCGGTTTCTTCGGTTGTATCGCCGTCCTCTCGGCTGGATTTTAATCCTGATTATTCGTAGGACCCAGCATTCTTGATGCGCATTGTTCATAGACGAACTTCAATGCCCCCGGTCTGAATCTAAGGATTCAGAGTGATCATATGTGCAAAGAAACAGAAGCCAAGTTGTATGCTGAAGGAATCGCCACGTTCGCCTTGACGTTCATCGGTGCAGGTGCCATTTGGGTCTCCGGTGGTGATCTGTTAACGGTGGCCGTAGCGCACGGAATCATCCTTGCAGTGATGGTCACAGCGACAATGAACATCTCAGGTGGTCACGTCAATCCAGCTGTGACAATTGGATTCATGGCAACCAAGCGCATTGATTCCAAACTCGGTGCGAAGTACATCGCAGCCCAATTGGCAGGTGCCTTCCTTGCGGGCGGTATTCTCTATTCAATCGGTGCAGGAGGTGTGGGTACACCGGCCCCAGGTGACACAATTATCGAGGTCAGCACTCAGCAGGCCATTCTGATTGAGGCCGTCCTGACCTTCCTATTGATGAGCGCCATCATGGGCACCGCGGTCGATGGCAGAGCCCCAGCAGGCATCGCGGGCTTTGGAATCGGCCTCACGGTCATGGCGGACATCCTGATGGGTGGCCCACTCACTGGTGCGGCAATGAATCCTGCTCGCTGGGCTGGCGTTTGGGTCTTTGGCGACATGGAGAACAATATCGATCTCATCATCTACACTGTAGGTCCAATCATGGGTGCCTTGCTCGGTGTCCTACTGTGGGACAAGATGATACCTAGTGAAGAGGCCGATTAAGCGCGATATCCATTACATATTTCGACGATATTGTCCACCCACTTCGAAGAGTGCGTCTGTGATTTGACCGAGGCTTGCCACCTTCACTGTATTCATCAGCTCGGCGAAGACGTTACCGCCTGTGCGTGCAACCTCTTGTAGACGCGAAAGTGCCTCCGGTGCTTCCTTGGAGTGGGTTTTGTGGAATTGTGCTAGGCGAGACAAACAACCCTGCTTTTCCTCAGGTGTTGCACGGGCCAATTCCATGTCAAAGTCATCGGCACTCGATTCATCAAACGCTGCCGCATTGGGGTTCTCAAAGAAGTTGACACCGGTGATGGGCAACTCACCCGAATGTTTCTGCTCTTCATAGTAGAGTGATTCATCTTGGATTTTGCCACGCTGATACATGGTCTCCATTGCGCCCAGCACACCACCACGCTCAGCAATGCGCTCAAATTCGGCGAGGACCGCTTCTTCGACAAGATCGGTCAATTCGTCGACGATGAATGAACCCTGGAGTGGATTTTCGGTCTTGGTCCAACCACTCTCTTTGTTGACAATCAGTTGAACGGCCAATGCT
>CAZXVR010000001.1:0-42168 GCA_964644485.1 uncultured Candidatus Poseidoniales archaeon | reverse complement strand
CCGTCTGCATAGGTTCGCTCATGTGGACCAGAAATTGGGATGGTTCCCCCAAATCCTCTGACAGACATCGAGCCATCTCGCCAAGGGGGATTTGTGATTTCAAGATCTGAAAAATGTGTAATATCGATAAACGCATCTAGGTCTTTCACTAGGCCTTTCTTGTCCTCGCTTACGAGTCCAACATTCGCACGGCCATCACACTTTGGAATCATCCAAAGATAACCCTTCTTCGCATATTTGGGCCAGATGTAGAAATCAAGATACCCATCTGTGGGTACGTCATGCATTTCGTATTGAATACCTGCAATCACCTTCGGCCGTTCGTTGAGTTTGGTGAGTTTTGAACAAACACCTGCAACACCTGATGCATCGATTAGAATTTTTGCCTTGATGGGGAAAGCATCGCCCTTGCCTTCACACAGCCAACCTGAAAATTTCCCATCCGAATCAATTCGACTCATCCCTGTTAATTTATGACCCAAATTCAAGGTCGCCCCTTCAGCTACTGCTTCATCAGCAATCCACTGTTCAAACAGGTGTTTTTCAAGAACATATCCAGGTTCAGATAATTTCTTTTCAGTGCCGTCTGGGAAGATGACCCGAATCCCATCAACCCGCTTGCTGATGACTGATGCTGGCAGGTCCAATTCCAAATTGGCGACGGCGATGTCGGACAAGCATTCACCACAGTGAACCGGTGTGCCGATTTCAGCGTGATCCTCGATGAGGATGACCGTTAATCCGGCCCTAGCTGCATGCAACGCTGCAGCACCTCCACCGGGTCCTGCCCCGACGACGAGGACGTCACACTCGGATGCCATTGGAGGGGGATACAGTCGATACGGGCCTTGAATGCCTCGGTGCCGTAGGCACCGGCGCACGCCCGTTGGATTTGATAGGGGGAACGTTTCCCCCGACCATGGGATGGCGCCGACTGGCACGCTACCTCCGCTCTTTGGAAGACAAGGCGGATCTTATTCGAATCAGCGAACCCGTGGATTGCTATCTTGAGGCGGGGTGCATTGCCGACAAACTGGTCAAGAATGGTGGCCCGGCAGTCATTTTTGAGCAACCGATATTGGCAGATGGGTCAATCTCAGAATTCCCATTGGCGATGAATCTTTTTGGGACTAGGAGGCGAACAAATCAAGCCCTACGAGTCGAAAAACCAAGCGAGATTGGAGAACGCCTAACCGACCTCATGAAACCTGATATCGGAACATTTGCAAAGCGACCTTGGAAAGCATGGCCATTGGCCAAAAAAGCCCTCTCACTACCACCCAAAAAGGTCCGTAGGGGAGCATGCCAAGAGGTTCGGATGACTGAACCCGACGTGACAAAATTACCGATTCCTACAACTTGGCCAATGGACGGTGGGCCGTTTATCACACTCCCGTTGGTCGTTACTAAAGATCCGTCAACAGATGAATACAATTTGGGGATGTATCGCGCCCAAGTTTTCGGACCGAAGGAAGTTGGATTACACTGGCAAATGCACAAACATGGAGCCGAACATGCTGCAGCAAGTGACGGGAAAATGCCTGTAGCGATTTGCTTAGGTGGGCCGCCCGAATTGATGTTCAGCGCAATCGCTCCCCTTCCCGACAATCTAGAAGAATACATGTTTGCTGGATTATTGGGGGGAAGGCGACTTCGAATCACCAAATGTTTGACACAAGATTTGTGGGTACCAGCCGAAGCTGATGTGGTCATTGAAGGCTATACAATACCCGGTGAAACAAGAGAGGAGGGGCCATTTGGTGATCACTTTGGTCATTATTCTCTGGAGGGGGAATTCCCCGTTCTACATGTGACTGCAATTACCCATCGGAAAAATGCCGTGATACCAATGACCATTGTAGGTAAACCACCGATGGAGGATGGATACCTAGGTGAGGCCATTGGAGACGCCTTCCTACCCGTGTTAAGATTCCAGCACCGGGATGTGAGAAATCTATTCCTCCCATTGGAAACTGGTTTTCACAATCTCGCAATCGTTTCCTCTAAGCAACGATACCCGGCACAAGCACGCAAAACTGCACTTGGATTGTGGGGGGCTGGCCAAATGATGTTCCTCAAAACCATCGTCGCCACAGGTCCCGAGCATGACGTCAAGGATTTGGGTGCACTGCTTGACGTGTTAGATCAAAACGTTTCAATCCCAGATGATTTAGTAGTACTTGATGGAATGGTCGCGGATCAATTGGCGCATGCAGCGCCATACGAAGGTGTTCATTCCAAACTCCTCATTGATGCGTCAACACCGCGAGCACAAGATGCACCCAATATGACTCTAGAAGGCATCGAAGGGATATCCCAATACCGCTGGATTCGCCCTTCTATGCTGGTCGTAACAACTCGAATCGAAGAGGGGCCTTCAGAATCGGTGAACACAGAACAACCCAATGAAGAGGCAGCCCAACAACAAAGAGAACAAATAAAGCAATTGAGAAATTCAATTTGGCAATTGGATAAATCGAATGATTTACGTTGGATTTTCATCACTGATGATAGCGTCGATTTGGATTCTGATGATGCAATGAGAGTATTGTTGTGGCAGCTATTTTGTCGATTTGAAGTGAGTCGAGATTTACACTATTCTCCGGAGAGGGATAGGATTTGTTGGGATGCTACAGCCCCTATTCCTTCGAATGAAGGTGGGGTGCCTGTGCGAAGATGGCCAGCAGTCTGCATCCATGATTCGGAGATACAGGAAAAGGTCGATGAATGGTATGAACGGGAGGTTCGAAATTGGGTGTGAAGAATATCCTCGAATTTGTGAAAATAGAGCACACACTGTTCTCCCTACCATTTGTGTTCATTGGAGCCTGGATTGCAGGCGACCCGACTGTGATTCAACTCGTTTGGATTTTGATTGCAGCCGTTGGTGCCCGTGGTTTGGCAATGACGCTCAATCGGATCATTGATCGAGACATCGATACAAAAAATCCCAGAACAGCCAACCGACATCTGGCAACTGGGGCCATGAAGATGAATACTGCATGGTTACTGGGAGGAATATTCCTAGCAATGCTACTGATCGGAGCTTGGCAGTTGAATGTGGTGGCACTCGCAATGAGTTGGCTCCCAGTCATGGCTTTCGTAATCTATCCATACACGAAAAGAGTCACTTGGGCTTGCCATCTCTGGCTGGGATTGTGTTTGGGTCTAGCACCTGCCGGAGCATGGCTCGGAATTGTCGGATCTGATTTGGGTTGGGCGGCCATCACAGAATGGCATTGGTATCCAACAATTTTCTGGATTTGCCTAGGCGTGATGTTTTGGATTGCTGCATTTGATCTCAATTATGCCCTAATGGATGTCGAAAGCGATCGTGAACATGGTATCCAATCATTCCCAGCACGATTTGGAAGACAACATACCCTCCGAACAAGTGTACAATTTACGCTCTTGTGGTTCGCATGTTTTGCCATTGCCAACCCCATCGAAGAATTCTCATTTCTAGGGGCTGCGCTCATCATGTCTCTGATAAACATTGGAGTCATCATCGGACAAAACAAATTAGGTGATTTTCAGAAGACCTTCTTCTACACAAGTGTCCTCACAGGTTGGGTTTTGCTTGGAGGGTTGATTGCTGCATGAGTGATGATGTGGACCCATTTGATCTCTCAAAGGCACTTGAAGGCGCGGCAAAAGCCCACCTCGACCCCTCGATTTCAAGGTTTGAACTTCATTCAGAATATGGAGTGGCTGGTGACCAAGAATCTGCAATTGAAAAATCTGTTTCTCAATTGAGAAATACTCAATCAAGATGTGTGATGTTAGGCGTTACCGGGTCGGGTAAAACATTCGCGATGGCGAACATCATCCAAACGTTGAATATTCCAACACTGATTCTATCGCACAACAAAACACTATCCCGGCAACTATGGCAGGAGATGTCGGGTTTGTTCCCAAAGAATGCGGTCGAATATTTCGTGTCGCATTATGACTACTATCAACCTGAAGCCTACCTACCGAAAAGAGACCTGTACATCGAGAAAGAGTTGTCATTGAATGAGCGGATTGAGCAAGAGAGGTTCTCTACTGTCGCATCACTTGTTTCACGCCCTGACGTTCTTGTCGTAGCCACAGTATCTGCAATTTACGGACTCAACCCACCTGAAACATTTCTGCAGCAACACGCCCGACTACATGTCGGACAAGAAGTGGACCCCCGGGAGGTTGTCAAGGAATTGGTTGCGCTTCAATATCGGCGCGTTACGGGAGAAATTTCGCGGGGCGAATTGCGACTGCGGGGTGAAGTTCTCGATCTTTGGATGCCGAGTAGAGATGACCCCATCCGGATCCAATTTGATCTAGATGGAATCACTAGAATCCAAGTTTGTGAAGCGGTATCATGGGAAACTGTTGATGAAATTGAAGAGGTGTGGATTCACCCAAAGGAGTTCTTTATGACTGGTCCAGATCGATTTGAAAGAGCCCTTGAGGACATTGAATTCGAGCTTCAACAGAGATTGGACTTTTTCGAAAGAGCTGGGATGGACTTAGAAGCACACCGTCTCGAATCCAAGACGCGTTACGATTTGGATATGTTGCGTGAAATCGGGCATTGTCGCAGTGTCGAGAATTATTCCATGCACTTCGATGGCCGCGATTTTGGTGAACGCCCTTACTGCCTACTGGATTTCTTTGCAGCCTGTGCACAAACGTTCCATGGCTCAAAAGAAAAATTCCTTGTTATCATGGATGAGAGCCACGTCACATTACCTCAATTGGGAGGGATGTATCATGGTGATCGCTCACGAAAAGAAAATCTCATTGAACATGGGTTCAGGCTACCCTCTGCTGCAGATAATAGACCATTGAAGGCCCACGAATTCCAAGCATTGGTCCCCCAGATGCTCTATGTGAGTGCCACACCAGGTGAACGGGAATTACGACAACTTTGCGAAGTGACTGGCCAGTCCATTCAAGAAAACGACCCAAAGGCAAAGCGGAAACCATTGCTGAAAGATGCCCTAGGTGAAATACAAGGGATTTCGAAAATGGAAATTCGCCCCACGGGATTACTCGATCCTGAAATTGAAGTCAGACCTACGGAAGGCCAGGTTCAGGATTTGTTGGATGAAATTACAACATGTGCTAAGAGAAATGAAAGGATACTGGTTACAGTGATGACAATCAAGTTCGCAGAAGAGGTTGCAGATTACCTTCAGAGAATGGGTGTGAAAGCGCACTATCTCCATTCTGAAATCGACACGTTGGAGCGAAGTGAAATCATCAAAGCGCTTCGAATTGGACACATTGATGTTATTGTGGGAATCAATCTATTACGCGAAGGCCTGGACATTCCTGAAGTAAGTCTAGTGGCAATTTTTGATGCTGACAAAGAAGGATTTCTACGCAATGAAAGAAGCCTGCTGCAAACGATTGGACGAGCATCTCGAAACCAGAACGGCCGCGTAATCCTCTATGCTGACACCATGGGTCGAGCCATGGAGTCCGCAATATCTCAAACGATTGAACGAAGAGAAAGACAAATCGCATACAACGAACAGAATGGAATCACTCCAAAAACAATTGAGAAGCCACTGCCTGTGATGGGAATTGAGGCTGAACAATTGCTGGCAGGGACTGCAGGGAAAGGTGTGACTGGTGGAAAAAGATTCGTCGGAGGTTTCACTGGACAAACTGGAAAGGACAAAGAAAGTGATCTAATCAAGAAATTCAATCTTGGTGCAGGCGCATGGGGAGACAACGTTCTGTCGAATTTATCTCAACCCGATGATACCGATGTGAACACTGAAGAATTTGACTCAAAGGCACAACTGATTGAGAGATTGAGGAAAGAAATGAATCAATCAGCAGAACGACTCGACTTTGAAAATGCAGCACGTCTACGAGATAGAATTTTCCAATTGGAAAACTCAAATTCTAATTGATATATTCAACCCGTCAGTTCAAGTGATAGTCATAGGTCGCCAAGGTGTTCCCATGTCAGTAAAGCGCGAAGATTTCGACGTACCTGTCGAAGACTACGATTTTGCAACTATCAGTGATATCCCCTCACTGATTGACCAGATGGGAAACGCGGGAGGATTTACTGCAACGAAACTCGCACATGCAAGAGATGTCCTCAGGGATGCGATCTCAAAATCCCAGGATGAGGGAGTCCTGAATTGGCTTTCGTTCCCAGCTTGTCTATGCGCAACTGGAACTCGCGGATTTTTTGTCGAAGCGATAAAACGCAGGGCATACAACGTCATCATCACAACATGTGGTACGCTTGACCACGACATTGCTCGGACATTCCAATCATACTACCACGGTGCCTTTGAGTTAGATGATGTAGAACTCGGCGAACAGGGCCTAAACCGGTTGGGTAATGTGATTGTGCCCAATGAGTGCTATGGTGATATCCTAGAAAAATCGGTCCTGCCTTGGCTTGAAGAAATTGAAGAAGAACGGAAAATATCCCATCCCGAAAACCCGTGGAGAGGTTTTGGAAGTATCGAATTGTGTTGGGCTTTCGGTGATCGTATTGATGATGAAAACAGTTTGTTGTATTGGGCTGCAAAGCATCGTATTCCGATTGTAATACCTGGCTTATCTGATGGCTCGATTGGTGCTCAGTTATTCATGCACCGTCAGCGGAGTCCTGATTTCATGATTGATTTCTTGGCAGATGAACAGGTCTTATCCGATTTGACTTGGACATGCAAAGAGAGCCACGCGTTGATGGTCGGCGGGGGAATTTCAAAGCACCACGTCATTTGGTGGAACCAATATCGAGAGGGGTTGGACTCTGCGGTTGGAATTACAACTGCACCAGAACACGATGGGAGCCTCTCAGGGGCCCGGTTGAAAGAAGCCATATCATGGGGGAAAATTCGTCCCGAAGCCCCGCAGGTGACCGTGGAAGGAGATGCCAGCGTTTTGCTTCCGCTATTGGGTTCAGACCTGTTCGGTTGAGTGAGCAATACACTCCATCAAGCCAACCCGCATGGCCGTCATCGGACGCCAACCATCGGCCCCACAGGATACTAGAGCGTCGTGCAATGGTCCTAAATTTGGACGCCTCCGTTCACCACTGTATCGGACAGCAGCAGGAGATGGGACTTCACTCAATGATTCGATCGTATGTGAATGCCCTACGGCATTTTGAAATCGAGACCAAAGACCCTTGATTTCATCTACAACCATTTTCTGAGTCCAAGCACGCCGACCGCACAATTGGAATGTCCCACTCACGTTGTTCTCTTTGAGAATTCTTTGTGCAACCTCCGCATCGCGAATGTGTACCCAATGGTATATCGCATCATCAGTTTCTGGTTCTTCATCAATCATTACTGCAGAAATCCAACGGTTGATTGGACCGTTTCCACTGGGTGAATATACATCAATGAATTCAATCTCTAATGATTCGGACACCGATACACATCCACTCACTCAGAACTGCTTGCAGTGTGTTGGTTGAGGGTTTTTCGAACAAGGTCAACGACCAAATCAATCTCTTCCGATGTAATCTCAAAATGAGGAGTGAACCTCAGGGCGTTTTGGCCTCCATGAATGATGCCAAGCCCATTCTTTCGACACATTTCCTCAACCTGACCAAAACCAACAACGGGGTGCGTATCTGGATTCAATTCCGCACAGCATAGCAGACCAGTGCCCTGAACCTTGATGATGACATCCGGTAATTCAGTTGCTAGTAGCTCCAACTTCTCGACCAATTCCTCCCCCCGATCTCGGATGTTTTTCCTCAACTCAGGAGTAACACGATCAAGAACTGCAATCGCGGTTTCAAGAGCTCTGGGGTTCGTCGTCATTGTATTGCCATATATGCCAACGACGTAGAGTT
The DNA here is from genome assembly GCA_964644485.1 of uncultured Candidatus Poseidoniales archaeon. Lineage (GTDB taxonomy): Archaea > Thermoplasmatota > Poseidoniia > Poseidoniales > Thalassarchaeaceae > MGIIb-P. The sequence continues at coordinate 34,343 of CAZXVR010000001.1, read as the reverse complement.
CGGCAGCCCGAGGACCCATACCCAGAACAGACAATGGATATTGACCCGCGTTGAGCGCCTTAGACCAAGTTTCCATGTCGGGGACATCACAGTCCTCAAATCCCGGATAATCGATGATTGAAAGGGTCCCTTGGCCGCGCAAACCAGCTTGAATAGAATCCACGAGAAGCAGGCTGCCATGCTCAAGAGTCAAACGACGAGCGGTGTCATAGAATTCCCTGGTTACACATTGGCCAGGATTGCCTTCACCCTGAACGGGTTCAATTGCCATCATCTCAATGAAGAAACCCTCTTGTTCGGCTTTAGCGAAAGCGGCCTCAAGAGATTGGACATCATTCGGTGGGACCAACAACAAATTGTCGCGATCACGGAATGTGGCTAAATTTTGGTCATAACCATCTTTGCAGGAATGAGAGATTTGGGCCGGGCGATCGGTTCGGCCGTGGAATGCTTGTTCAATGGCGAGAAGTTTGATTGGTTTACCATCGTATCTACCGCCTGGGCCAGTCTGCTTGTTTGCATTTACATCTGCAATTCGCAAACCGACAGTCACTGATTCAGAACCACTGTTCATACAAATGAAACGAGTAAATGGACAATCTCCACGCGTATGACCCAATTCAGAGCGGAGGCGATCGGTTAGGCGTTTCTGGCTGAATGAGGGAGTCATGACATTTGCCATTACCCAATTCTCGGACATCGATTCAATGATTGCATCTGGACCATGTCCACTCCCTAACATACCATACCCTCCATTGTCGTGAAGTACGGCTCCCTTTGATGTGATAATCCACGGCCCACGGGCTGCAATGGCCACGTAGGGGTTGATGGTTGCTGGTGAATAAAAATTAATCAAATCAGCTTGGACAGAAGAGACAAGTGTTGCTTCGTCTTGAGCCAGATACTCAATGCCAAATTCTGCGACCAGGCGATCGAAGGAGATTACTGCTTCCGCAATCGCATGCATCAATTTGGAAGGTTCGCCGTCGTCAGTCTTGAACAGAAAGCGTTTGATTACGTCATCGGATAACCCAGTGGTTTGAGCTGAAGAACCATTCGTGAGGTCTCGAATCCCCAAAAGATGCTCCAGCATGTTCGATTCGAAAGGAAGGGTATCCATCAATGTTCGCCGGAACAAACTTCAATCCGCCCAGAATATTGGGGTAATTTGAATTGTATTTACCAATTGGTGAAATGAAATTGCGCTCCTGTGGAAGTCAATTTTCAAATTGGCTGATAATGCACAATTATCCGCCATTTCCAATTGAAAATGAACAAATGCATATCTGGGCGTATTATCGAATATTCAATTGAAAATTATAGGATTATCAGCCTTTTTCAATTGAACAACTGATTTAATTTCGCAATGGGATGGTTTAATAGCCCAATCGACCCGTGCGTGGACAAGCAGGATGGGATGCTGCAATAGGAGACGAAAAAATGGCAGATGACAATTACAGAATACAGGAACTTCTACAAAGAGAAGTATACGTTGGTGAAAACCTCGTTGGAACCATAGTAGGGGAAAGATACCACCCCAACGAAGATCGGGTTCGTTCGATGAGGATACAAGTGCAACCAAATGTCGCAGAGGAATACATGCGCAAGCCGGCTGAGCACGCACCACTATCGAAGGAATTGATCCACTCAATCCAGGATGATGGTTCGGTCAAACTCTCAAAGTCGATGCGTGAATTACAAAGACGTTGGAGAAACACGGTGCGAATTGAAGAACAACTCTACGCACCGGACGAACTTCTTGATAGAGCTGTCTTGGATGACGATGGGATGGAACTTGGTGTCGTCATCGGATTGGTCAAGGTCAAGCGAACATATCGAGGCATCACTGTGAAACTACGATCTGCAGTTCGCCGTCGTTATTCCCTCGGTGAAACCATCGATATCCCCGTTACCGCGCTAGCACGCACAAGAGCGCGGTTGGATGAAGTCGTACTCTCAAGAACATACGAAAAACTACGTTCCTTGCCTAGTTATATTCAGATTAACGAAGGCATTCTTGAGGATTGAGTGGAACCGTCATCGTTAATTCGGGGGCATCGGTCGCCGGATTGCTCTGGACGGGTAGCTTAGGTTGGCTGGAGCACCCGGCTGATAACCGGGAGGTCGCAGGTTCAAATCCTGCCTCGTCCACTTTTCCTGCTCAAACAAGACGTGGTCAGACGGGAAACAACATGAACAGCCGTCTCTGGGAACCACACATGGCAGTCGTCTCAGGGAGCAATGCTGCTGAATTGGCAGCAGCCTTGGCCGACCAATTGGGATGGGAACACCACCCGCTTGAAGTTCGCCGATTTCCCGACTCGGAAGGTTATGTTCGCGTGCCCCAGGAAAGCATTGAGGCCATCCGAAGGGAGCCTGTTGTATTGGTGGCAACAACATTTCCCGATTCTGGTATCGTAGAGGCTTTGCTGATGTTGGAATCGATTCACGATGTTCGACGAGGTGATATGCGCAATCTGAAAGGGGAGGGCGAGCAAACGCTCGATGATGTTGGACCTGGTATATTCCTCGCCGTCCCTTACTTTGGATACTCACGACAAGACAAACGTTTCCAACGTGGCGAAGTTGTTTCAGCCAACCTCTTGGCAAGACTATTGACTCGCCGGTGTGATGGAATGGTTGTATTGGACCTTCATGCTCCAGCTGTTCTTGAAGATCTAGATGTCCCAGTTGAATTCGTATCCTCAATGCCTGAAATTGCCATCCACCTCCAAAACACGGTCAACCCTGATTTTGTACTAAGTCCGGACAAAGGGGCCATCGAACGAGCGAGCCATGTCGCAAGCGCCATCGGTTGCAACTTCTCCTACCTAGAAAAAACCAGAATTGATGCGCACACTATTGAGCACAAAGCCAAGGATTTGGATGTTGATGGGGCAATCGTGGCCATTGTCGATGACATGATTTCGACTGGTGGCACGATTTGCAAGGCCAGCGATGCCCTTCGCCGTCAGGGTGCCAAAGCAGTCCACGCTGCATGCACCCACGGACTCTTCACAGGGGGCGCAATTACGCGACTTTCAAACCATGTAGATGGTGTGCATGCAACTGATTCTCTGCCCAACCCACGTTCGGTAGTCAGTGGAGCACCGGCCATCGCTAGAGGCGTCAATTCCTTGATTGAACGTGTCCTCTGATTGTGAATTTGAATTGAAACATTTACTACAGGGGAGGGAATCCCCCCTTCATGACATTTCAGAAACACATTGATGCTGCTTACAATGCAGCCATTGCTGAATACTCGAACATGGTTGATCCCTTCCAACCTGGGTTCATACGAGAATATCAAATTTCGAAGAACATGGGACACACACTAATCCTAGGGAAGAAAGGAAAGGATGCGATTGACGGGAAGGGAAATCAAGTTGAATACAAAACATTCTCATTGGGAGGATGGGGTGAAATGAACGCTCAATTGGACATCGGATTTGAACACCTTCTACAAGATACAGAGTATTGGATTTTCGCAGAATTCGATTCGCCTTTTTCTATTTCCCGATTATGGCGAGTGGAAATGTCAAAGATATCTGAACAATGTAGGCAGGCATTTCAAACAACGAAAAAAACGAATGGACATATTATGATCCACTTTCGAATTTCATGGATTGAAAAGAATGGTAGAGCAATTGAAGTCAGTAGTGATTCGGGCGAAAGTGTGTTCATTTCTGAGTTGCGAAAAGCCCAGGAAATTGCCGTTACCGATTTTGGAGTTGGGGACATCACTCTAAAAGGACGAATCCGTGAAATTCTCATTGCAGAAAAATTGGGACATGAAATTATTGTCGGTTCAAAGGATGCTGATGCAAGAGATAAGAGTGGAGCGGTTTTTGAATATCTAACGAGTAAAAGCGGGAAATTTCAGGTCACCCATCTCACTGAAGAAAATATGTATCGCATTACTAGGAATGATGCAATCATTTGTGCAAACTTCAACTCGCCGATTGAAATCGATTCCATATGGCGGGTAAATGTTGCAGATTACATGGCGAGAATGGAAGGTCGAAGGCCGTGGCCTGAGAACAAGCAAAACAATTTCACCATACCAATCAGATGGGTTGAAAGTGTAGGCAAACAACTGCATTGAGGCGAATATTGCCCACAGATGAGATCTTGTAATCTTCAGTTGGATTTATACGGGACACGCCGTGCGGCGGCTTACCAAACATGAGGAGTGAATCCAATGAGTGTACACATAGCATTTGAAACCCCGAAAGACGTCCAAGACAGTGTCTACGAACTCGTGAAGCTTGTAGGCAACGGAAACGGTCGGTTGAAGAAAGGCAGTAATGAGGTGACCAAAGCAGCAGAACGCGGCACTGCGAAGATGGTTGTTATGGCAGAAAACGTGAACCCAGCAGAGTTGCTGGCGCACGTCCCTCTCATCTGCAAAGAGAAGAATATCCCTTTCATCTACGTGGAAGACCAATCCTACTTGGCTGAAGCGGCCGGAATGAACAGTGGTGCAAAGACTGCTGCCATCGCATTGATGGAAGTTGCCAAAGGCGCTGAAGATGCCTTCAACGGTGTGAAAGGTCACACCGATGCACTAAACTGAGTCTGAAAATCTCCAGGAGGAATAAAGGATGACTCAAGAAGGATGGCCAGCCGAAGTTGTAGAGGTCGTCGGACGAACCGGTATGACCGGGGAGGCGACTCAGGTGAAAGTTCGTGTCAATGATGCACCCAACCCTCGTGACGTCGGTCGGATCATTACACGCAATGTTGTCGGTCCAATTAGGATTGGAGACATTCTAATGCTTCGTGATACTGGTCGTGAAGCTCGAAAACTCAATGTTCGCTGAGGTGAAATGATGGTAGAACGTCGAATTTGCAACTTCTCAGGTGAAGAGATTGAACCCGGTACCGGTGTGATGTATGTCAAGCGGGATGGGACTGTTCTTTGGTTCAAAGATTCAAAGGCACGTAAGAACATGAAACTGGGTCGCAATCCACGCAAGGTCAAGTGGACTCGCCGCTACGTCAAGGGCGGAATCCAGTAACCTTCTACGCCCTCTCGATTGAAATCGCCGTCTATGACGGCGGCGGCGTCCTGAAATAGGGGAGGGGGGTCGCCCGATTCGGTGTCAAACATGCAGACGACCTACGTAATGGTGAAACCCGACGGTGTACAGCGCGGATTGGTTGGTGAAATAATCTCCCGCTTTGAGCGAAAGGGGCTCCGTTTGGTTGGATTGAAATCAATCGTCCCGAGTCTCGAACTCGTTGAAGCACACTACGCTGTCCACAAGGACAGGCCCTTCTATTCTGGCCTTGTCGAATTCGTAACATCGGGTCCAGTTGTAGCAATGGCTTGGATGGGCATCGATGCAATATCGGTTTGCCGGAATATCATCGGAGCAACCAACGGTCGTGAAGCAGACATGGGCACTATTCGGGGAGACTTCGGCATGGATGTTGGATACAATCTGATTCATGGCAGTGATGGAGAAGAAACTGCAGCCTTTGAACTTGGACTCTGGTTCCCTGAAGGATTGAATGATTGGGATCCAATTCGTGAGACCTGGGTTTACGAGTGAGGATTTCAATTGAAAGTTTAAACTTCCAATTGGAAAATGGGGTGGAATAATGGCTGAAAATAGCCGCCGACAGCCCATTGTGGCTGTCTTAGGCCACGTGGATCATGGCAAGACTTCGGTTTTGGATTATATTCGCAGTTTGGGTCAGAATCGTCAAGCAAGTGTGATGGCTAGAGAAGCGGGAGGAATCACCCAACACATTGGGGCAACCGAAGTTCCTGCCAAATTGTTGAATGAATTGTGCAGTCCTCTGATGGGAGGCAAGGAATTCTTGTCTCCTGGCTTGCTCTTCATCGATACACCAGGGCATCATTCGTTTTCGACCCTAAGGACACGAGGGGGGTCCCTAGCTGATATTGCAATCCTTGTCATCGATTTGATGGAAGGGTGTCAACCACAGACACTCGAATCGATTCGAATCTTGAAAAACGCCAAAACTCCATTCGTTGTGTGTGCCAACAAGGTAGACAGAATCCATGGCTGGAGATGTGTTGAGGGGCGTTCTGCAGCAGAATCGATGAAAGATCAGGACGCGCACGCTCAAGGCTTGTTCGAACAGAAATTTTGGCACCTTGTAGGACAATTTGGAGAGCAGGGGTTCAATCTAGACATGTACAACAAAATTTCTGATTACACACAAAACATCGCCATGGTCCCTTGTTCCGCCAAAGAAGGAGAGGGCATGCAGGATTTGCTTGCAATTACCATTGGTTTGGCAGAGAAATTTCTGGACGAACAACTGTCTGATGTTGAAGGCGCATCCGAAGGAACCGTGCTTGAGATGAAAGAAGAACGGGGCCTAGGGAAAACATTGGACGTGATTCTCTATCGTGGGCAGGTGTCAAAAGGTGATGAAATCGTCATCGCCACGGAACAAGGTTCCAAGGTTACCAAAGTTCGAGGATTGTTTAGGCCCCGTGGCATGGCCGAAATGCGGGACGCAGGTGATCGTTGGGATGCAATTGAAACCGTAGAAGCTGCTGCTGGATTGAAATTGGCTGCACCCGATTTGGATGGTGTACTCGCAGGAACGACACTGCGTGTGCTTTCAGATGAAGATTCTCAGAGACAAGAGGCGATCGATGCTGCCGATCAGGAATCTGAAATCAGCATCGAGTTAGAGGAAGAAGGAATTGTCATCAAAGCGGACACACTGGGTGGACTTGAAGCACTTGCGTTTGAACTTCGAAATCTAGAGAACCCAATCCCCATTCGAAACGCTGGAATTGGTCCAGTGAACAAACGTGATTTGCGAAGTGCTGAAAATGCTACAGATCCTTTACACAGAGTCATCCTTGCTTTCAGCACAGGCACGCAAACTGAAACTTCTGAGGAATTGGAAAAGGAAGATTGTGAAGTTGTCCATATTGGGTCGGAGATTATCTATCACATCCTTGAACAATTTGAAAGTTGGACTGAAAAGCGAAAAAATGAGTTGGAAGAAGAAAAGCGAGAGAAAATTGTCTACCCAGGGAAAATCAAAATTCTCGCAGATCATATTTTCCGCCGCTCAGGGCCGGCTGTGGTTGGCGTTAGGATATTGGGTGGGCGCATTCATGTCGGACAGAGATTGCTTACTACCGAGGGGACAAAAGTCGGTCAAGTGAAGTCGATTCGAATCGGAGATAATTCACACAAAGAAGCGAAACAAGGCGATGAGGTCGCAATTGCAATCGAAGGGGCAACGGTTGGTAGAGGAATCGATGAAGAGGATATTCTTCTCGTAGATGTGCCAGCAAGTCATGCGAGGAGGCTCCGAAAACTTGAGTTGACCTCAGCCGAACAAGAGGTGCTCGACGAACTGACGACTCTACACCGTGCTGATGACCATTTTTGGGGACGTTAAGGCCTCACAGTGTGTCATTTAGATGTTGAATCACCGGTTGAAATCTGTGATGATTGCATGACCCCCCGACCCCCAACGTTGAAGTACGAATTCGGACGGTCCTGTGCTGGGTTAAGACCCGAGGCGATACTATGTCAGCAGGGATGGCACAAGCAGGCACAGGCCGCACAAAAGATTTGATTTCAACCGTCAGCCAAATTTCGCATGCATTGATGGGCGAAGTTGCCAAGGTTATCATCGGTAAAGAGGAAAACTTGCTTCGTGTTAGTGTGGGCATCCTCTCGAACGGAAACATGTTGTTGGAAGATTTCCCTGGCCTTGCCAAAACTTTGCTTGCAAATACATTCGCTAAGGCGCTCGGTTGCAAGTTCAAGCGTGTCCAATTTACTCCTGACTTGCTCCCCTCAGATATCATGGGGACATACATGTATGACCAACAGGCTGGTGAGTTCAAACTTCGACCTGGGCCATTGTTCACAAATCTTCTTCTCGGTGACGAGATTAACCGCGCACCACCCAAAACGCAAGCAGCACTGCTTGAAGCAATGGAAGAAAAACAAGTGACGATTGAAGGTATCACGCACAAATTACCTGCACCTTTCGTAACAATGGCAACTCAGAATCCGATTGAACAGGAAGGAACCTACCCTCTACCTGAGGCTCAAATGGACCGCTTCCTGATGAAGATGTCAATGGGTTACCCTGATCGTGCTGAAGAAAAGGCAATCATTGCTCGTCGTAAGTTACGAGGAAAAGATAGCCACGACGTGGAGCAGATTACTTCTCCAAAGAAGGTGGTTGCCATGCAAAAAGCACTCGAAACAGTTCATGTCGACCCTGCGATTTTGTCTTACATCGTTGAAGTTGTTCAGCGATCTCGAGAAGATCACCGTGTGATTACAGGGGCATCGCCTCGTGCAAGCCAGTCTCTATTCAAGACAGGGCGTGCATCCGCTGCAATCGATGGACGCGACTATGTTATTCCAGACGATATCAAGCGAGTTGCTCTACAAGTTTGCAGCCACAGAATCGTGCTCAAACCAGAAGCGAAGATTCGTGGTATCACCGGAATGCACATCATGCGCAAAATCCTCTCTGAGGTTCCCGTTCCGGTTATCCAGTAATCGTTTAGAAACGATTGACGAACACTCGATTGGGCGAGTGTTTCAAAGAGGGGCTTGTCTGAGGACGTCGCGTTCCTCCGGAGGTTGTTCATATGAATCCATACAAGATGGTCATCGCAGTCACCAATCAGAAGGGAGGTTGTGCGAAGACGACGACGGCTGTGAACATTGCTACTGCACTCGCGAAAGGCAATGAGCAGGATGGGTTTCCACCTGCAAGGGTTCTGTTGGTCGATTTAGACCCTCAAGGAAATGCCTCAACGTCATTCGGAATTGACAAGAGTAAATTGGAACGAACCGTATATGATTTGATCATGAATGACCTTGGAGAAGAGTTGCCAATTTTAGAGGATTATCTCATTGGACCAGACATCATTACAGATTACATGCAAGATGCATGGAGACAAAATAATCCTGACAAGAGGCCCCCTCGTACGATGGGAGTGAGAAATCTCTGGCTATTACCTAGTAACATCCAATTATCGGGGGCTGAAATCGAATTGGCAACTAGAATTGGGCGTGAAACTCGATTGAAGGAGGGGTTGAGTCCTGCATTCGATGAATTTGACTATATCATCATAGACACACCTCCAAGTCTTGGTTTGCTTACCATTAATGCCTTGGCAGCAGCAAATTGGGTATTAATTCCTGTACAAACTGAATACTACGCCTTGGAAGGTATGAGTCAATTGATGAATTCAATCAAACTTGTTCAGCGTAGAATCAATCCAAACCTCAAGTTATTCGGTATTGCATTGACTATGTATCAAAAGAGCAAACTGTGCAACACGGTTGAATCAGAAGTTCGACGACACTTTCCCACCCACGTTTTCAAAACTGTCATTCCAAGGAATATCGATATCGCAGCTGCCCCTTCAGATGGCGCACCGATTACACTTCTCAAGAAACCGACCAACTCTAAATCTAACAAAGGTAGCCTTGCATATTGGACACTTGCAAAGGAAGCACATCGCCGAGTCCTAAAGATTCGTCACAAGTATGGAATCAACGAACCCAATCGACTACGTCAGTATCAACTGCGAACCGGTGAATAGTCTCACAATAGACCGACACGCTCAAGTTGCTCCGAGGAGGGCTTCGCACCGGTGACAACATGGGTTCTCCGAACATGACCTCTGTGAGCGTCTCTTTTGATGTGAGACGACAATTGAATTCAATGCGAGCAATGGGTAACCACAAAAGTGTGGATGATCTATTGATTCAAGTGCTACAAGAATACCGAATGGCGCAATTACGAGCCGAGGCTGATAAGCTGCGAAGCAGACTTCGAGATATTGGCCAAACCGATGTCGAGGCGCTTATCGAAAGGCTAGGACAATCCCCGTATGGTGGTTGAATTGAAGGGGCAAGCACCGACTTATACTGTCGACGCATCAACTCTGTTTCTTGGACTGATGGATGGAGGAAGCAACGCAAGAATTCTTCTTGATTTGGCTGCTGCAAATAAAATCGAACTACACGCTCAAGCGTCGGATTGGAATGGGCTATTGTGGTTGATTTCAACTGCATTGAAAGAAACTGGCGGAGCATACTCAGGTGAGGAGTATGCATCACTCAGGAATAACCTTCCAGTAACATTCCACTGAAGATCAATTTCCACCATGGCGTTCTAGCCACTGATGTCCATACCATCGCCATTGTTCTGTTGTCCAGCCTTCTGGTAAACCACCAGGCGGTAGAGGAGGAGCTTCTGCAGGTGGCTGTTGTGTTTCGGGTTCAGGACTCTGTTCAGGTGCTGATTCAGTTTCCGTGGATTGGTCCATTTCAGTGGTATAATCTAGTTCAGTAGAGGCTGGGTCAGTTGATTCTTCTTCATCCTCAAAGATTCCTTCCTCCATATCTGAATCACTAGCAGGATCTTCATCGATGTGATCGTCACCCCAAGCCTTCTGCTCATCAATCCCACCTCGAGTTTCAAAGTCATCACCACTTTCCCACGCATCTAATTCACGCGTAGCGTCCTGATGTGTGTATTGTGCATCGGGCTTACGCTTTTCCCGAACCTTTCCAATGACTTTTACCGTGCCGACGATCATCAACATCGCAACGGCCATGACACCTACGAGATATCCTGCAATCACAGCAAATTCCTTGATTGACTCCATCATATCTACGCCCTTTTCGTCTTCCAAATACGTGATATTATTGTCAGAGTCATCTTCTTCCTCTAAGGCACTACATGACTGAATATCATCTACATGTTTGGCACAGTGGTCCTCGAGGGTTTGAATCTCAGGGTCGGTGTCATTGTAGTCACTGTTGCTTCCTGCGCAGTCGCGATCATGGTCAAGCCATTCTGTTCGAATTCCAACCATAGTGCACCCATCGAAGGAAGATTCGGTATTGTCATCGTAACCGTCACCGTCTTCATCTACGCAACCATAGCGATTGATTGAGGTATACGCGTTTACACCAGGGTCATACATATTTGCCCTTGTACTATTACCGGCCATCGTTGGACAGGCATCTCCACGGTATCCACTCAAATTGTCACCGTAATTATCACCATCTGTATCCCGCCATTGACTGTCGTCCATGTAGAATGCATCCGAGTTCCCTTCTGGGTGAGCAGCGTCTCCATTTCCAGGATCTGACCAACCGTCACCATCTGTATCTTGACAACCGAGTCTGTCCATGGTGGAGCCACCCGATTGATTGATACAGGCATCAGGTTCTGTTGCGCCTAATTCCTGGTTATCTCCATAGCCATCGCCATCTGAATCAGCCCACTGTGTTGGATCAGAGGGGAATTTGTCGCCATCCAATCCATACTCATAATCACCATAGCCATCGCCATCCGAATCTACTTGCTGTGTAGGATTTTCTGGGAAGGCATCGGCATTATCACCAACACCATCTCCATCTGAATCCATGGTTTCAGTGCCATCTTGTGGGAAAGCATCGGAGTTATCTCCTATTCCATCGAAATCTGAGTCAGCCCATTCTGATGAATCATCTGGAAACACATCGAGACCATCTACGATACCATCGTTGTCACGATCTGCATCGAGAAGGTGGACTTCTGATGCCGAACTAAACGATGTCAGGATGAAAACCCCCGCACCATCAGCCGCACGGAATCCAACAACCTCTCCTTGTACGGTAAAATCCTGTTCTTTGGTTAGTGTGCTGAGGTCGATTGAGAAGACTTTTCCATTCGACATACCAACCATCAACCTATCACCGATTTGTTCCAATGACCGGCCTTGTCCGATGGAGCAGAGAGGCATTGATTGCTCTCTGACCCAACTGGATGTGTTATGAATATCCAATCTGCAATTGTCAGTGAGGCTGAACAATAACGATTCATCGTTGTTGGTAAACAATTTCAATAGTGGGAATGAAGAATCTACCAGCACGTCGATTAGTGAACCATTTTCATCATGAACTCTGATTTGCTTGTCTCTGCCAGATGTTAGTATATGTCCATCTGAAAGAGTGACGATGCTGGTGATACCATTGGAGTGGCTGCTCGTAGAGATTCCAGACGGTGTGTTGGCTTGAGCATCCCATTCCACTGCTTGCTTTGATGTTCGCATGGTAACCCATAGATCACCATCACGATCCCACGCCAATGCGTCAACTGTTTGCCCGACACTAAACCGATAGAGTTCTTCCATAAATTCAATCGAAATAACGCAGGCACCCGATGATGTCCCGACCGCCAATAATTTGTCATCTTCATTGTATGATGCTGAATAGTGAGTCTCATTCGTAAATTCACTCCAAACTTCCGCATAACTACCATTGTCTTGAACCGCATATGCTGTAACGTAACCATCCAAACTTGCCACCAGAATATTGCCATTTTCTAGAGTCCACCAACCGATTGCTGACTGATCTATATCTGCTACTTTTCCAGCTGTGCCCAAATCCTCAATCGAGGCGGAGGCAGTAGGTATGAGGGGCAATGCAATCGCTCCGAAAAGGAGCGCAAATAATGCAAACGCACGCGCGCGCATGTCTGGACGAAAACGTCTCTCCCTTTCAATCGAGCGCATGGCTTGTTCAGCCAACTATCCGCACCCCAAAGGGGTGCGCCCGGCTCATTCTTCTTCTTCAGAACCCGATTCACTAATCGGCTTCAGAATGGCTCGGCCAACTGGCTTGAGTACTACTGGTTCCTCATCCTCAGGCTCCTCAGTTTCAGCCGAATCTACTGGTGCCAATACTCTGCGAGCCACCGGTTGCAGTACTGGGCGTTGCACCGGCGCGAGTGTCTTGGGCTCATCTTCTTCGTCGGTTGCAATTTCGGTTTCCAACACCGGCGGGCCCTTTGATGGTGGGCCTCCAGCAGGTTTCTTGGGAGCTCCTTCACGAACGAGGCGGCCACCTCCAGGTGGGCCACGTGTTGATTTGACTACTTCGGAGAAATCCGGAGTTTCCTCTGAAGGAGGAGTTGGTTCTACAGTGGATTCCTCTTCTTCTGAAATAGCACTGAGAATTGTTTGTGTCAAAGAGGGTTTTTCCTCCACTTGGGGTTCGGGCTCGGAATCAAATTCTTCTTCGGTCATCTGTTCTGGTTCCGGAGCGGGTTTGGTTTCAGGCTCTGTGACCTTAATCGGCTGGCGAACGGGTTGTAACGACCCCAATCCTCCCCCAGCAGGCTTGGGTGCTGAACCAAGTGTTCCTGCTCCAAGAGCACCCGTTTGTTGAACAGGTGCACGAACTGGGGCTGCTAGAGTGCGTGGTGAATCCTCACTTACTGACTTTGGAGCCGAACCGAGTCCTCCTGATCGGGCAAGACTACCCAGTCCACCTCGGGATTGGCCCAATGCTGGTGCCGCCCCTGCTGCGGTTCCAGGCATCTGCCCCTTCGCACCCGCGAGTGCATCCATCCACGCCTGACGGCGATCTAAGCGGCCATCCTTTCCTTCAAGTTCGGCTTCTTCTTCAGCGCGCTTGAGTTCAGCTTCTGCTTCAAGGTCATCTTCTGTGATGAGGCCCTTCTCAAGTTCTACACGGAGTTTTTCTTCTGCTGCGACACGGAATTCTTCAGCCCTCGATTCGAGTTGGTTCAAGCGATCGCGAATCTCTGCTCGCTTGATTGCGAGTTGTGCTTCAATCTCCGCACGAATTTCACTTTCCTTTCTTCGAACTTCAATGAGAGCTTTGTTTCGCATGATTTCTTCGCGCTTGGCGACTTGTCTCTCGAGTTGTTCTGCAACCTCTTGCTCCTTCTGAGCACGGAAGGCTGCCAATTCGGCTTCCATCTCGACCTCCAAATCGAGGCTTGTTTCTTGTTTAATGAGGTCAAGATTGGTTTCTTGAGCAATTCGCTCATTGCGAATTCTTGAATCGATTTCAGCCATGATCTGACGCTCTGATGCCTGCTGACGAGCAGAAAACTCGGATTCGATTTGAGACACCCATTCGTCTTTCTTTTCCGCGTACTGCTTGTCAAGTTGTTCGCGGAGGTCCAATTCACGATCATGCCTAAACTGACTGAGGTGTTGTGCAATTTCAGCCTCGCGATCGGACTGATACTGCTCAAATTCAGAATCGATTCGATCACTTACTGTATCTTCAAGTTCCAGATGCAGGGCGCGGTCGATTTCATCAATTGCGTGTGAGAATGATACATCGAATCTCTCCTTCAGTCGTTGCTTTCGAAGAGCGAGGCGGTCACCATAATCGGAATCCAAACTCTTGAGAATCGACGCTTGTAATTCTTCACGCCTTCGCGCGACTGCAAGTTCCAAGTCCTCTTGCATCCTACCCTCAAGGCGTTCCGTTTCTTGTGTTAGACGAGTTTCAAGCTCTGTTGCCAGTTCTTGAGCAATTTGTTCCTCTAAGCGATGAGCGCGCCTCTCATACTCCGCTCGTAGACGTGCCTCACGTTCGCGGAGGCGCTGACGGAGTTGCTGTTCTAAACGACGGCGGATACCATCTCTGAGTTGTATTTCACGTTCTGCTAAGCGCGCCTGTTGAGCATCTTCAATCCGACGAGCTTGAGCACTTTCTTCTTCGTCCAGGCGATTCGACATCTCGCCTTTCAGTTGATCCTCGATATCTCGGATTTGCCTTTGCATCTCTTGACCTGCTTCGATCTCAAGGCGCTCCTCTAGGAAGGAACGTCTACGGTCAAATTCTGAATCCATTTCGTCCTTCAATTGAGATCGTAGTTGGTCTCTACGTGCTTCTAGACGTCGAGTTGATTCTAATTCAAGACGAGAGCGGATGGATTCTTCTTCACGGGTCAATCGCAATTTCATCTCATCACGGAGAACTGCTTCCTCTCGCTCAAGTGTATCACGTTCAAGTCGTTCGAGTTCGTCTTCCATATCTGAACGCAGTTCTGCCTCAATTTCAGCGAGGGCACTTTCTGTCTGCATTCCTGCTGTTTTTGCCAGCGCTCCCTTCATCCCTGAAAGGCGTTCTGCTTGCTCTTGTAATCGAAGGCGTCTCTCCCTCTTTAGAGAGGTGCGCATGCGCCTCTCATCATTGAGTCTGTCATCTAAAGATTGAACGTCTTCAAGGGACGGTGTGTGCATTTCAGACGAACCGGACGTGCCGGTTGTGTGACGTGCTCTTAACTCTGCCAAGTTCTCCCTGCTGACACTCAAGGGTCCCATCCCCGTTAGCGCGTTCGAATTCTTCTGATACTTAACCGCCATAGGTTTGAACAAACTCGTCAGGTGGATTATCCGACCCTATGGTGTGCTCCGGAATTAATCATCTGCTTCACCCTGGATTGGCCCCCATTCGTTCTCGCAAATGGTGGGCCCCATCACCACATGGAAAATGATAACCAGTAGTGATATTAGAAACAAGGAAAGAGTCACCTGAGAACCAAATCCATCAGAATACCCAGCGATTTGAATAGTGATGGCTATCAGTAATAATAGCATCAACACATACATCATCATCGCCTTCCAACCCTTCTTGTACTTGGGTAAACGTCGATCAGAAATCATCAATGACCCAGATATGAGGCATCCAGGAAGCATTACCCAATCTAAAGCAGGATGATCACCGTCCCCATATTTCCATTCGATTAAATCGGGGCCCAGCGCCTCTGGCTGAATCCAAACGAATCCTGATAGAGATATTAGAATGAGGGCGTTTCCAGGACTAGCGAGTCCGTGAAACCAAGGATATTCGTTATCGGATTCATACTGAAATCGAGCGAGGCGTAACATGGTGCAGACTACAATCCAACAACACGCCATGGCCAAAGGTACCGTCCAATATGGAGCCGCCTCACCCCAGCGGCTGAACATTCCAAACACAAGCAATGCCGGTGCGACTCCAAAGGAGACTGAATCCGACATCAAATCTAGGTAGCTTCCCAAATGTCTACGCTTTGAATATCGACGAGCGATTGGACCATCGATCGCATCACCAATTACTGAAAGCAAAATGAATAACATGGCGCCCCATATGTAAACTTCAGACATATGGCTGCCATCCGTTGAGGCGAATCCATCAAAGGCCAAAATGAGTAGTAGAATTGAGAGTGTGCCGAGCAAACCATTTCCCAATGTCACCCAATCGGCAATACCCATCAGACGAAAGGTCGTCTTCATACCGATGACGAAACCTTTTCCGGGCTTCAACTCTTTCCCGGAATCGGTCAAAAAGTCACATTAAATGACTCTGAACAAGCGGGACAACTCAAACTTCTCTTCCCTGGGCGGGGGCGAATTCTAAGTTCACGTTCACAGGATGGGCAAGCCAATTCAACTTTGACGATGTGTCTTGTAATCTTGAATACTGATTGACAGGACGAGCAACGGAGAGCGCAAGGCCTCTCATCAACACCCACGCGCAGAATCTTCGGACAATTAGGACAACTGACCTTTTCATCCAACCAATTATCGCGCGTAGGCTTGTGATCAATACGTGAGACGGCAGAGCAAACAGAACAGGTGACTTCACCAAGTTCGTGTGGAAGCATACTCTCACAGTTTGGACAGTGTACGGTAGGAGGGGCTACCTTCGATTCAATTTCTTGAACTTCGTCGGTCATGGTATCCCTCCATTAGGAACGCTTGGGTGGACCAATGACAAGAATGCCATTTGGCATGAGTGTTAAAGGAGTGGTTTCGACATCAAATATCTCAGCCATTCCATCGAGTGTTTTCTTGGTAGCTGAAATATCACTTGAGCCCTCGGGAATTGGAATGAAGTGGATTGAAGCGCCGGATTCCAACAGGGCACGGGCCTCGGTAGGTAAGTTGCCGACCCAGTCGTTACCGGCTACAGGGGTCACGGGAATCCTCTCTGTAACCCTCCACCATCGTGCTCGACCTTCATCTCTGTGATTTTCAACCAATCCATTCTTCTCAAGGGATTGTAAGTGATGGTATAGGTGATATCGAGTGACACCAATGCTCTTTTGCAGCATGACCGTTGACATTTCCTCAGCATTGAGGAGTTCTTCATACATTGCAAGACGGGTTGGGTGGGATAGCGCCATGGTGCGGCCATCGACTCGAATCTTGCTCACCGGTGGCCCCTCATAACCGGTCGGTTCATCCGCGTATATCAAAGCGGCGAAGGTTAGTTCTGATTCATTGTGTGGTTTGTCTAGACATGAGCAATCTGAATGCTTCAGTATAGTCATTGAAGATTGAAATGAACACTGAAAAGAATAAATTGATTCTATTGCCGGATGTTGCGATAAACGCACCATTCAATATAACGATGAACACGCTGAGTTCATGCACGAGCACAGCAATGGCCAAACTATCCAATCCCGTTAGCACAGCTCCAACGAGGAATACTGTGACCAGAATAGAAATTGCGATGTTAAATTGAACGATTGCACGCGTACGTTTGGCGATTCGAATCAACGATGTGATGGCGCGCGGATCTTCTCCAGGGATGAGAACATCAGCAGCATCAAGATTGACTTGCTCACCACTTCCTACAGCGATACCGAGGTCAGCAATCGCCAATGCTGCAGCGTCATTAAATCCGTCTCCGGCCATCAATGTGTGGCGTCCTTGGCTTCGGCGTTCAACCCAAAGTGCCTTACCTTCTGGGTCAATTTCACCCCTACAATACATTGGAGATATTCCTACTTCTTTACCCAGTGATTCTACTGCGGCCTGAGCATCTCCAGAGAGAAGTTCGACGGCCACTCCCATGGATTGGAGATCATGAATCATCTCCGCAGCACCCGGTCGTAAATCGTCATGAATGAAAGTGAATGCTGCAACTGCTTCGCCATTTTTCGCCAACAACGATAGGCCATGATCCGCATTGAGATCTTTCAACAAGTCATCCGATATCTCGACCCCTTCTCGAATCAACCAATCCTTACGCCCAAACATCACTTTCTTCCCGCTGTGTTTCCCTTCGACGCCTGCATCCCCATCTTTGAGAGATTTCACATCATATGCACCGACTGATTCGGCCTCACGCAATATGACTGCGGCGTATGGATGGTTGGAGCGTTGCTCAAGTCCCGCGGCCAATTTGAGAATCGAATCACGTTTCTGTCCCTTGAGGATACGAATCTCATCTAGGCGAGGGTGTCCACTGGTCAGTGTCCCTGTCTTATCCAACAGTGCTAGGTCGATTCTAGCTGCCGCCTCCAACGCATCTCCGCCTCTAGCAACAACCCCTGATAGTGATGCTGTCGAAAGGGCGGCAGCATGAGGGACGGGGGCGGCCAGCAATAGAGCACAAGGGCAAGCGACAACCCACAACAAGAGCGTCAGACGGATATCGCTGGTCATCAATCCAATCAGAGGTGCACCAACCAGAACGAGAGGAACCCACCACTGGGAGAATGTTTCAAGGGTTGCTTGTACACGCGGAGGGCGATCTCGGAACGTGCGAACTTCGTCGATAAGACCGGATAAACGAGTGGCAACCCCAATGGCTGTAGATTCAACGATTATCGGTCCTCGATCGAGGACCAAACCAGCGTGAACCTCGTCACCTTCTGCTACGCGTATGGGTATACTTTCACCTGTTAAAGGAGCACGATTCAGCGAACCGATTCCTTCGATTACAATCCCATCGACTGGAACTATTTCTCCACTGCGAATCTCAATTCGATCCCCTGTTTCAAGAAGCTCGATTGAGACCATTTCATCATCATCATCTACACAATCCGAAATGGGATTGGTGGTGAGCATTTGCTGGCTGGTGGGCATCAGTGAAATGCTGGTTATTTTCTTCTTCTGTGAGGCTGCGCGGCGTGCCCTGCGCGGAAGTCGATCCAAACCGCCCTGCATCGCTTGTCTCGCTTTCATCAACGCTGATTCTTCCATATGGGCTGCGATAGCAACAAGAATTGAAACGATGAGGGCCTCGGACCAATGTTGACCGAAGAATGCTCCAATCACGGCGAGGGATGTCAACAATTGAAACCCGAACTCTTTGTTCTTGAGCCCACCCCAAGCATCGAGGAACATGCGCCACCCCGAAAGAGCTACTCCAAGCAATGTCAATGACATTACAACGTTTTCATTTAGGCTGGGAATTACAACAATTGCAATCAAGATTAGAATTGCTGGTACACTTGAAACAAGACGCCATTGTCCGGAATCCAATCTTCGATTTTGAACCTCCTTTAGTGATGCTCGAGATCCGATGATTCGTTCCAATCCATTTTCCAATTCAATCGCAATCTCCTTACTGATATGTGGAACAACTTGTAACTCTACACTAGCATCTTCAAACCGAACATCGAGAACCCCCGGTACTTGAGTTAGCAATAAGCGAAGTTCAGTACGCCCAACTCCATTTTTTTCCGCGAGGCCTGTTGCCGTTATACCTTGTATTCTCTGCCATGATATATCGGGTTCATGACCAAGACTGCTGAGAAGAGATGACACCTTCGATGTATGGCCCTCCCCAAGGTCAATTGTAACCGAGGCGGTGCCCATGGTGGCTGAGATGCTGACTTTGCGGACTCCTGGCAATCTTTGCGTGGCCCGCTTTGCTTTGGCGGCACAATCCGGACAATCCATTCCCTTAATCGGCCATTCAAAGGTGTGAACTCCATCAATTTCCAGTGACATGTCTTCTGAATCAGGAATTTCTGTATCCTCAACTTCGGCAACGACATCTAAGCGTGGCTTTAGGCGATCCTTGACGGCATCCACTTGAACAGACAATCCTTTGGTTAATCTGGAAAAACGCTCACTTAATGCGACTTTCTGAGCATCTGGCATGGCCTCTGGGAGGGGGTTTTCCGGCTCCGATAAGTCATTCTCATCCTCTACGAGGATGAAGTCTTCGGATTCGTCCATGGGGCTGCGAAAGGTGCGGGGGGTTTGAACCTCGCTATTGTGGTGTATTGGATTGAGTTCAAATTGAATTTTCCAATTGGGAAATCAATTTTTCAATTGGTGCAGGGGGCAGGATTCGAACCTGCGAAGCGCTTGACAGCGGATCTTGAGTCCGCCCCCTTTGACCACTCGGGAACCCCTGCGAGGAATCGGCGACAGATTTCTTAATGTTCATTCTTCCTCTTCATCAACATCCCCCAGCCCCGGTGGGATTGGGGGTGGAGTTTCGTCGGGGAACTCAGTGGGTGGGTCCGGCCAGTCCCGACTTTCACCATCCCACTCGTCATCGGTTTCCTCATCTTCCTCTCGAAGCCACAGTAAAGCAGTTCCAAAACCCAATGCGGTGCATGCTAGGATGAGGAGACTGACAACCAATGGCCCATCCCCAAATACCCGTTCAAACCAACTCAGACTAGCACCTTCTTCACGTATTGGAGGGAGGTCGATGGGGATGCGAGATGATTCATTTTCATCGAGAATGAGATATACTTGTAGATCCCCTTCCCTCCATGCTTCAAATTGAAACGATACCAGCGTTGCTTGCCGAGGGTCAAGCGATATGTTTTGGCTGCTCAAATCGATGATTTGGAGGCCCGTATTTGTTCTGGATTCCCATGCCCAAATACCTGCTGTGAGGTTTCCCCCTAGATTTCCAAGATTGCTAATTCGAACATCAATACGGATATTTTGCCCAACTTCTGGGGCAGGTGGATCAGTCCATATGGAAAGTAGTTCAGGTGTGAAATGCATCACTTCAAAGGCTGGAATTCGTGGAATATCTTGGGTACCGGGTCCCTCAAGCGCATTGCCAGCCAAATCTTGACCTTCAACCCAAACCAATAACAAATCATTGGGGTATACGTCTGTTGCAGGGGTGAAATCAACATAATTTGAGTAGACCCATGATGAATCGGAATGGACACCTAAGCCCATATCCATATGCCCCTCAGAGCCAATAATGTCTATTCCACCGCGACGGAATTTCCAATGGACTTCTAGACCTTGGTCGCCCATTCCACCTTCATCGATAACAGTGAATGCTACAAGCTGATTATTGAGAGTATCAGATCGAAGATGTACAAGGCTTGTAGATTGGAATTCGATTCTTGGTGCAACATTGTCGATTGCAACTTCAAATGCCATGTCTGGTAAACTTGAGTTCAAATCACTCTTGTTTGCCAAACCGAATTGAACCATATGAATCGGACCTGGCCAATGGCCTATTTCAAAATCAATCGTAGCACTAAACCCTGCACCGTTCGATTCGTGCAAAGCTGAATATGGGTTGGTGCCTCCTTCGATTGTCACATGAATCTCAGAAAATGTTGGCAAATGAATAGCAAGGGGAACATTGGTTTCTCTATGCGAAACTGACGCTTGAAAATGCATGGAGTCGCCGGGTTGAAGGTTAAGCCTGTTCTCATATGCAGGCATCGATGGGATTGTTAAATCGAGTATCTCATCGACATTCCACATCAATCGATTGTCCAACGCCCATCCTAGATGTTCTAGATTTGTCGCGCCACTTGAAACCAGTTCTCCGTCCTCAATCATTCGAAGTGATGGGACCCATGCACCTTCTAACCAGGCGTCAGGTGCATGGAAATCAATCGCAAAGGATACAGCGACTCGATATGCATCATCACCTAGTGATTCAGTCACGATATCCAGTGGGACGATGGAAGATTCTTCGTCCGTTGTCAATCGATCCTGTAGTGGATAGTATTGGATGATTCCTTGTCCATCACCTGAAACATCTATTTCGATTAAATCAATGGAATTGAGGCCGTTTCCATCTTGGAAGGTGAATGAAAACGTGTGCTCGATACCTTGCAATAAAGCCATGTCTTCATGCCGATCTAGTGTAATCGATGGCAAGGAAACCTGGGTAGGCTGTTGGGTTTCAATCACCATTGTTGCCAAATCGTTGTCAAATCCTGGTTCGCCTGCATCGGAGTATGGGAATCCTGCAAAATCGCTTCCGTCAATGT
This sequence comes from uncultured Candidatus Poseidoniales archaeon, assembly GCA_964644485.1. Classification (GTDB taxonomy): domain Archaea; phylum Thermoplasmatota; class Poseidoniia; order Poseidoniales; family Thalassarchaeaceae; genus MGIIb-P. The sequence goes on along the minus strand of CAZXVR010000001.1, from coordinate 12,551 downwards.
AACATGATATTCGATCGCCATCTTCCATCCCGGCGATACTTACAGCAGGGAAATCAACACGGATTGTACCCCGTGGCGCACCACCAAGGAACTGCATGGATTCACCATACTCAATCTCGTCAGGGATACCATCTTGATCGACATCATCGTAGGTTTCGAACCAGCACCTCAAATTAACGAAGGATTGCAATAGTTCATCATCGTGAACTTCAATCCAGAATGGAATGGTTCGTTCAGGAGACAATATGTTGCCGTCGGCCAGTTGACCCCCTTCAGGGGTATGAATCATCAGAGGACCAAGCGAAGGGTGTCCCGAATCAACTCGAACTTCGATCGATAGGGACCCACCAGAAGCATCCTCTGCACCTAAAGTCGGTATGCCTGATGGACCGATTTGCAATATCCATGGTGAGATTGATACGTTGCCTGGTGTCATTGGCAATTCGATACTCGCGTCAAAATGACCACCGATTCCACTCTGGCCAATCGATTGCAGGGTTCCGTTGTTTGTCTCAAGTTCCAAAGCGACCCGATAGGCATCTGCTGAAGGGTGCTGATTGGCTTGGCCCTCGAACCTAACAACTCCTGATACGTCAATGGTAGAACCTGCTTTCGCGTGTAGCGGGTATCTCGCATCCCACGTATTTGACAAAAGGCGTGATTGTTCATCTCTAACATCCCAAGAAACCACTTCCAAATCGTTCTCCATCGCTTGATGGTTAGAACCACCAATCATGGCATGACCCGGTCCAAGGGTAAATCCATCGAATTCAACCACTTCAGCCAATACTCGAATCCAATCTTGATCATCAAAAGTCCATTGGGCCTGTAAATTCCACTGAATTTGATATGAAGCATCACTCACTGGTTGTAGAATAAACGATTGGAGTAGCATTTGTTCAGAACCGAAAACTTGCGTAGCAATTGGTTGCCCTGATAAATCATCAATATGGATCTCGATGTCAATGCCTTCACTTGTTTGTAGGCGTAAAATCGCCACATCTAACAGGCCTCGATCAAAGAGATGAGAATGATACGTTACAATTGTCACATTCTCATCTGGAACCATGGTCCCACTCGGCACAGAAGTGATTTCATTCACAATTCGTTGAGCATGTGAAATGGAACCAGTGAGGGCAACACCACCCTGATCTGCTTCAAGGACAATTGGAATCTGCAAATTGCCAGAGTGGATGGTTGCGGGCCCGGTTCCGTTCACGGCATCTGATTGAATATCACGAAGTGTAGAACCCAATTCTGTTATTGAATCGGTAGATTCCCATGAGATTGCAATACCAATGAACGAGAAATGTGAGGGTTCAGATTGGTTTTGGATTGAAGTCAAAGGATATTCTAGAATTCGATATTCTCCAGCTTGCATCGAATCATGAATGCCATTTGCCCACGTCCATGTGATATCAGCATCTGCATAGAGCACCATACCTTCGTCAATTACGGCCCATGGGGACCCCCATTGCGGTTGAGATGTGTTGTTCTGTAGATGATGGCCATCATACCATCCAAAGGCACCATAGGGCTCAAAATCCCAAGACCAATCGATGATTCCATCCCCTCCTACATCGAGCGTGCCGTTGGTCATCGGCGCTCCGAGGTGCCCTGTGAACGAGGCATAGCGAACCCATCCACCCGGTTGAAGGTCGATTGTGGGGCGAATGTTGACCGCTGCATGAGGCAATACGATACTCTGATTGTTCAACATGCCACTTGCAAGGAGTGTTCCTTGGCCGTCCCATAATTGGAACACCGCACCTGCAGATTCAGCGATAATCGATACCTCCTCGATTGGGGCGTCCCCATATGCTGATGAAGCCGATATTCGGATTGTATTGAGGGTTGGATTCGATAAATTGCCATCGATGTCGTCGTGTGCTAAGGCAGGAGGAATGTTCCAACCATTGGTCCCATCAGCGGTATTCAAGATTCGAACTGCACCAGAATGTAATCCCACAATTCGGGGGGTGAGTTGGTGATCAGTAGTTCCAAATTCCACACGGATTCGATACGAATCACCTGACGGAAGAACTGGGTATGAGATATTCTCGGACTCATACAAACCCGTCAAGAGTATACCATTCGCATCGACCAATGATGCCTTTACCCAAGCGCTATCAGGCACATTGGCATCAACATCTATCGTCGGAGCAAACCCATATGGGTTGTCTAAAATCAGGTCACTGGTCCATGACCCATTGGATTCAAACCAATCTACAATGACCCCCACATCGTCAATATACCACCCATCCATTTCGATGAATGGATCTGAGAAAAATGAGAAGCGGAGCATGACATCTTGACCGCCGAAGCTGGACAAGTCCCCTTCAACGTGAGTGAATGATTTGTTGGATGAGCAGCCACCACCTTTCTGATTGGAACCATCCCATACCCATTTCTGGTACAGTGGAGATTGTGCATTATTCCAATGCTGAACATCGTAAAACAAGGGAATGTCCTGTCCATAGATTTGCCAGGAGGTTCCATTGTCTACACTGGTGTAGAGTGCACCCCCATCCCACCCAGGTTCAGCACAAATGAAATGGTCGAACGATACCCTTGCACTAGCCCCCGCTGGAATATGATAGGATGGACTAATCAGGTGCGACCATGAATTAGCAGCATGTCGATTATCGAGACCCATTGCAACACCTATCTGTCCGCTTGGCCATGATGAGGGGCCCCAGCCACTCGCATTGGAAACGGCACCAAACTCCCATGCCTGCCCATACGGTGTTTGTACATGCCAACCATCTGCAATTAATGGGGCTCCTTCGAATGACCATGTGGTCTCCCATGGACCATTGTTTCCCCAATTGCTCAGATATTGCCATTGATCATAGATGCCACCAGGCAATAGACCATGCCAATAGCCTCCATTGGTAGTGAAGTTCTCTGACCACATTACATCAGTCGTTCCAGCCTGTGTACGAGTGATGCTCATATCATCGATGAATACCCCTTCAGGAGGGTCTAGTGAACCACCATATCCTGATGATGGCATTTGATCGGTTTCGACTGTGATTCGAAGCATCAAGCTGCCATTGCTTGGAACTGTAAACGATGAAGGGAAGGGGTGTGAAACTTCAATCCAACCTCCTGTGTCCTCCATTATTGTCTGGCCACCAACGGTCAACCCATAGGGACCGGGTATCCCCCCAACAGGAGACATGCGATGCCAAGATACGTTGTCGCTGGAAACTCGCACCTCAAATTTGTCCCACGAACCGCCCTCCAAATCAAAGTCGGTCCAATATCGAATCATCCAAGCTCCAGATGTGCCCGAACTGGTGTTCAATTGAATTGGAATGGTCAGATGGGCGTGAGCATCTGCGGCATATTCGCCAGTCAAGGAGCCATGGAACCACGACCCTGGCGTTTCACCATCATTGGAAATGGTGACTTCATCAACATACCAACCGGGTCGATCGACCGTGCCTGCAGGATCGGTCCAAACAACGAATCGATGTTGCATTCCAATTGCAGTAGAGTGGTGCAGGTGTGTGATGTCGAATGTTGAATTAATCCATCCACTTGCATCAGGCCCCCCAAAAACACCGAATCCTGAACCACTGGCTCCATTTGGAACTGGGGCTGATGATGAGATGTTCCAATTGTATCCACCAATTGGTTCGACATAATTCCAAGTTACACCACCATCTATACTGACTTCTACCCACGCACCTGATGAACCTGTACTCTGATTTGTGTGATGTAGATGATACCAATGATTGAATGAAAATTTCCAGTGATTGGCCAAAGTAGGTATGGAACTGGGAGGTGAGGTCAGCCAAGCATAGGTACCTGCAGGCAACGAATCTTCTGGGAGAGTGGCGGCAATCAATGATCCATCACTAGCAAGTGAGGGAATGAGGCCTCCTGCGGCCTGCCTTGCACTGTAATTCATCGCAAAGGCGCCATTGAATTGAGAGGGTTCCGACATCCGCCATACATCGGCACTTCCTCCAGTGGTGTACTGCTGAAATTGTAGAGATAGTGTTTCCAAATCATCGAGGCGGCCCACTGTATGATTGACGCCGAGAGTCAACTCATTTTCAAACACTGAAATTGAGGTGCCATCAAATTCTCCGTGACTGAAATTGAGAGAGGGGTTGTCAGCAATCCAATGCTGACCCGTACCCCCATCTCCGTTGGCGCCTGTAGATACGTTGACCCAACCGTCGATAATCGTCGAATTTACTGGAATTTCGAATGAATCTTCTGTGAGATTGGATAGAACTCCATTTCCATTCGGTTGAACAATGACCTCTGAATCGCCAATGTAGGGGCTATCGATGGCTTGTGCAAACGGAGCAAAGAGCATCAGCAAAACCAGTAGGGTGGCGGTTCGCATGGCTTCACCTCGGACAGGCCACCTTCGGCTGTGGGTTTGAACACAACGGATGGCTGAGTAGAGCGCCCGTAGGGCGCTATGCAAGTGAATGGTTCATTTACCGGCACGGAGGAGAGACGGTTCGCGGTGGGCATATGGTCGAGCAAGAAGTGCTACAAGGACCTCAGTTAGAGGCGGTTGAAGCACAACTCCATGCGCTACTGAGAATGCAAGCAAAGCATGCCTTGCCAGTAGATCTACCACGCCCAGATTTCTGGCATGTGTGCTCACAGTTGCTCCAATCGATTGAATTGGAATTGGCTGAAATTAATCGCGTAGAGGGATTTTCACCACGAACTCAAACACTTACACGCCGACAGGCAAACTTGCGTAGAGCGATTGCGGATTTGACAAGACACCGATTGAACGCCTTTGTCAATCATGCTGCCCTTGCCAATCTTGCAAGTACTCCCTTTGGTGACGCTGTGGCAGTGGAAGGAAATGCAAATCTTTCACCCGTTGATTGGCAGCGCCAAGATGGGGCTGAGCGAGCTTTCCACGTAGGGGTGTCAGAATTAATTGAACAATACAAACGAAATGTTTCGTGGAATGGATTACAACAAGGAATTCTCAATGCCAAATTGGTGCCTCAACCCACCACACCCGCCGGGAATGCTCAACTTGATCAATTCGTCGACAGCCCTGATGGGTTGACAGGACAAAAGCCACCGGAAATCGAACAAGATGTCGCGGAGGTATGGGAAGATCCAGATTTTGATGAAGAGGATCGTGTCTCAATGATGGAAGAATATCCTGAAATTTCTGAACCCATGGTGTCCGAAGAGGATTCTAGTGCAAGTCCCGACTCAAACGAGGGGGAAGTTAGTGGAATGATGCGACTTCGAATTCTCAGGGATATGCCTGAGCCAATCCTAGATGAATCTGGAGAAGAAATCGAACTCCTTGAAGGAGATTCATTCAATTGTAGTTCATTGGTGGCTCAAACTCTCATTGCCGCAGGTTGGGCCGAAGCAGTAACTCTCGAGTAGAGAAAACTGTGTTCAAGAGACTGAACGCAGGCTGAGTTCAATGGTGACCGTGTCAGGGATGGGAATTCGCATTACCTGACGGAGTGCACCTTCTTCCTTGGCACTACCAATGACCAATTCAAGGAGACGCTTGTGGATTCGCATCTCCCAGCGATCCCATGTCTCACTCCCTTCGCCATCAGGTGCCTTTCGGCAAGGGACAACCAAACGTCGTGTAGGTAGCGGAATTGGTCCGCGCAACTGAACGCCTGTTTGCTCGCTGATGTTGCGAATGGATGCACATACTTCGTCGATGTCAACGTGGTTCTCACCAGTCAATTTGATGGTGGTAACCGTTGGCATGATGCATCCCTTTTCCGATGGTTTGTTGAATCAGTAAGAATTTCACTTCTTATCAATCTTCATGCAAACGCCTGCTGCAACCGTCTTACCCATGTCGCGAATTGCGAAGCGGGAAAGTTCGGGGAAAGCATCCATCTGCTCGATTGCCATCGGTTTTGTAGGCTGGAACCGAATCAGGCAAGCATCACCTGTCACAAGGAAAGCCGGATTGGCTTCCTTGCCTGCCTTGGAGGTCTTCTCCAAGAGTTCGACGAAGCGAACTGCAACCTGAGCGGTGTGTGCGTGGAACACAGGAGTGTATCCAGCAGCAACTGCCTTGGGGATGTCCATCAACTGGATTTGACCAACGAAGGTCTCGTCGTGACGAACGAACATTGGCTCGCTGTCTGCGTATCCTGCAATGTCACCACGGCGGATGTCTTGTGCGGATAGTCCACGAACGTTGAATCCAACGTTGTCGCCAGGCTCTGCCTTGTCGACCATTGTGTGGTGCATCTCGATGCTCTTGACCTCAGCCGACTTCTGGCTAGGGTTGAAGACAACTGTCTTACCAGCGTTGAGAATACCGGTTTCGATTTTACCAACAGGCACTGTTCCGATACCGCTGATCTTGTAAACATCCTGAATAGGAAGTCGTAGAGGGCGGTCGGTTGGCTTGGGTGGCATCTGGATGCCGTCGATGCACTCGAAGAGTGTTGGACCGCTATACCAGCCCATGTTGTCACTCTTGTTGTACAGGTTTTCACCATTGAAAGACGAGCATGGTACCATTGGAACATCAGCAGGATTGAATCCAGCCATCTTTAGCAGAGTGCTGACTTCTTCCTTGACACTGTTGAACTTGTCCTCACTGTAGTCTACACCAGAGATATCCATCTTGTTGATGTTGACGATGAGTTGCTTAACACCCAATACGCGCGCGAGGAAAGCGTGTTCCTTGGTCTGCGCATTGACACCGTCGTTTGCTGCAACGCAGAGAACTGCGGCGTCAGCCTGACTGGTTCCAGTAATCATGTTCTTCACGAAGTCACGGTGACCTGGTGCGTCGATGATTGTGAAGTAGTAGTTCGGTGTGAATAGTTCCTTGTGAGCAACGTCGATCGTGATTCCACGCTCGCGCTCTTCCTTCAGTCCATCCATAACGTATGCGAGACCGAATCCGGCCTTGCCCATCTCCTGTGCTAGCTTCTCGTTCTTTTCAATAACGTGGTCTTCGATGTGGCCAGTGTCGAGTAGCAAACGACCGACTGTGGTCGATTTACCGTGGTCGACGTGACCTACGAATACAATGTTTAGGTGCGGCTTTTTCTTATCTTCCCACTGAGATCCCATGTTGAGTCCTTCCTTTGAGCGTCCCGCCGACCCAACTCCCATATATGAAGGCATCCTTCACAAAAGGATACTATGAAGCGCGCTCAAATGCAATACTGTAACGCCAAAATGGGTTTACTTGTACTCCAAAATGATGACGAATGATTTCACAGTAGTATCGTGCCATTGTTCGTTTATCAAATCTACAGTCCATTGGCCATCTAGGTAGTTTCGGAAATGCTGTGTGCTTAATCGAAGATCAACACAGCGATCATCGTCAGAACAATCGCCTGCAGTCCGTTGTTCATCGTCAAGGTACGTTGTATTGGCAACCTCTTCAGTATCTGAGTCGGATTGGCTACCATTGTACACATATGCATCCAGTGAATTGCTGCTTTGTTCGCCACCAATCGCCCAGTCATCATCTTGCTTTGGGTAGGTGAATTGAATCTTGACATACCGAATTGTATTGCCTGTATCCTGATTGTAGGTTACCGGATAGGCGAACGTCACCGTACCGGAGCCAGATGTTCCATTTCCATCAATCGTGAATTCAGCCCAAGCACCTCGATAATTGACGAAAACATCCATGTCCATGGTATCAATGAATCCTTGATTATCCGTGACTGTGAGACGGATTTCGTATTCTCCTGGCCAAACATTGGTCCACTCCGCGTTCTCACCCGTCTTGTCAACATCGTTGGCCGTGTCGCCATCTCCATCACTGTCAACGTTGATATCCAAATCCCATTCGTAATCTGTTAGATACGAACTGGAATCGCCCGCTGCTGAGTCTGAACCATCTAATTGAATCGTGGTCATAGTGTCCACTGTATCGTCGCTGGTCTCCATCTCTTCTTCACAAATCCAGGCGAGGATGAATGTGCCTGCAGGTGGATTTTCACCCGTGCAGTCATCGTCTTTGTAGTGGTTGATTGAAGCTGTTGGTAGAACTGCATCTGCAGATGCCACGACGATGTTCTTCGTTTCTATGCCAGCCATATCTCCGCTATCGGTTACGGTAAGCGTGATCGTCTTGGGTCCTTCAGAATTGTAAGTGTGAGTCACCGTGGACAATCCGATGCCTTCCTGTGTATTATCATCGCCAAAATTCCACTCAAAGGTCATTTGATCGTTGTTTGGATCCCGTGTTGCTGAAGCATCAAAAGAGACCGTGTCTCCAACTTTGACCGTTCCAGAGGGTGAGATTGTAAACGAGACGATGGGAGCTGAATTACTCGACATCGTTTCAAGGCACCCAGCCATTGCAGTGGCCAGTAGAAGGGTGGCGGTGAACAGCACTGTGACGCGTCGCATGAACCCAAGGGGGCGTTTGCCCGTCATCAACCATTCGCTAAAATGGACGCCTACGGCGTCAGAAGAAATCAAACGTCTGTTGGCGGCTACCCGCAAGCAACTCTTTGTCCGACCAACCATACACTTCAGTGATTCTTCCCATTGCACGAGCCAGACGTTCGGCATAAAACGACCAATCGGGTATAGGAGGCGCATCTCCGGTCTCAGCAACCAGCCAAGGCTCGACGGCTTGTCGGCCATTTTCATCCTTTGCAGCAGTGACAATGTAACTGACTTTCATCCCGGGTGTAAAGGGCAACCCCCGTGCTATCCGTTTCCTTGCAGCTTGGACGTATGGCAGTCCATCGGGATTGGAATAAACAGAGAAATCAACGGTTCCATCTTTGAGGACCTTGCCTTTGCAAGACCGACTAAGGATGAGATCTGCCACCTCGACTTCACCTGCCTTGACCGAGCGAATCAATCCAATGACATGCTTGTATGCCCCTTCTTCATCCCCATCAAGAATTCGTTCGAATGTGCCCATCATCGTCTTATTGAGCAAATCAAATGAATCGGTTCTTCGAACCTCATAGCCACGAATCAACAAGTCCTCTTCGGGCCAAACCACGCGACCGACATAGCGCTTCTTTGCGCCGTGGCTGAAGAAAACTGAGAGGCCTTTCTCAAATTCAAGTTCTGCACCCTCTTTGGTGAAGCGATTCGCCAATTCATGTCCGAAGGTAACCAAGGATTCTTTGCCTTCTTCGGGGGCCGAAACAAAGACCGAATCTGTATCTGAATAGACCACTGGATGGCCTTCTTTTTCCAGTGCGTGAATGATTTTCTTGATGTTGGAACGAGCCCAAGCGGTAATGGCTGAACCAATATCGGGATGTGTAAACCGATAGAAGGCAGAGGCGAATACACCGTAGAATGTGTTCATCAGGATTTTCACCGCAGATTGCATTTGATCATGGAACATCCGTGTGGATTCATCTTCGGCGCTTTTCATCAGCGCTTTGTGCTCATCCCGCTGTGCCATCAAATCCTGTAGCAAACGTGGAACCAATCCTTCGCGGACCTCCTTCTTCAGGAACTTCGTGCCACTCGGCGATTGGTTGACTTCTGAAGATTCGTCTGTGCTGTCAACTCGCGTTGTATGGCAAATGTTGTTTGTGATCATTATTGAGGGGTACATCGATTTGAAATCGAGTACGGCAACCCATGGGTAACGTCCTCCTTCAATATCATGAACGTAGCCACCGGTGATGGCGTCTGATTTGCCTCCTCGTCGCGTCATGGGAACCGCAATGTTTTCTCGATCCGCCAAACGAATGACGAGGCTATCCAACCATTGACTGGTTGATCCAATAATCGTAGTTTCAAGTGGCACCATGCCAACAGCTGCGAGTGCCTCCTTTCGTGCGGTAGCTGAAATGGCATCCAGAATCTCAATCGGTAGCAGTGCGTCCTGAGCACAATATTCGAGAACGACATCTGGGCGAGCCGCCCATTCCTCATCCATACGGCTGGCATCGACATCCATCTTGCGGAGTTCTTCTCGTTCTGGGAACAATAGTTCTGAGACGAACTTGAGCGTCTCGCGCTTGGGACGAAGGGTCATTCGCGCTTCCCACCAAGCGTCCATGACACAGCGACCGCTCAGCGTCCACTTGCGATTCTGTTGACGATTCGCCAATATGGGGGCACCGCGCCTGCCTCCTTTACACGCTTCTTCAGTAATGGGAACTCGTCCCCAACCGGCGAGCATCGCTCTGGTCAATCGATCCTTGGAATCTTCCAATTCCTCCATTCGTTCCTTGATTTTCGGCAAATCAAAATTGTCGATATTGTATCCAGTAATGATATCGGGGTCACTGTCACGCACTAGGCGTGTCAAGCCTTCGAGCATCTCGCGCTCATCGCCTCTGAAAGTATGTGTCTCACTTTTCCCATTCTGTTCAACCACTGCCGCGGCACATAGAATTCGGCCGGTTTCGATGCTGGTTTCCAAATCGAATGAAAAGGTCACAAACGGTGCAGCGAATGCTTCGATTGCGCGTAAATCATCGATATGGCAGCGCGCCACCTGATCGGTCGGATACAATCCCCTTCCACCAGCATCGCGAATGGCGTCGCCATCCTTTGGGAGCAATTCGCCTTTCCAAGAGATATGAGGACCCAAATCGAGGTCGAGCAGTAGACGCTGGGGGAAAATGATGTCAGCACTGGTCACTACCCAGCCATCGGATTTCAGAGCGTCTCGAATTTTTGGTACATTGTAGGGTTGCTTGACCTCGACCTTCCAATGTGGTTTGGTGCCTAAATCAGTCCACTTATCGACTGGTGAATGAATCAGTGTGACATCCTTAATCTTGCGAACCTTTTCCAATCGCTCTTCGATGTCAGTTGGCAAATCCGCTGCTTTTCCAATAACTGCAATTTCAAGGAATGGCCGTAATCCATGAACCAACAGTAGCGTAGAATGGCCCTCGCGTGCGCGTAACCACAGTTCGACGACCGTTTGCGAACCAGTGCCTTGGTAGGAAGCCGCGACAATACAGGCCTCCTCTTCGGCGGACATGTGCCTTGATTGCGGCGGGTGTCTTTGAATTCTATGGGGGTGCGTGGCTGCAATAAGTTAGAGAAAAGGCAGGCGGAATGGTTGAGAACCACCCCTTGCGTTGGCGGGGCAGTCAGATACGCAGATGCGGGGGTGATTTCGATGGAAGAGCAAATTGACTGGGACGCACTCACCTTTTCGTTTACTCCAACGGACACGATGTATGTCGCCACCTGTAAACTCGGAGAAGAATGGGAAGAAGGGGAGATGATGCCCTTTGGAGACATCACCATTTCTCCAGCCGCAGGCGTTCTCAACTATGGCCAGGGCCTGTTTGAAGGGATGAAGGCGCAGCGAAGTGTAAACGGTGGAATTGTTCTATTCCGACCTGAACGCAATGCGGCTCGACTCCAAAATGGTGCGAAGCGATTGGGGATGCCACCGGTTCCAGAAGAGATGTTCATCAATGCCATCGAAAGCGTGGTCGCTGCCAATGCGCGTTGGGTACCACCCACCGGAAAAGGCGCCCTCTACATTCGCCCCGTGTTGTGGGGTACCGGCGCCATTCTCGGAGTGTCTCCAGCACCAGAATACACGTTCATGATCTATGTCTGTCCGGTCGGACCTTACTTCAAGGGCGGAATGCACCCGATTTCTCTGAAGGTCAGTGATGAATATCATCGCGCTTGTCCCGGTGGTTCTGGTGGTGTCAAGGCGATTGGAAACTATGCACCAGGAATGATGCCCTCAAAGGGTGCAAAGGGCGAAGGGTTTGCTGAAATCATCTACCTAGATGCGGTGGAACACAGATACATCGAAGAAGTCGGTGCTGCGAATTTCTTCTGTGTCAAAGATGGGATCATCCACACACCTGAGTTGACTGGAACCATTCTACCCGGAATCACTCGAGCATCAATTATTGATTTGGCTCGAAGCAAGGGTTACGAAGTCAGGGAAGAGAAGGTCGATATCGAATTTGTATTACAAGCAGACGAGTGTTTCTGTGCGGGCACAGCTGCGGTGATTAGCCCGATTGGATCGATTTGCCACGGTGATATCTGCACAATGTATTGCAACAACGAAGTCGGCGCGGTTACACGAGAACTGTATGATTCACTTACTGGAATTCAAACCCAAGCGGAAGCGGATGCCTTCGGTTGGATTCGTGCGGTACCCATGCCCAATATCGAAGTTGAGTGAATTCACTTGCGGCGCTTGCGACGCTCACTGGGTTTGCGACCTTTCCCTGCCTTGAACGACTTACGCTGACTTTGTCCACGGCGATCACCAACCTTTGGACCGCTCTTTTTGGCTGCCTTCTCGGCTTCCTTTGCTTCAGATTGTTGGTCATTCCATGCGGTTCCAATCGCCTGAAGGATTCCTTCTTTGGAATCGGCTCCAGTGGCTGAGAGAGCATCTACGGTTGAAATCCACAATCGCCCTTCTTGTACATGGGGCCGAGATGGATGGCAGGTATCCTCCTCGCGTTTCATCTTACGAATACCAGCACTACGGGCGGCATAAGCCAACCCATCGAGTGTGGGGTTGACTACTGAACGGTTCTTGGAAACCCGGCGACCAGACCTTCGGCTGACCTTTGAATCGAAGTAACCAGGCCAAACGACGATGCGGTCTGGGTGGT